>NZ_JABELD010000038.1 GCF_018853445.1 Acidithiobacillus concretivorus
ATTTTCGGGTGGCCAAGGAAAAAGCAGCGCGGCGTTTGGGTGCCGGGGGCGATGCCCAGCACCACTGGCCGAATAATAGTGAGATAGAGTCGGAATTACATGCCCGCCTGCAGCTTTTTCATGGGCCTGCCCATGCGGCGGATATACGCGAACTGCGGGATCGGGCGCTGAAAGCCATGCAGTGGCTGGAGGTGTTTCAGCCGCGTCTGACCGGCCCAGTGTTGAATGGTACGGCTACACGCCATGCGGCAATTACCCTGCATTTATTTGCGGATGCCCCTGAGACGGTCATTTTCTTTTTGATGGACCAGAAAACACCTTATGAAGAAAGCTGGCAGCGCCTACATTTTGGCGATGCCCCGGCGCAAGATTATCCCTGCCTGAAAATTGACTACGCAGACTCGGAGATTCGTCTGATCATTTTTGCACTGGATGAAGATCGACGTAGCCCCGCTTCGCCTGTAGATGGAAAACCGGTCAGGCGTGCGACTGGTCAGCAATTGCGCAAAATGTTGGAGGAAGAGCAGCCGCAAAATGGACTTTAAAGCCCAAAATTTTCCATTTATTCCTGACCCGTTGGCACAATAGCGTTTTCCTGTTCACGGGGGCGCAGGTGTTGCCAGCTGACTAAAGCCAGTGCGACAAAAATGCAGACCATTCCCACACCTTCCCAGCCTCCCGGGGTTTCACCCAATTGCAGCCAGGCGGCAACAACGCCAATCAGCGGCGCTGCCAGAGTGCCCATGCCCGCGATTCCCGAGGGCAGTTTCTGCAAGGCGTAGGCCCATAAAAAATAGGCTAGGGCAGTGCCAGGAATCGCATTATAAAGCAGGGCCCCGATAAATACGGGTGTCCAGTGAACCGTCAGCGGGTCAATAAACAAGGTCATGACAATCAGCCCAAGTCCGCCGAAAATGGTTTGCCACAAGGTGCTGTTGAATAAATCCATGTTGGGGGGCGCATAGCGCTTTTGCCAGAGGGCGGAACTGGCCCACAAAATGCCCGAAATCAGCGCAATCACGCTGCCAGCCCATTCGCCGTTGAAGCTCCAGGGCTTTAGAATGGCAATCAGACCCAACAGGGCCAACAGCACGGCCGGCCATTGTAATCCGTGCAGTTTCTCGCCGAGCAGAGGCCAGGCAAACACAATCAGCCATAGCGGCATCATGTAGACAAGAATGGCCGTTTTTCCGGCACCGCCATATTCCAGCGCCCAGAGGGCAAGCCCAATAAAACCGGTAGTTTGCAACAGGCCAAAGGGAATGATATAGCGGGCTGAGGGCATCCGCAGTGGTCTTTTCAGCCAGATGATTAAAGGAATCAGGACGATGACACTTAGCCAAACGCGCAGAGTGGCAAAAAGCAGGGGCGGGCAGTCGCTTATGGCGACTTTCATGACGACCCAGTTATATCCCCAGATCATGGACAACAGGGCCAGTGCAGCCAAAGGCCATAGTGTCACCGTTTTTTGGGGGGAAGGCATCAGTCTGTGGCTCCAGAATGTAAAAACCGGGATAGCAACCCATCCCGGCAATTCACTTCATCTCTCTTTTTGGAGAGATAAGCGGCGTTTTAGCGTAATTTGGCCCGATCGTATTGTTCTGGCCAGGGCAAGTCTACTCCCAGTTCACGGGCGGCGTGCAGGGGCCAGTACGGATTGCGAAGTAATTCCCGGGCAAGGGCGACGCCATCAGCCTGTTCTGTAACCAGAATATGTTCAGCCTGCATGGCTTCGGTAATCAGTCCGACGGCAACAGTGGGTAATCCGGTTTGTTCGCTTATTTTTTGCGCGAAGGGCGTCTGAAATCCAGGGCCAGCCGGAATGACCGCATCAGGGGTCATCCCGCCGCTGCTACAATCAATAACGTCCACACCGCTTGCCTGCAACTGCTTGGCCAGAGCGACGGATTGTTCCAGATCCCAGCCCCCGGGTACCCAATCTGTGGCCGAAATTCGGACCCACAGGGGCAGATGGTCGGGCCAGACCGCGCGCACGGCATGGGTGATTTCCAGAGGCAGGCGCATCCGGTTTTCGAGGCTGCCACCATAGGCATCATCACGATGATTACTGATGGACGAAAGAAAGCTGTGCAGAAGGTAGCCATGGGCCATGTGCAGTTCGAGGACTTCAAACCCGGCATGTAGCGCTCTTTGCGCAGCAGCCACAAAGTCCTTGCGGACTTTTTCGATATCCTCAGCAGTCATTGCCTCGGGTATCGTGTGTGCCGGACTGAAAGGCAGCGGGCTGGGGCCATAAGGTTGCCAACCCTGTTCCGCATCAGGCGCGATGGGTGCGCCGCCGGCAAAAGGAGCCTGAGTAGAGGCCTTGCGTCCGGCATGGGCAATTTGTATGGCAGTCACGGCTCCCTGGTTTTTTATGAAGCGGACGATGGGTGCCAGAGCTTCGGCTTGGGAGTCATTCCAGATACCCAGATCGCGCGGAGAAATACGACCCTCGGGACTTACCGCGCTGGCTTCGGCCATGACCAGTCCGGCCCCACCCACCGCACGGCTGCCAAGATGGACCATATGCCAATCACTGGCTACGCCATCCGGGGTAGAGTACTGACACATGGGTGCGACGACAATGCGGTTGCGCAGCGTGATGCTACGCATGGTCCAGGGCGTAAACAGTTTGTGGCTCATGCCTGTCCTCCCAGATGCTGACTGAAATGATCCAGGGTGAGACGCCAGCCTTCGGCGGCAGCTTCGGGGCGATAGCTGTCACGCGGGTCAGCAAAAAAACCGTGGGGTGCACCAGGAAACAGCGTCAGGGTGTAACGCTTTTTGGCGGTGCTGAGGGCTGCGGCAATACGTCCATGTTCTTCCGGGGTTATGGAGTGATCATCAGCTCCATAAAGCAGCAGTAGCGGGGCGCGCATCTGTTCAACCAGATGCAGGAGGGGTTGGCGTCCGGCCGGGTCTTTGTCCGGAGCAATGCCACCGCCATAAAAGGCAACGGCCGCACTGAGTTTATCGGCATGCACGGCATTGGCCATAAACGCAAAACGGCCACCCATACAAAAGCCGACAGCGCCGATGGCGTGCTTCATGACTTCGGGGCGTTTTTGCAGTTCGGCAATGGCCAACCCCGCTTCCTGCATGGCCAGATCGTCTTTCAGGGTTTTAAGATGCCCAATGGCATTGTCAAAATCCGCGTATTCATACACTTTGCCATGGTACAAATCGGGAACAATGGCACAGTATCCCGCCTTGGCAAATCGTTCGGCTACTTCCTGAAAATGGCTGTTTACGCCAAAAGCTTCAATAAATATGACGACGCCAGGATGCGGCCCATTGCTGCCGGGGCGGGCGTACCAAGCGCGGGGACCATTTTCCAGTTGTAGCCATTCGGAATGAATTTCAGACATCACTCTACCTCCTTATTCGGGTATGAAGAAAGGGAAGGGGGGATTGTTACGCGATCAGACCGCTAAAGACTGAATATATACTTGCAGTTGCCGGAGGCAACGTTGGTAGGCGTCGATAGATTGGGCGTTTTTGCCCAGTCCGACACAGCCTTCAATGGAAGCAACAATATAAAGAGCGATATCCTCGGGATTTGTGTCCGGGCGGACCTGCCCTGCGGATTGACCTTCCTTCAGTGCCCGCGCGATCACTTCTGTCCAACGCTCAATAATTTTTTGCAGACCCTGGCGAAATGATTCATCCAGAGGACTCATTTCCTGAATCAGGTTATTGAGCGGGCAACCATAGCGAATAACGGATTCATCGGCGTGGGAAATTTTTTCTGCAATGAGATTGTACAGGCCGCTGATGGGATTATCGTGCTGGGCGAGCATGGTAAACCAGCGTTCTTCGAGTTGCGGCCCGATCACTTCATTAATGACTGCAAGCCCGAGATCGCGCTTGGTACCAAAATGATGATAAAGCGCGCCCTTGCTCACGGAAGTATTGGCGAGAATACGTTCCAGACTCGCGGCCTGAAAGCCGGATTCCAGAATCTCGTTGTAAGCAGCATCCAGAAGATCGTTGCGGGTCTGTTCCGGATTGCGGGTTTTGCGTTGCATCATAGTCATCATGGGGTTGGAAGATACCGACCAAACGGTATATTGTCAAATATTGCTGTATCAGGACCTGCATCCGGTTTGGGCAAATAGCTTGAAGCGCGTTAGACTAATAGCCTGTGTGACGATGATTCGGGGTGGTGGATGAAAGCATCAATAGACTTCAAGCGGCAGGGTGACAAGCAGAATTCGGCTTTTTTTGAAGAATGGTTAGGGCGCCTGTTGGAAGATCGCGATCGCCAGGGGCTTACGGAAAATATTGGCCGCATCGATGCGTTGATGATTACGGTAGAGCCGGGGCATTCTGCTGCTTATGTGCATGAGTTGTGTTTGATGACGCCTTACAACTACCTGGTCACTCTCGAAACCGATCAGCATTCCACCCACATTCTCCGCATTGATATGAATGCGCCCGATGTGTTGGTTCGTGAAGTGAAAGATCCCAATCTGCATGGCATTTTCCGCAGTCTGAACGAAGTATATCCGGTGGGGGCCAAGCGTCCCAACTCGCGTTACATGGGAGAAGTCTTTCAGGTCAAAAACCTGCATGAAGTTCGGGAAGTCCAAAAAAACCGCGAAGTCCGTTTTTTTAATCAGGAGCAGGTGCGGCATCTGGAGTTGCCGGGCAACATGGCTATCGTCAAACCTTCTCCCTATACCCACAATATTGTCGGTTATTGGGAACGGCCTGATGATGACATCCGCGTTTATTCACTGGGTGTGTCTTCCATTCGTGATGATATGCAGGTGGCTTTTGAACAAGCCAAAGTGTTACGAGAACAACTGGGTCTGGAGCAATTACTGCTGCCCATCGATCATCTGGCAACCCGGGTATACAGCCAGAACCGGGAATTGGCCATTCTCGAATATCTGACCCTATCCAGTTATTACTACTGGGGTTCTTACGATATTCCTGATCAGAACTCTTCTACCAATGTTACCAAAAGCGTGCATTATGAAAACGTGTTGAATAGTCCTGCCAAGGTGTTTACCGCTGCCAATCATCCTTATTTTTGCAATCATTTGATTGGTCAGCCTTCACCCACCGAGGCCTTTGTACGTAATTTTGGTCCCCGCCTGCATCACATTGCCGTGGGCGTGCAGGATGGGCATACCCATGATCAGATCAACATTGATTATGTGGTGGACGCCCTACGAAATTGCGGGCAGAAATTTTTATTGCAGGTCATCGGTTCGGAGCAGGAAGGATTAAAACAGATTTTTTCCAGCGCTTCCGAGCACTCTTCCCTGATTATTGAATATGTGCAGCGTTTTGGTGGTTTCCAGGGGTTTTTCACCAAGGAAAATGTCGCTGACCTGACCGCTGCTGCGGGCGCCGATGAGACCCTGCGCAGTCTGGATGCAGAAGCCCGCGCCTGAGTTCAAAAATAGCGCAGAGATAAATCCAGGCTGTGTAAATTACGAGTAAGACTACCGACGGAGATAAAATCGACGCCGGTAGCGGCGACAGCGGCTATGTTGTGGAGGCCCATATTCCCCGAAGCTTCCAGGGGGATTTTTCCGGCCACTCTCTGCACGGCCTGGCGCAGGGATTCTAACCCGAAATTATCGAGCAGGATCATATCCACCCCTGCCGCCAATGCTTCTTCGAGTTGTTCCAGATTTTCCACCTCAATTTCGGTGCGGGTCAGGGCCGGGGCAAGTGCCTTGGCAGCACTCAGCGCCGCCGTAATACTGCCACAGGCAGCAATGTGATTTTCCTTGATGAGAATTCCATCAAACAGTCCCAGTCGATGGTTGTGCCCCCCACCTACCCGCACCGCATATTTTTGCGCCTGGCGTAAGCCGGGTATGGTTTTGCGGGTATCCAGCAGGCGAGTCCTGCTGCCCTTCAGCAATTCTACAAAATGATGCACAGTCGTTGCTGTGCCCGACAGGGTCTGAAGAAAGTTCAGGGCGCAACGCTCGGCACTGAGGAGTGCTCGGGCCGGGCCTTCGAGGCGGCACAGCACCTGATCGGCAGCAATAGCGCTTCCTTCTGCAACCTCCCAGTGTAGCTTCAGCTGGTCGGAAAGTGCGGCAAACGTGGCCGTGGCGTAGGGTTGTCCACAGAGAATTCCTGGCTCACGACTGATAATGCGGGCCTGGAGTATCTGCCCTTCGGGAATGAGAGCAGCGGTCAGATCACCGCTCCCTATATCTTCGCGAAGCGCTTGTTTAACAACCTCTATGAGGTCTTCAGGAATCATTCTAACTCCTTGGTTTTGCTGCCCACCCAAAATAACCAGACCAGTCCTATGCAGGCGGCAGTCAGTGAAGCCAATAAAATACCGAGCTTGGCTTCCTCTATCATGAATGCATCTTTAAAGGCCAGGTCACTGATAAATAAAGACATGGTAAAACCGACTCCCGCCAGCCAGGCGGCACCCAGAAGATGAGACCAACGGACGCCATTGGGCATACGAGCCATTTTGATTTTGATGGCCAGCCAGCTTGCCAGGGAAATGCCGACAAATTTCCCGAGCACCAGTCCCAGAAAAATACCTAACGTAACCCGGCTGAGCAGCATTTCACTGCTGACGTGGGCGAAATTGATGCCGGCATTGGCCAGCGCAAAAATGGGAATCACGGCAAAAGTTACCCAGGGCTGGAGGCGATGTTCCAGATGTTGTTGTGGGGCGATGGCCTCGGCACTGCTGTGTGCAATGCTTTGAATGATGCCCGCAAGCTTGCCGTTGACCAGCGGATCAAGGCGTTTGCTGTGAATGATGGTATCCCGCAGGTTTTCACTACGGGCGCTGAGTGTGTCCGCCAGTTGATCTGGACGAACTCGACCCCGTGCCGGGATGGTGAAGGCGAGCAGAATGCCGGCGACCGTGGCATGAATGCCTGAGAGCATCACAAAATACCAGAAAGGTAGCCCCAGAATCAGGTAAGGCAGGATTTTGCGAACGCCACTTTGATTGAGCAGAATCAAGCCCAGCAGTATCAAGCCGGCGATGATCAATGCCGAAACATTCAGTGATGGCGTGTAAAAAATCGCAATGACCAGTACCGCGCCAAGATCATCGGCAATAGCCAGGGCGGTCAGAAAAACAATCAGGTTACGCGGAATCCGCCAGGCCAGTAAAACCAGAATGCCAATGGCAAAGGCAATGTCTGTCGCCATGGGAATTCCCCAGCCTTCGGCGGCGGGCCCGCTGGGATTGATTTGGTGATATATCAGTGCGGGAACCAGCATCCCGCCCCCTGCAGCAATAATGGGCAGAGCTGCGTCCCGTAGGGAAGATAATTCTCCTACCAGAAATTCACGTTTTAATTCCAGGCCGACCACAAAAAAGAACACGACCATCAGTCCGTCATTAATCCAGTGGTGCAGACTCTGGTCGAGCATCCAATGACCCCAATGGATGCCGAAATGATTTTCCCAAAACAGGTGATAAGACTGATGCCATGGGGAATTGCTGAGAAACAGGGTCAGCAGCGTCGCGACAATGAGAATAATTCCCCCTGCCGTCGCGCGTCGCAAAAACTGCTCGAAAGGCGAAAAAACCTTGCCAAATAGCAGTTCGAGGGGATAGTAACGCGGTTGGCGAGATTCAGAATCCGCCATGTTCAGAGCAACTCCAGTCGTGCTGCCTGTTCCTCCACTTGCTGCAGGGCCGCTTCAATTTCCCGCAAACGCTCTTCTTCCTTGGCGACGACTTCGGCGGGAGCACGGCTACGAAAACTTTCCTGGCCTAGTTTACCGAGGGTCTTACCCCGATCGGATTCCAGGCGTTGTTGTTCTTTGTGCAAACGCGCCCGCTCTGCACCCACATCTATGACGCCAGCCAGAGGGACCAGGACTTTCAGGTCTCCCAGCAGTTGCAGGGCGGCCGGAGGGGCTTCTTCGCTGTCTGTCAGCCATTCCAGGCTACTTAAACGGGCCAGGGCAAACAGCCAGGGTTGGTAGTGCTCTGCGCGAGTACGATCCCGGGCATCACCGCCTTGCAGCAAAACAGGCAATAATTTGCTGGGCGGAATGTCCATTTCACCACGAACAGAGCGCACGGCGCGAATGGCATTGATGAGCCATTCCGTATCAGCATCGGCCTCAAGATCGACGCGTTGCAGATCGGCAATGGGGTAGGGTGCTATGGCAATACTGCTACCGCCTTTGTCGAGCATGGGCGCTATGCGCTGCCAAAGTTCTTCACTGATGAACGGCATCACCGGATGCAGCAGACGCAAACCGGCCTCCAGTACCCGCAACAGGGTATTGCGGGTACCGCATTGCTGTATCGCTGTAAACGGACTGTCCTCACGCAGAACCGGTTTGCACAGTTCAATGTACCAGTCGCAGTAATCATTCCAGAAAAATTGATACAGAGCGTGGGCGGCATCGGCAAAGCGATACTGATCAATGGCGGTGTTTACCGCTGCTTCACAGTGCTGCAGACGTCCGATAATCCAGCGTTCTGGGGCCATCAGTTCTGTCTCGCCGTGCAGCAAGCCGATTTCGGGAACCTGCATCATGGCAAAACGGGAGGCATTCCAGAGTTTGTTGCAGAAATTCCGGTTACCCTCCACGCGCTTCAAGTCAAATTTGATGTCCCGACCCTGGGTGGCCAGAGCGGTAAAGGTAAAGCGTAGGGCGTCCGTTCCGAAAGCGGGAATACCTTCGGCAAATTCCTTGCGCGTGGACTTTTCGATTTTGGCAGCCATTTGCGGCTGCATGAGTCCCCTGGTTCGTTTGGCAACCAGATCTTCCAGGCTGATGCCGTCGATCAAATCAATAGGATCCAGCACGTTACCCTTGGATTTGCTCATTTTCTGGCCTTCGGCATCGCGGACCAGGCCATGGATATACACTTCCTGAAAGGGCACTTCATCCATGAAGCGCAAACCCATCATGATCATGCGTGCGACCCAGAAGAAAATGATGTCGAATCCAGTAACCAGCACGCTACCGGGATAAAAACGTGCAAGATCAGGGGTTTTTTCCGGCCAGCCCAAGGTCGTAAACGGCCAGAGTGCAGAGCTGAACCAGGTGTCGAGTACATCGGGGTCCCGTTCGAGGACCACGGGCATGCCGTAATGGCGGCTGGCCTGGCTTTGCGCTTCCTCTTCGTGGCGTGCAACAAATATGTGTCCGTCGGGACCATACCAGGCCGGAATCTGATGTCCCCACCAGAGCTGTCGGGAAATACACCAGTCTTCAATCCGGTTCATCCAGTCAAAATAGGTTTTATTCCAGTTTTCTGGCACAAAGCGGATGCGACCTTCTTCTACGGCCTTGATGGCGGGTTCAGCCAGTGGTGCTACTTTTACATACCACTGATCCGTCAAATAGGGTTCAATGGCCGCCTGAGAACGATCACCACGCGGCACCATCAGTTTGTGGGCATCTGTTTGGACTAAAAGCCCTTCGCTTTCCAGTTGGGCCAGTATCTCCTTACGCGCAGCATAGCGGTCCAGTCCTCTTAATGCGCTCGGAATGTCTTCATCCAGGACGGATTCTGCGCTGGTAAATACCTCAAGGCTGTCACGAATACGGGCATCCGGGGTAAATACGTTGATCAAGGGTAAATGGTGACGCTGTCCCACCTGATAGTCATTAAAATCATGGGCCGGGGTGATTTTGACGCATCCCGAGCCAAATTCCGGATCTACATAATGATCGGCAATGACCGGAATTTCCCGCCCCATGATTGGCAGACGCAGAGTTTTGCCAATCAGCGCTGCATAACGTGGATCGTCGGGATGCACAGCAACGGCAGCGTCTCCCAGCAGGGTTTCCGGACGGGTGGTCGCGACCACCAGAGAACCACTACCATCGCTCAGTGGATAACGAATGTGCCAAAGAAAACCGTCTTCTTCCTCGCTGAGTACTTCCAGATCGGATACGGCGGTGCGCAGTACCGGATCCCAATTGACCAGACGTTTGCCACGATAGATGAGGCCTTCATCGTGAAGTTGCACAAATACTTCGGTGACCGCTTGTGACAAACCGCTATCGAGAGTGAAGCGTTCTCGCGTCCAGTCGCAGGAGGCGCCCAGGCGGCGCATCTGTCGGGTAATATGCCCCCCTGACGCATGACGCCATTCCCAGACTTTGTCCAGAAAAGCGCTGCGGCCCATCTGATGGCGGTCGCCACCTTCCTGAACAATCTGGCGTTCGACCAGCATTTGTGTGGCAATTCCGGCGTGGTCAGTGCCGGGTTGCCAAAGTGTTTCTTCGCCGCGCATCCGGTGAACCCGGACGAGAATATCCATGAGTGTATCCTGAAATGCATGCCCCATATGCAGGGTGCCGGTGACATTGGGGGGCGGCAACATGATGCAGTAGGGGGTTTGCCCGGGCTGAGGCTGGAATATTCCAAGCTCCTCCCAGCGTTGGTAACAGGTCTGTTCTATTTCGGCGGGGGCGAAGGGGCGGTCTAAGTGGTCAGTCATGAGCCTTCATCAGTCAGGTTCGGTAGGGGTGATTTGTTCGAGGCCATTATGCAGTACGCGCTGAAGAATTTCAGGCAGGGAGGTGCGCATTTCCTGGGCCAGACTCTCGCGCAATTTAATGCCTTCCAGCGCCAGCGTGCGCATTAAGGTCAGGCTGACCTGCTCTTTCCAGACTTTTTGCAGATGCTGAATCATCTGTTCTTCCATCTCGTTAATGACCTGTCTTTCTATTTCCTGAAAAAGTAACTGCTCAAAATCTTTCAGGAAATCCAGATCAAGAGGGGGTTTGTCTGGCACGGGTTCCTGCACTGGATGCTTTTCCACAAATTCTTGATGTTCTTCGTCGGATGGATTAATTACCGCATCTGCAATGGAAGCCTCCGGCTCAGACCCGGCAGCATCTACAATTACTTCGTCAACAGGCTCTTCAGCGGGTTCAGTATTACTCTCTGCAGTTTCATTGATAATGTGCTCAGGTTCCAGGGGTGCAGACACTGGCGATTCACCAATATCCTCTTCAGATCGTATTGGTTTTTCAGCGGGTTCCGGATTTATTGGTGCAGGCTTCAGGTGTTCGCTGACCAGACCAGTAACGGCTTGATCTGCGAAATCAGAATCACTTTTTTCTCCAAATGTAGGCTCGGATCTGGAGGCGGTAAACTTACTGAGTCCTTGGCGCATACGCTTAAGTGCTGCTTCCAGGTCGCGGTCTTCAAAGTCCTGCTGCGGATTGACTGTTTCTGCTGGCTGCCAACGCGCTTCGCTCTGTGTGTACATTTCAGTTTGTTCTGTGACAGCGGCGGCTGTAGAGTCAGATTCAGCTTCTTCCCATCGCATCGAAAATTTATCGGCCTGTCCGGCATCAAGAGATGCTGGTGTTTTATGGGATTTGCTATTGAGTTCCGGCATGGCAGGTGATTCTTCATGACGCCAAAGCTGCGGGGGTAAACCTTCTCTTACAACCTTGGTAAGCAGCAAGGGTGCGTCATCGTTATCTTCCAATGTTTCTTCAAGCACGGGTTCCTTGCGATCAGATTGTTTATTCATTGTGGTATCTCCGGTCAGGCTTCCAGGGTATGTACCTGCAAAGTGTATCCGATGTTCTTCAATGTCTTATATCTCTCTCTTGCCAGGTCGCGAGCGTTGCTCCCGGCTGGAATAAAATCCACCAGTCTTTCACACGCCGGAAGTGGCTCAGGGAGATTCTGCAAGGCGCACAACACGGCAACCACGCAGGCATCCGGCCAAGGTTGTTGGTAGTGTATGCGTACAGAATACCTTGCCCCTAATCCATGAGGAATAAAAGCATCTGCCTGAAAAGTCCAGAGCATGTCGTCCACGCCCTGGGCTGTTTCCAAATCTGCGCAGAGAATATCTGCTTCCCCAACAACTTGCCAGACCTTGTTGATGACCCGGCAGATGGCACGCAATTGCTCTTGCGGTGTCAACAGGGTAGCTGGCAGGTCATAAAAGGAAGCAGCCGGCAATGTGGTCCCCTAGGCAGTTTGACGGGATCGGTTGAGAAGATATTCGACCAACAAGGCGACGGGACGCCCGGTGGCGCCCTTGTTTTCGCCACTTTTCCAGGCCACGCCAGCAATATCCAGGTGCGCCCAATGGTAGTTTTCCGTGAAGCGCGACAAAAAACAGGCGGCTGTAATGGTTCCGGCAGGACGGCCACCGACGTTGGAAAGATCTGCAAAAGAACTCTTCAGCTGTTCCTGGTATTCTTCAAAAAGAGGTAATTCCCAGGCGCGGTCCATGCTTTCCTTGCCAGCGCTGATCAGATCATGAACCAGCCCTTCGTGGTTACCCAACACAGCGGCGGTTTGGTGCCCCAGGGCAATAACACAGGCTCCGGTCAGGGTGGCCATGTCAATGACGACATCAGGTTCGAAGCGCTCAACGTAGGTGAGGGCATCAGCAAGAATCAGTCGACCTTCAGCATCCGTATTAATGACCTCTACCGTCAGGCCTTTCATGCTCTTGTGAATATCACCGGGTTTGGTGGCCAGGCCGTCGGGCAGGTTTTCGGACGCGGGTACTACCGTGATGATGTTTAAGGGTAGTTTCAGTTCGGCAGCGGCCTGTATGGCAGCAAGGGCTGCAGCACCTCCGCACATGTCATATTTCATTTCATCCATTTTGTCAGCCGGCTTTAGAGAAATGCCACCGGCGTCAAAAGTCAGGCCCTTGCCGACAAAAACAATGGGGGCCTGTTCATCGCTCCCCCCCCAGTATTCCAGAATAATCAGGCGTGGTTCCTGACGGGATCCCTGAGCCACACCCAGTAATAAGCGCATATCCAGTGCTGCCATGGCGTCTGGACCGAGGATGGTGCTTTTGATTCCGGTCCGTTGCGCCATGGCTTCGGCCTGTTGGGCCAGCCAGATGGGGGTACAGATGTTGCCGGGCTCATTGGCTAAATCTTTCGCCCAGGCGACTGCCCGCGCGGTCGCCAGCGCTTCAGCACTGGCCTGTTTAATAGCGGCTTCTTCTTCCGCGCCACCAGCCACATTCAAATGCAGATGGGTCAGACTGCGCCGGGGGTTTTCTGATGGTTCCTTGTGATGGTCAAACTGATAATCAGCATCCATGACCGTTTGCACCAGAATTTTGCTCAAAGCTGCGGGTGAACGACGGGCAACGGGTGTTTCCAGCAGATAAAAACTGACTTGGGTGATTTGCGCCTGCTGCAAGGCTTTGCCGGCACTTTGTACCGCTTTGCGAAATTTGCTGTCTTTGAGCTTGCCATGGGCGCCCAAGCCCAGCACCATCACGCGCTGGGTAGCCAATCCGGGCAGCTGGTAGAGAATTTGGGTTTCCCCGCACTGACCACCGAAGTCTCCCATCTCTATAAATTCCTGCAGGGCGCCATTACTGGCTATATCGACCAACGTGGCTGCAGGGCTCAGGATACCGTGTTCATAAACACCAACGACAATACAATCCATTTTGTCGGTACTGGGCTTGTGGGCATGAATGGCTATCTCCACGGTAAATCTCCTGATAATCTGTGACTGAGGAATTCAATATGAACGAAAGCGTACAAAGTAAGCCCCAATGGTGCCGTGAATCAAGTGATGGATTACAAGAGAATCATCCATGACCCGTATCCATCTACAAATCATCCGAAATATTTCCGTCACCTTTCTGCTGACCTGTCTGGTCATTCTGGCCATTCTGGCGATTGGCCAATTGACCCAGCTGCTGAAGCAGGTGGCATCGGGGCAATTGCCGTTACCTGTTGTCCTGCAATTGTTGGGGCTGGCCGTACCAACACTGTTGGTGACGGTTTTGCCCCTTGCGTTTTTTTTCGCGGTGTATCTGGTGTTCAATAATTTGTATCGTTCCAATGAAATGGTGGCGATTCGCAGCACAGGCACCGGTTTGACAGGATTATTGCCTGCAGTGGCCGTGGTGGCTGGAGTCGTTTTTTGCCTGGAGCTGGGCCTGGCTTTGTCCTGGGCTCCTGCGGCCCAACGCATGCTCCAGTCAGAGTCCGAAAGGCTGGCCAATGTCGCCGCAGAAGCGATGCTGCAGCCCGGCAGTTTCACCTCCTTATCGGGGGGGCGGGTCATTTATGTGGGTTCTGCCATCGGAAAAAATACACACCGTTATCATGAAATTTTTCTCTCCATCGCCCAAGGTGCACAATCAGATATGGCAACTGCAGCCTATGGGGAAATCAAACCGGGTGCTGATGGCGCACTCAGTCTGGTGCTTATTGATGGACAGCGCTATCTCGGTCAACCCGGACAAAATGGTTTCAAGGTGCTGTCATTTGCGCGTTACCGGGTGATGATTGGCAATTCCGCTACCAATGCTACCAACCAGGCTGGCGGAATCAGTTGGAGTAATGCTTCCTTGTCCCAGTTGGTGGATCATTTTTCTGGTCTGGACAGGCGTTATGCGGTGACGGAGCTGCAATGGCGTCTAATATGGCCTATTGCTTTGCCGCTTCTGGCATTGTTGGCTATTCCACTGGCTTACAGTGAGCCACGCGGTGGCGGAAGAGCCGCAGGGATGTTGCTTGGCGTTCTCTTTCTGCTGGCGGTAAATAACATTCTGATCTATGTAAAAGAGCACATGATGGCTGGTAAGATGCCGCTTTTTCCAGGATTTCTTTGGGTAGTGCTGGGCATCGCCTTGCTCGCTTTTTATACTTTTCTACGCCGGAGTCGGGATTTGAGTTTGCTGCCTCTATTATTCAAGCAGAGTGCGCATGAAACGCGCTGATCGGCTGCTGTTTCGTGGCATGTTGGCCTATAGTGGCATTGTTTTGCTGCTGTTGTTGGCGCTGGTGTTTATTGCCCAGTTGATTGCCAAAGCTTCGGGACCGGGGCACGGCGTCTGGAATATGACGCGACTCATGCAGTACGCGGCTTTGCAACTGCCCGAAGTTGCCTATGATGTTATTCCTCTGGCCTTGCTGCTCGGTACCTTGGTCTGGATGAGTATTCTCAGTGGCCACTCTGAAGTGATTGCCCTGCGCATGTCCGGCTGGTCCCTATGGCGTCTGGAGCAGCCCTTGTTGCTGGTTGGCTTGCTGGGAACGGTGTTGATGTTCGTACTGGGGGAATGGGTGATTCCCGTGACTGCTCCGGCATCTGAAGCCATGTGGGCCAATGCCAGTGAGCCAAGCGCCGGTTTTCACAATATGGGAAATGAGGGGCTCTGGTTGCGGCGTGATGATCAACTCATTCAGATTGGTGCAGTGGGTGATTCAGGCAAGGCACTGCAGAATGTGCGCATAGTTTCACTAAGTACCGGGATGGTGGGACTGAAGACCATGACCCGCGCAGCGTCTGCTCATTTTGAGGCGGGTCATTGGGTATTGCAGGATATTGAGCTGGCTACGATTTCGCCGCAACAGTTACAGATGCAGCATGAACAAAGCTTACCCTGGAACATCAAAATGCCGCCTTCTACCCTCAGCAGCTTTGCCCATCCGACGCGCACCATGACCCTGCCCACGCTCTGGCGCAATTACCAGAATTTGCAGACCGGGGCATTAAACATGAATCGTTTTGCCTTGGCGTTCTGGCGACGCTTGAGTTATCCGTGGGTAGGCCTGATCATGATTTTGTTGGCGGTCCCATTTGTCACCCGCAATCCCCGTGGTGGAGGGCTTGCCGCCAGGGTTATGGCCGGACTGGTGCTCGGGTTGGGCTTTCACTTTTTGACGGAAATGTCTGGTTATATCAGTGTGTCTGGAGGGATTAGCCCATCGATGGCTACCATTTTACCCATTGTTTTGTTTGCTATAATTGCTGGTTTCTTGCATCGTATTGTTTAAAAGAAAGTAGTGCTTAATCTTTTTTCGTTGTGACGTTTCCTGATTGCATTATAATGGACACCGATACGCCAAACTTGAATACTCCGATTTCGGATGGTCCGATAGTCGAATGGAGAGATTACTATGACCATACCCATGCTAGTTGATCATTTGCGTGAATACCATCAATGGCGAATGCGTATTGCAAATGCTGTGGATCTGCTTGCGAAGCTCTCTATAGAAATGGAAATTCTACCTAGCGGCACAATGTTACGCATGGAGAATCTTGCTCAAGAAATTGCCAGGGATCATTTACGTGTATCGTTTTTTGGTGAGTTTGCCCGAGGTAAGTCCGAACTCATTAATGCCCTGTTTTTTTCGGATCTAGGTGCGCGTCTGATGCCCTCTGGTCCGGGGCAAACTACCATGTGCCCTGTAGAGATTGCCTATACCCACATGACGCCTTCTTTGCAATTGTTGCCGATTCGCAGTAGAACTCTCAATGATTCAGTTGAAAAATTAAAAAAAATACGGGATCTCTGGACGTTTTCTCCATTGAATCCAGAAGACAAAAAAGACTGTGCAGAACGCATGACCCAACTGACGGAGACACTTTGTGTACCGATGGAAGAGGCACGTAGTTACGGATTATGCCCGCAAGTTAAAGAGTTTGGATCACAGTTAGAGACTGCTAACAGTGGCGACTGCGGAGAAGGAAAAGTTAGAATTTCACGTTGGCGCTATGCGTTGCTGCAGTGGGTACATCCGGTGCTGGAAGCGGGGCTGGTTATTCTGGATACACCAGGCCTTAATTCATTGGGTAGTGAAGCAGATTTAGGGCTGGAGGTAGCCCGTGACGCTGATGCATTGATATTTGTGCTGAGTGCGGATAGTGGTGTAACACAAAGCGACCTGGCGATCTGGGAACAATCACTTGGGCGTCATGCACTACAAAATCAATTGGTGGTACTTAATAAAGTAGATACGCTTTGGGATGATTTGCTGAACCCTGAACAGGAGGCTGATGCTATTTCTGCTCAAAGAGAAAAGACGGCAACACGCTTGGGATTAAGTGTGGACCAAGTCATTGCCGTCTCCGCGCAAAAAGGCTTACTGGGTCGGATTCGTCAAGATGACAGTTTATGTGCTCGAAGTGGGCTAAAAGAACTGGAAGAAGCAATAGCGCAAATTCTTATTCCTGGAAAGCGTGAATCTATCCTGGAAAGCGCGCGGCGACTGATCAGAAGGGTAGTTATTGATCAGCGCGTTTTGCTGGAGGAACAAATTAAGAATCTGGGCGATGAGATTGAGAGCATGGAGCGTCTGCAGGCACAAACTGGAGAGCAATTACCGCGTTTGCTGGAAAAACAGAAAAAACTCATGCGCTCTTTTGCTAGTGACCAGGATTCTTTTGTGCTGAAAGAAAGAGAGTTTCTGGAATCTGCAAATACCTGGTTATTACAGTCGCTTTCCATGGAACAGCTTGATCAGATTATCATCTCTGCCCGGACAGAATTGCTGGCTGCCTGGACTACTGTAGGTATTTATGACCGATTCTCAAAGTTTTTCGAGGAGACTATTGCACAATTTGACAATGCTCTTGAGCGGGCCAATCGCCTTTCGGCATTAATGCTGGATGCCTATCGGGTACTTGAACAACAGTATGGATTATCCAAACTGGATACCATTCCATATGTTATTTTGCCTCGGCGAGCCGAGTTGTTGGCGATAGCAGATCGCTATGAGCGTTTCGGTAAAAGACTGGAAATTGCTGCTTCCACACAAGGTTCGGTTGTTCGGAAGGCTTTTTTCTCACTAGCACAGCAGATAGAGGAATTTGTAAAAGAAACGCAAAAAGACATACGTAATTGGGTTAACGAGTCTCTTGATTTAATGAATCGTCAATTGGAACTTTTTGCCGCACAATCTAAAGAAAAGTTGACTGCATTGGAGTCAATTGTGCATTCGTCGGCTAATATTCAGCCGCGTATTCAGTCGCTCAGTCAGCAAAGGCGGGTTAAGGAATCAAATTTAACTGCGCTGAATGATACTTATTATGGATTGGGTGAATTGCTGCAGATGGTCCCGGATGATAATTCTCAGGCAACTCCTACGGATGTTGTTTCACAATAAAGAATTTTATGGTCCATTTCGGAATATGATTTTATGCTAAGAATCGTATTATTTTTATTATTATTTTTGATATGCTTAGCTATAATTTTTCGAAATCTGACAAAAAATAATAAACTTATTAAGGAGTTGAAAGCGCAATCTTCTTTGTAATCTGCCTTGATCGAGGTGGATCGGTTGTTGGGAGACTCCCTGACACAGGATCTCTCTTCGACAACACAACAGATGATGGAAATTCTGGCTAGATATCTGAATCCTTCTTTAGTTTGGATCGGTGCGTTTAAAGCTGAGGATGATTCCGTCAGTATCCTGTCTCTGGCTGGGCCGCGCCGAGAAGTTGCCGTTAAAACAAAAATTTATATCGGAACAGGCGGTTTTGATGGCTCTGTCCATAATGCACTAGAAAATATTGTAGCTCAATATATGCCGCTTCTAGGAGACAATTCCTATAGCGGGTGGCCGATTTCTGATGATGTGATTTTTCATGCTAGTTTAAGTGTGCCTTATCGCAGCCTGAGTGGTGATAAGGGAATTATAGTTTTTTTTCTGCCAAAGAAATTTGATTTGGTATCACCAAATCATACTTTGTGGATGCACCTTGCAGATGATTTCGCCGTGTTTTTGGAAAGGCACAAAAAAGCACTGGATATAAATCGTATTTCAGGTTATCAGTTGGCTATTGCTGATCTCCTCAATGATATCCTTAAGGTTAAAGAGTTACAGGCGGCCTATGATCTGGTCCTTTTGTTGTTGACTAGCCGTGTGGCCGCTTATGGAGCTTGGATTGTCGCCTGTCCTGAACAGAAAGATGATGTCTCATCATATGTATTAATCACCTCGAAGGGTTGTATGCCTGAAATTTCCCTCAAGTATTGGCTGGAAAAACCGGGTGCGGTCCGACAATGGCTTCATGAAGTTATCGAAAGAATGCGTTATCGCGGTTGCGCTTTCGTTGATGAAGTAAGAGCGGATGCGCGTCTGGAAACTTGGCGAGATTCCGAGCCGATTATGAATAAAACTTCGGTTATCGGAGCCTGGCCTTTATGGGGTGATACTGGCTTGCAGGCAATTTTGTTCATAAGCAGCAATGATTCCGACTATTTTAGCAATAATTTGCAGGTGTTTTTGTACCAGTTAACAGAAATTTTGCATATTGCTAATCAGCAAATCCATATCAAGGCAGATATTCGCAGACGCAATCTGCTCTATCAGGCCTTGCTGGACGAAGCTGATGTTGTCCTGAAAACGAAAACAGAACGGCCTCTGCTAGAGGAAGTCTGTAGAGGGTTGGTAGGCAGTAAACTTTTTGACGCTGCTTGGTTGACTCGTCCTAGAGATGATGGATCACTCAGTATTCTAGCTCATGTTTCATCGGTGTCCTTGGATAGAAATGAATCGGTTGGAAGGATGATTACCGCTGATTTGGAGCGAAGTCTGGTAGGTTGTGTTTGGGAAACTGGTCAGGCGTTGTTTCCTTCTCTAACACCACGAAAAGAAGCCGCGCCAAATACCAACACCCCTGTTGCGCTCTTGCCAGTTCTTCGCAGTGCCAAATTGTGGAGTGTTCTCGTGGTTAGAAGCCAGTTGACCGAATATTTGAGTGAGGATGTTGCAGGACTTCTGCAGCGAGTCGCTTCATTGTTAGGTCGTGGTTTAGATGAGATGGATCTGAAGCAAAAGCTTGCGGATGAACAAATTCGGCAAAGCTGGCTTGCAAGTCATGACCCATTAACTGGATTAACAAATCGTCGTGGGTTGGAAACTTACTTTTTCCATGCCATCTTGCGCGCTCAGCGCAATAGAACTTCGTTGGCTGTATTACTTATTGATCTGGATGATTTTAAACCCGTCAATGATACCTATGGGCATGAAGCTGGCGATCAGCTTCTGGTCAGGGTGGCTGGTGCTTTGCAGGATGCCATACGCAATACAGATTTTCTGGTACGCCTTGGGGGAGACGAATTTGTTATTTTACTGGAGGGTCTGCATAAGACGGATGATCTGCTACCGGTCTTGGACAATATTTACAAAGCCGTAGTCACGCCTTTCATGCTAGAGGCTGAAATTAAGGCATCTGTAGGCTGCAGTGCCGGACTGACCTTGTATCCTGAAGATTCAGCCACTCCGGACGGTTTGCTGCGCCATGCGGATGAAGCCCTGTATGTAGCAAAACGTAACAAGCAGAGCCGCTCCCAGTACTGGGTGAATTATCTGGATATTTTGGCGGCCGAAAAAAACGACTAGAAAGCGGCTCTGGAAGGGCAAAATTTCTGCCCGGGGCTTTACTCCCTTTGCCGGATGAGTTCCTGATCAAAGGCGTTATCCAGTTCCTGGGACAACTTGAGCACCTTGCGAAAAATGAAAGGGTCGGCATCGTCGGCCTGGGCGCGCAGCCGCAGGCGGGCCAGCCCGTCAAAACTGTGGGCACGGTCTACCGGATCACTCAAGGCCTGACATTGGTTTCCCTGGTAAATGGCGATAAGCACTTCCGCCGTCAGGGGGTCTTCCAACGTATTGTTTTGGGCAGACGCTAAGGCTTCTGCGGGGCTCAGATCACCGAGGAGAGGGTATCCCAGGTGATGATTCAAAAACTCTACCAACTCTTGATAAGTCATTACTTACTCCAGAAAATCAAAGGGACTGGGTCATGCCGTCATTCAGCGAGATATTACAAGCATCAGCGACACGTTGAAAATAATATTGCAGATCCAAAGGAATGGTCACGCCATCCAACAATCTGAGTAAATGCAGGTCGGCCGTCAGGATAATATCTACCAGTGACAAATCACCCGTGTAGAAGCGCTGGCGAGCCAGGATTTTGCCCAGTTCGCGTAATCGTCCCCGACTTTCAAGTTGCTGATATGCGCCGTAGCGGTCATTGGCCAAAGCTTCGACAGACTGCTGGAAACGGCGTTCACATTCGTTCCGGTAATAGTTCATATCCTCCTCATCATGACTGATATCATCATAAGCAGGCAAAACCGGAGCGATCAGTCTTTCCAGCAGCGGCGTCAGACTGTTGCGCCACTGACAAAAAGCCGCCCATTCCGACTCGGCAATATTCTGCTGCATAGGCAGAGTTTCGGGATAAAGCCGATCCAGTTCCGCCAATTCGGACAGCGTAGCTTGTTGTTTCTTGCCATTGGCATGGACCAGTACCGGTAAATCCGCATAGTCCAGATCAAAGGCTGTTTCCTGGTCACGCAGGGCACAGGGATGATCTTGCCAGTGCAGATCTTTGGCGCTCAACACCATTCGCAGCATCTGCCCGGCAGTAGAAGACCAACGGTGATACAGGTGGATTTCGCGGGTGGAATCACTCATTGACGATCATCTTCAACAAGGCTCAGCACATGCTGCCATTGGCTTTTGGTGATGGGCAGAATGGACAGGCGGTTGCCTTTGCGTACCAGGGGGCTATCCGCAAATTCCGGCATGTTGCGCAGGCTGTCCAGGGAAATGCATTGCGTAAAACTACGCCGATAGGCAACGTCCACCAGATCCCAGCGTGGCTTGTCAAGGCTGGAGCCGGAATCGTAATAATGACTGTGTGGATCAAACTGGGTGGGGTCGGGGCGGGCGTTGCTGACTACTTCGGCCATCCCGACAATACCCGGCACCGCTACCCTGGAATGATAAATAAAAATGCCATCCCCCGGCTGCATGCTGCGCAGAAAATTCCGTGCCTGATAATTGCGGATACCATCCCAGGGTTCCTGGCCGCGCGCCTGTAAATCATTCAGAGAAAAGGCTTCGGGTTCCGTTTTCATTAACCAGTAGTGCATCATTTCAGTCCAGGACGATGGGGTCATGTAAACGATGGCTGAGTAGCCGACCCAGAGCGGTTGTCAGGTTTTCTCCCGTCTGGCTGTCCAGCCATTGATCATCCTTGGCCGAAAAGCGGGCGGGACCATCACTGCAGGCCAGCCAGATTTGCTGTACGGCCTCCTGGCGATTAATGATAATCTGACTGCCATCGGGCAGGAGCAAAGTGAGCACACTGTCCACCAGATCACATTCCACATCCGCAGTGCGTTCCTCAATGCGGGTCAGCAATTCTGTCAGGGTGTTTTCAACGGCGACGGCAAAGCTTTTTTCGTTCATTACGGTTTCCTCAAGTTTGGTCCTATGATGCGACCTGACCTATTGCAGAGCAAGTTTTGATCCATCAGGACTGGTCTGCGTGATTCAGTAATATGGCCAGAAACGATTCACCATAGGCGGCGAGTTTGCGTTCACCAACGCCGGGCACTGTGGCGAGACTGGCCAGGGTCCGGGGGCGCAGGCGCAGCATTTCCATTAGTGTCGCATCATGAAAAATCACATAGGGAGGTACCCCCTGGGTTTGTGCCAGGGCGCGGCGATGCTGCCGTAAATCTTCCCATAATGCTTTGTCACCGGCGGGAATTTCCTGGACCTTTTCTTTTTTTCGGGGCTGGGTGTTTTCGTGCTGGCGCAGGGTGAGGATTTGTTCACCGCGCAAAATGGGACGACTCAGTGGACTCAGACGCAAGCCACCATGTCCTTCGCTATCCACTTCAACCAGGCCCCGGAGTAACAGATGGCGGAACAAGGCGCGCCAGGCGTTGGCAGATAATTCCTTGCCAAGGCCATAAACCCGGAGTTGATGATGGCCCCATTGCTGAATACGGGGATCATCGCGGGCGAGTAAGACATCGACCAGATACTGAACACCAAAACGCTGACCCGTGCGGTGTACCGCAGAGAGGGCTTTTTGTGCGGCAACGGTGGCATCCCAGGTGGCCGGAGGGGTCAGGCAGTTGTCGCAATTACCGCAGGGTAGGGCGAGGGTTTCGCCAAAATAACTCAGCAGAGTCTGGCGCCGGCATTGCGTCGTTTCGCAAAGGGCGAGCATGGCATCCAGTTTTTGGCCTTCCATTTGCTTACGTTGCTGGTCGGCTTCAGATTGCTGAATCATCTGCCGAAGTTGTACCACATCCTGCAGGCCATAATGCATCCAGGCTTCAGCAGGCAAACCGTCACGCCCCGCCCGCCCGGTTTCCTGATAATACGCTTCGATACTTTTAGGCAAATTGAGATGGGCCACAAAACGCACATTGGGCTTGTCGATGCCCATGCCAAAAGCAATAGTTGCGACAATAATGACGCCCTCATCGCGC
This sequence comes from Acidithiobacillus concretivorus, assembly GCF_018853445.1. GTDB lineage: Bacteria > Pseudomonadota > Gammaproteobacteria > Acidithiobacillales > Acidithiobacillaceae > Acidithiobacillus > Acidithiobacillus concretivorus. The sequence continues at coordinate 22,977 of NZ_JABELD010000038.1, forward strand.
TGAAAACGCTGTTGATGGCGGCGCCTTTCATCCGCAGAAAGGCCAGCATGGTAGGGCAGGGCATCCAACCCTTCTGTCTGAAGCCATGCGGCTATTTCTTCGACGCGTTTACGGGAAAGGCAATAAACAATACCCGCTTCACCATCATGGCGGTCGCGAATAAAACGCAGCAGGGCGTTGCGCGCACCCTGGCTGCTGCTGTGGATGTGGTAGCGGATATTGGGGCGATCAAAAGACCGGGTAAAAATCCGGGCGCGTTGCAATCCCAGCCGTTCGATGATTTCCAGGCGGGTTTTGGGGTCTGCGGTGGCGGTCAGGGCAATGCGCGGTATGGTCGGAAAGCGCTCGTGGAGAACTTTCAGTTGCAGATATTCCGGGCGAAAATCATGTCCCCACTGAGATACGCAATGCGCCTCATCAATCGCGAAAAGATTGATCTGACATTGTTGCAGCAGGCGCAGAGTACGATCTTGCAAAAGGCGCTCGGGGGCAATGTACAGTAAATCCAGTTGGCCGCTGCGCAGGGCTTCTTCGGTTTCGCGGATTTCCCGGAGCTGAATGCTGGAATTAAGAGCCGCCGCCGCAACCCCCGCCTGCCGCAGGGCATTCACCTGATCTTCCATCAGCGCGATGAGCGGTGATATGACTACGCCAGCACCCGGACGGGCGATAGCCGGAATCTGGTAACACAATGACTTGCCGCCCCCGGTAGGCATCAACACCAGTGCGTCCTGATCGCTCATGAGTGTGGCGATGACTTCCTCTTGGGGAGCTCGAAACTGTTCATAACCAAATGTATGGCGCAGGATTTCAAGCGGCGGCGTAATGGTGGGCATATCTGCTGAGCTGATGTTATTCCTTAATGATTGGGTTGAACATAAGTAGGGCAGTCTATTTGCTGAATTTGTGGTTTACTGAGATCAATTCGGGCGGCGCTCAACTGGCGACCCCAGACGCAGCCACTATCCAGAGCCAGCAATCGTTCATGCACCAACAGACCCTGAGTCGCCCAATGCCCACAAATAATAGCAGCGCTGGGCTGCCGTTCAAAAAACCATTGATGCCACGGAGCATATATATGCTCCAGGTCTTTGGGTGGGGTGCTGGGCCAGTTGAAACGACCATCTGCAGTCACATAACGGGCACGGGTAAAGACCGCCACCCGAAAACGCTGGGCGTCTTCTTCGTTGCGGCAACCTTCCCAGCAATCCGGAGCGGGCGCAGCCCACAATGATTTCAAAAAGCGTTTCCAGTGCGGGCCGCATAGTGCCTCCTGCACCTGCAACGCATGCTCTGTAGCACTGGAAATATCCCAGTCAGGATGGATGGCGGCATGGACCATCGTCCAGCCCAGCGCTTCGTCATGATGGAGCAGCGGTCTTTGCCGTAACCAATCCAGCCAATCCCCGGCATTTTTGTCACTGAGCAAGGTGCCGAGCGTGTCACTTTTTTTAGCGGGAACAATACCCGCCCAGCGCGAAAGCGCATATAAATCATGATTGCCCAGCACAATCTGGAGGCGATCCTGCCAGTTAAAAAGTTTTTTCAGTAATGGACGACTATCGGGACCACGATTCAGCAAATCACCCGCTAACCAGAGTCGATCATGCTGCGCATCAAAGCTGATTTTTTGCAATAACGCGTTGAAGGGGGCACAACAACCCTGCACATCTCCCAATGCGTAAGTAGCACCCATGGTATTAAAGGGTGATGACCTGATCGGAGATTTTCATCTGGCGGACCAGGGTTTTCATACTGGCCGCCTCAATGCTGGAGTTGAGCAGGGATTTTTCAGACTGATGCAGCCATTCGAGGCCGACCACATATATTCGCGCGCCCAGTTCCTGCAGTTCATGCATGAGATCCTGATGCACCAACTGTTTTGGCCCGGTTTGCTCATCCAGAAAAGCCAGGGGACAGGCTTCCTGGGCAAGAAAAATGCTGACCTCAACGCCATCCGCCAAAGCCGACGCTGCCATACGCAGGCCGTGCAGAACAGGATTACCCTTGGCTTCGGGGTCGGATTTGAGGAGAATGGTCCAGTGCATTTCGTCTGACTCTTTAATGGATAGTTCACTTTATTTATTCCATGAGCATAGCATAAAAAAGCCGGAATAATGTATGTACTATTCGCCCCGGGCCTGGTGTTTGAACTAGAGGCAGTTGCAGCGCCGGGCAGTTGCTGCGAGCTTGACCCGTTGGTGCGGCAGCGCTATAAATCCATCGGATATGTTTAATTGGGAATAACGTTAGGATTTCCCGGGTACGACTTTTGTGGGGGTGGTATTGCGAAGCGCGGATCATGACCCAGGCTTACCGGTCTATCGGGTGACAGCGGGTTTTGACCGTTTTCGCTGGATGGGGCCTGCTTTGGCGGGCCTCGTATTTGTCTTTTTGCTGGCACCTTTTGCGGCGTTGATATTTGCGACGGACTGGCCTGATTTTCATTTTGCCGAGGGTGATCTTAGGGCAATCTGGACTTCCCTACTTTACAGCACTCTGGCGCTGATTATTTCCGTGCTGGCCGGCACCCCACTGGCCTGGTGGCTGGCGCGCGGGCAGGGGCGTGGCAAGTGGTTTTTTGATGCTCTGCTGATGTTGCCCCTGCTGACGCCGCCCCTGGCCTTGGGGATTTTGCTGAGTAGTTTTTATGGTCCTTATTCACCGGTAGGGAGCCTATTCAGCCACGCGGGCATCTACTTCACCAATACGGCTCCGGCGTTTATTCTCGCCCAGATTTATGGTGCCATGCCTTATTACATCATCGCAGCGCGGGCAGCTTTTGAAGGTGTTCCCCGCGAACTGGAGCAAATCAGCCGGACATTGGGGCGCAACCGATTTCAGACTTTTTGGCGGGTCACCTTACCGTTGGCGCGCATTGGTTTGTCAGCCGGGGTGGCCCTGGCCTGGGTACGGGCCATGGGTGAGTTTGGCATTGTGTTGATCGTGGCGTATTTTCCTGAGGGTATTCCGGTCAAATTGTGGGTCAATTTGCAAGACATCGGTCTCAGTGCAGTTTACCCCTTGCTGTGGATATTTTTTCTGGTGGCCGTGCCCTTGCCGCTCTGGATTGGTTTGCGCGCCCGGCGGCAGACGCAGGCCATGTTTTGAAGCAATCGGCGCCCGCCCTGCACATTCGTTGCCAGATGCAGCGGCCTCTTGCCCTGGATATAAGCTTGCAGGTAAGCGGTTTCACCGTACTCCTGGGGGTTTCCGGTGTGGGTAAATCGACGCTGCTGAAGGCCATTGCCGGTTTGCTCCCGGCCCAGGTCAATCCTTACGGAGATCTGGCGGTAGAGCAGCGTCCCATTGCTTATTTGCCCCAGGGCTATGCGCTTTTCCCACACCTACGGGCTTGGGAGAATGTCGCATTTCCCTTGCCGCGCTCTGCCCATCGCCGTGTGGATGCTTTGGGTTTGCTCCAACGGGTTGGTCTTGAAGATCTGGCGAATCGTTTTCCGTCTGAACTTTCCGGCGGCCAGAAACAGCGGGTAGCCCTGGCGCGGGCACTGGCACGAAAACCGCAATTATTACTCCTGGATGAGCCTACTTCAGCGCTGGATATGGCGACCCGGGACGAGGTGCTGGATGAACTGGTGCGGGAGGTTCACGAATTCGGGATTCCTGTACTGGCGGTCAGTCATGATCCGCATCTGGCGATGCTGGCGGACCATATGGCTATTTTGCGCGATGGCCGCATTGTCCAGGAGGGTGCCCCCAACGAAGTGTTTGCCCGGCCGCGTCATGTCGCTTCAGCCCGATTGCTGGGTTTCCGTAATTTTCTATCGGGTCGGGTGATTGACTCCGAAGATGAATCCCGTCTGCAGGTAGCAGGTTCCGATTGGCAGTTGCAGGCAAATTGGCAGGCTGGTCTGTCGGTGGGGACTTCAGTACAGCTGGTCTTACGCTCTGAGGATATCTACCTGCAAGAGGTGGGAGCAACGCATTTTTGTCCCAATCAGCTGTCTGTGCAGGTCAAGGCTTGCCGAAAAGAAGGTCTGAGCATACGCCTTTATCTGGAAGGTCCCGCTCCCCTGGAAATGTTGTTGCCCCGCCAACAGGCCGAAGCCGCACAGATTACTGTGGGAGACTTCCTCAAGGTCTGCGTGCAACCCAGGCATGTGCAGGTAATGACAGCAGAACAATTCAGCGGTTTTTGACAAAAGTCAAAACCCGGCCTCCTTCTGGTGCCAAATGGCCAGCACCGTCACCAGCGCGCCGCCGTCATAGCGATAGCGGACCACATACCCGCTGTCGCCAAACTCGATCAGCCATTCCCTGAATTCTTCCGACAAACCATCAACCGTGCGCCCAATATGCGGCTGGTGTCCAAGAACTTGCACGGATTGCACGATGGCGGCAGCAGCCCGTTTGGCGGCTGCCGGATTCTTCGGACGCAAAAATTCACGCAATCGCTCCAAGTCTCGCAAGGCGGCGGGCGCGAACTTTACTTGTGGCATGCCGGTGCAGTCTGCTCATTGTCGTCGCCCCACGTCTCCAGCCAGGCGATCACTTCTTCTCCAGTGGCGTGCAGGCCGGTTTCCTGATATTCCTCCCATGCCTTGAGCGTACCCTGCCGGAACGCCTCACGCTTTTCCTCGCGCTCTACATATTCCTCAATGGCCTGCCGCATCATCCAATGCGTTGTGCGGTGCCGGACATCGGCAAGATGCCGGATACGATCGCGTATATCATTATCCAGTTTCACAGATACAGTTTTTGCTGCAGTGGCTGGCATAGTTTACCTCCTGCTATCAGTAATAAGTGTTACCTTATTACACCTTAACGGCGAATGCCAAGGTCTTCCCGGTCGCAACGGTGCTGAGCCTGCCACCCCGGCATGTGCAGGTAATGACCGCAGAATAATTCGGCGGATTTTGACAAAAGCATATTTTCCCTTACTATATTGTAAGAAATATTTTTAAAGTAATACATCGAGGGATTCCATGCATTCTTCCACGTCATCCATGACCAGTAAAGGCCAGATCACCATCCCTAAAACTATTCGTGACCGACTGCATCTGGATCAGGGCGACAAGGTTGAATTTGTTTTTACAGAAAACAATGAAGTCCTGATCAAGCCTATGACCAAAAAAGTCGCTGATGTTGCAGGGAGATTGGGTACTTACAAAAAGGATTCAGCCGTTTCTCTGGAAACCATGCAGGAAGCCATCAAAAAGCGCATGAAGAATAATGCCGTATGAAAGCCCTGGATACGAATGTACTGGTAAGATTTTTAGTACAGGATGATCGGCAACAGGCAGAAACGGTCCGTCAGCGCCTGGAGGAGGCTGAAAGTGGGCAGGACGTGTTTTATATCAGTCTGCTGGTGGTTATGGAGCTCATCTGGGTGCTTGAAAGCGTTTATGAAGTTTCACGAAAAGACTTGCTGGATAGTTTGTCTGCGCTGCTGTCTATGCCGATTATGCGCTTTGAAAAGCAAGAACTTATGCGGACCTTTGTGCAAGCTGCAAGTGCGAACACTTTCGATCTGTCAGATCTGCTGATTGGCCTTGCAGCCCGGAATGCTGACTGCTCTGGCACGCTGACGTTTGATAAGAAAGCCGCCAAATCTCCTTATTTTGAGTGGATGGGTTGATTTGCCCCAAGCGATCATAATCCGTTGACAATGCTGCAGGAAAGGGTCAGAATCCGCAGCTTCAAATTTCAGCAGTAATCAGCTACGCAAAGACACGGAGAGTAAAACTTGGCGAATACAGCTCAGGCGCGCAAGCGCGTGTTACAAAACGAAAACCACCGCTTGCGCAATGCCAGCATGCGTTCACGCCTGCGTACCTACGTGAAGAAGGTACTCAAGGCCGTCCACGCTGGTAATCAGGAAGAAGCCCGCGTGGCCCTGCATGCCGCAGAATCGGTCATCGACAAGACTGCCGGTAAGGGTATCGTTCATCCTAACGCTGCTGCACGTACCAAGAGCCGCTTGTCTGCACGCGTCAAGGCAATGGGTAGCGTCGCCGCACACTGATTGCAGCGCGCTGTTGCTACTAAAGGGGGCTATCCAGTTGTGGGTGGCCCCTTTTGCGTGAGATCAGTTTTTACCCAGCATTTCCCGCAGGCGGGCAAAAGCCACGGCGGGGTCCAGGGTCTCTTCCTCGCTATCTGCACCCTGCCAGTCCAGATGTTCCTTGGGGATTTCCTGCAAAAAGCGAGAGGCCTTGGGATTGACGTCCTGACCATAGCGCCGCCGTTTGCGGCAGCGGCTGAGGGTCAGGCGGAAACGGGCGCGAGTCATTCCCACATAAAACAAGCGCCGCTCTTCGGCGATTTGTTCCGAGGTTTCACTGTTACGATGCGGCAGTAACTCCTCCTCCGCGCCCACCAGAAACACCTGGGGAAACTCCAGGCCCTTGGCGGCATGCAGGGTCGAAAGGCGCAGCACATCGCGGTCATCGTCTTCTTCCCGCTCCAGCAAATTAAACAGCATCAGCCGGTTGAGAATTTCTACCAGCGTTTGCGGGCCATCTTCGTGCTCCTGCAGGCGCTGCATCCAGGCCAGTAGTTCCTGAATATTCTCCCAGCGCCGGGCTGCATCTTTTTCATCCCCTTCATTGTGTAGATAGGGTAAATAGCCAATGTCATCGGGCAGGCTTTGCAGGGCCGGCATCAGTTCCGCTTTTTGGATTTCATCGGCTTTCAGATTGACCCATCCGGCAAAACTGCGCAGGGCGTTGCGGCCTTTTTCCGGCAGTTCCAGTCCATCTTCCCAAACCGCTGCAAACAGAGACAGATTCTGGGCCTTGGCAAACTCGCCAAGCTTTTCGAGGGTGCTGCTGCCAATACCCCGACGCGGGGTGTTGACCGCGCGCAAAAATGCCGGATCGTCATCGGGATTACTTAATAAACGTAAATACGCCAGAAAATCCTTGATTTCGCTGCGCTCAAAAAAAGACAGCCCACCGGAAATCTGGTAAGGCATGTGGGCATTGCGCAAAGCCGCCTCAAAAGGTCGGGACTGATGGTTGCTGCGATAAAGAATCGCATAATCCCGATACTCTCCCTGGCGCTGAAAACGGTCGCGGAGAATGGCGTTGACCACCTGTTCGGCTTCATCGTTTTCATCGGCGCAGTTCAACACCCGGATGGGATGACCATCGCCCAGGTTGCTCCACAGGCGCTTTTCAAAAAGATGGGGATTTTGCGCAATCACCGCATTGGCGGACTGGAGAATACGGCCGGTAGAACGATAATTCTGCTCCAGCTTGATGACTTTCAGGGCTGGATAATCCTGCGCCAGACGATGCAGATTGTCGGCTGCAGCCCCCCGCCAGGAATAAATACTCTGATCATCATCCCCCACAGCGGTCAGATTGTGACGCACGCCCAGCAAATTGCGGATCAGGCGATATTGGGCACCATTACTGTCCTGATACTCGTCCACCAGTAAATAACGGATACGATCCTGCCAGGCCAGGCGGGCTTCCTCGTTTTCCTGCAGCAGGCGGGTAGGGAGCAGAATCAGGTCATCCAGATCCACCGCATTACAGGCACTCAGGGCACGCTGATAGGGCTTGTAGATGGCCGCTGCTTCCTCCCCCAGCCGATCTTCCCCCTGCGCCTCCTGGGGCAGAAATCCATCATTTTTAAAGCGCGAAATGCGCGCCTGAATGGCTTCGGCCAGATCACTGGGACCATTGGCATCGCGCAGCAGATTGCGCACCATGCTAAGGCTGTCTCCCGGGTCAATGACGCTGAAATTATTGCGATAACCCAGACGTTCAATGTCCTTGCGCAAAATATCCAGACCCAGACGATGGAAGGTGGAAACCATCAGGCCCCGGCTGTTATGCCCCTGCAGGGATTGGCTGACCCGGCTTTTCATTTCGCGGGCGGCCTTGTTGGTAAAAGTCACCGCGCAAATATGTTTGGGGGCCACCTGTTGATCACGAATCAGATGCACAATTTTACGGGTGATGACCCGGGTTTTGCCGGAACCGGCGCCAGCCAGAACCAGCAAGGGGCCATGAACGTGGTGGACGGCCTCCAATTGTGGTGCATTAAGTGCATCAGCCACTGGTCAGTAGCCCCCGAAAATATCGAAAATCAGTGTTCGCTGACGGTTTTGCTGGAGGCTGCCGTGTTTGTTGCCGGCGGCGACTCGGCAAACCCGCCCTTATACGCCCACCAGATAATCACCGGGCCAAGAATAATCATCGGTACGGACAAGACCTGTCCCATGGTGAAAGGGCCAAACACAAAACCCAACTGAATATCGGGTTGGCGGGCAAACTCAGCCACAAAGCGGAAAATGCCGTAAAACAGCACGAACATGCCACCAATGGATCCGGCTGGGCGCGCTTTGCGGCTATAAATAGCCAGAATCAGAAACAACAACACCCCCTCCAGCAGAAATTCGTAAATCTGCGAAGGCTGGCGCGGTTGTGGTCCACCGGCAGGAAACACCATGGCCCAGGGCAGGTGGCTGACCCGACCAAACAACTGATCGTTGATGAAGTTCGCCAAACGTCCCAGCCCCAAACCAATGGGTACTGCCGGTGCAATAAAATCGAGGGTAGGCAGAAAACTGTGATCTTGATGAGACTTGGCAAACGCCCAGCAGGCCAGCACCACGCCCAGCAATCCGCCATGAAAGGACATGCCACCATCCCATATATACAGCATTTTGATGGGTTCACTGAGATAGTAGGGCAGGTTATACCATATAATGTAACCCACCCGGCCACCCAATATGGCCCCGACTGCCACATAAAATTCCAGATCGACAACCTGCTCCTTGCGCCAGTTCCAATGCGACATTTTGCCACGCCGGATCAACCACAGGGTCGCAATGACAAAGCTGATGATTTCAAGCAATCCATACCAGTGAATGGTAATGGGACCCAGGGGAAAACCAACGGTATTGATATCAGGAAAATGCAGCATGGGTGTCCTCACAATTTCCCGCAACCATGGCCGAGCCACTGCCTTCTGTCAAGTTGCTTGGCCTTTGTAATGGCATCGGCCCCGAGTGCGTCTGCGAGCGATTCAAGGCTGAGTTCGTGATGAAATCCGCTATTGCATCCAGATCACTCAATGCAGGATCAGTCCAGATTATTTCAACCATCGGCCAAGACGAGTTTTGGCCTCAGAATGGCTACTTACCCGGCCTTCCGCTACGGCGGCTTCCCCGCGTGCAATGCCTTCCAAAATGATCATGCGCTGTTGCAGCAAATCATAACTTTCCACATCCACCAGATAGGCACTGGGCAGACCGTGCTGGGTGATGAGAATAGATTCTTTATCCCGCATAATGTCTGAGAGAAGTGTTGTAGCCTGACGTTTCAAGGTGGTAACAAGTTCAGTACGCATAAAAGTGATACTATAGTTGCACTTGGCAAATGGCAAGCGACTGTTGTCATCGCCTTGAAGAGGATTGGATGGCATTAAGGAGGCAATAAAATGTTACTGCAGGTAGCCCATGAAAAGACGTTCTTTGAACGGGGTAAGAAAGTAGCCCGCGTAGCAGATGCCAGGCAACCCATTTCCGAAGATAAAGATTATTAGTTTTGAAGACCCCGCAGACTTGCTGCATCGTCGAGGAAAAACCATTGCCAGGTCATGGACGAAAGAAAGAAGTGCGGCCTGCTGCGCATTCGCTTCGTCTGGAGGCTGTATTAGCATAATGCGGATGATTGAGGCAGAATCTCGCTTTAAAGCCATTTAGAGGGGACCGTCATGGCAGAGAAGGTGGAAGTTATGGAGCTTCGTTGCCCTCCACGCGGACGAGTGAAGCCGCTCTGATGGCCAACCAACACGCTGTCATCGTCCTGGGAGCCGGCATAGTCGGCGTATCTATTGCTCTGCAGTTGCAGCTACGCGGCCGGCAAACCCTGCTGCTCGACCGCCAGGGACCGGGGGAGGGGACATCTTTTGGTAACGCTGGCCTGATTCAGCGTGAGGCCGTCATGCCGCACCCCTTTCCCCGCGCTTTGGCACAGATGGTGAGTTATGCCCGCAATCGTTCGACGGAAGCCTATTATCGCGGCACCATGCTGCCCCGTTTGGCTATTCCCTTTATGCAATACTGGTACAACTCTCAGGAAGAACGGCACAGGGTCATTGCCCGTCACTATGCGGCGCTGATCGCCCATTGCCTGGATGATCATCTGGCCCTGGCCGGACTGGCCGGGGTGACAAACCTGTTTCGTGCGGGTGGCTGGCTGCAGGTTCACACTCATGCAGAATCTCTGGATCATGCCCTACAGGAAGCCGCCTATAAGTCTGAGCACTTTGGGGTCACTTATGATGCACTGGATACGGCACAGGTGGCGCAGATGGAAGCCACTTTGCGCCCCGGTCTTGCAGGAGGTATTCACTGGACCCAACCGCTGGCCGTCACCGACCCCCACGCGCTGACTCGCGCCTATTTGAATTACTTTACCCAACTGGGCGGCGAGTTCCGCACGGGTAATGCTGAAAAAGTGCAAAAAGAACAAGCGGGATGGCGCGTGCAAAGCGCCCACGGTCCCATAGAAGCCGCCGAACTGGTGATTGCCCTGGGAGCCTGGTCGCCGGATATTACCCGCGCCCTGGGTTTTCATCCGCCGCTTTTCGTGAAACGGGGCTACCACATGCATTATCGCCAGCCCGCCACGCCGCTCTGCCACCCAGTTCTGGACGCCGATCAGGGTTATGTACTGGCCCCCATGCAAAGGGGCATTCGTCTGACGACTGGCGCAGAATTCGCCGACCGCGACGCGCCCCGTTCCGCCATTCCCCTGACCCGCGCCGAAGCACAGGCCCGGCGACTTTTACCCAGCCTCGGTGAACGCCTGGACCCGGAAGCCTGGCTGGGCTCACGCCCCTGCACCCCCGACATGCTTCCCATTATCGGCCCCGCCCCCGGCCAAAAAGGTCTCTGGTACGCCTTTGGTCACTGCCACCAGGGCCTGACCCTCGGCCCGACAACCGGACGCCTGCTGGCAGAAATGATGGGTGGCGAAACGCCGTTTACGGACCCGGAGCCTTATCGGGCGGAGCGGTTTGTGTAGATGCCATGGTGCTGAGCCGAGGTCCAGGTAACTGTCAGAGGGTTTCCCATGAGACCATATACCGGTGCATCTTTGTCCAGCGGGATTGACGCCCCTGCGGGGAGGTTCTAGCATCGCAGGCATGCAGATACAGGTAAATGGTGTGACCCGTGAGGTGCCTGAGCCAATGACGGTGCTGGCGCTACTGGCCGATTTGGGTTGGGCAGAGCGGCGGGTGGCGGTGGAGCGCAATGGCGAAATTGTGCCGCGCAGCACCCATGGCGAGGTCGTAGTTGCTGCGGGTGATCGTCTGGAAATCATTCAGGCGGTGGGCGGCGGTTAATGGTTGGCGCTGCGGCATCAATCCCTATTTTGAGGTGAGATAATGACCATACATAAAGATCCCCTGGTGATCGCGGGGCGTGCGTATCAGTCCAGATTGTTAGTGGGTACGGGTAAGTACAAAGATTTTGCAGAAACCCGGGCGGCTGTAGATGCGGCCGGGGCGGAAATCATTACTGTGGCGTTGCGGCGGGTAAATCTTGGTCAGGATCGCGATGCACCCAATTTGCTGGAGGCTTTGCCTCCGGATCAATTTACCATTCTTCCTAATACGGCGGGCTGTTATACCGCTGAAGACGCGGTGCGTACCTGTCGTCTGGCCCGTGAACTGGGCGACTGGAAACTGGTCAAGCTGGAAGTGATTGGCGATCCTCAGACCCTTTATCCAGATATGCGGCAAACCTATGAAGCGGCCAAAACCCTGGTTGCCGAGGGCTTTGAGGTGATGGTGTACAGCATGGATGATCCGGTAGCCTGCAAGGCCTTTGCGGAAATGGGCTGTGTGGCGGTGATGCCGCTGGCGGCACCTATTGGTTCGGGGTTGGGGATTCGCAATCCGTACAATCTGCGCATTATTCTCGAACAGGCGACGGTGCCGATTTTGGTGGATGCGGGGGTGGGTACGGCTTCGGATGTGGCGGTGGCCATGGAACTGGGTTGTGACGGGGTGCTCCTGAATACGGCTATTGCCGCCGCCAAGGACCCGATATTGATGGCGGAAGCCATGCGTTTGGGTGTGGATGCCGGGCGCAAGGCGTTTTTGGCTGGCCGGATGCCGCGCAAGCTCTACGCCAGCGCCAGCAGTCCGGTGGAAGGAACCTTCTTTGAGTAGCAATGACGCGCTGGAAATCGCCCGTAGTGCCGCGCTGGACCACCATTATCTGGAGCAGGTGGAACTGCTGGTCATGGGTTCTGTCCCCGGTAGTCCCATTCCGGATTATGCTGATGATTGGGAAGAGGCAGAGCGTCTGATTGCCCGCCTTGGCGACCAGGGGGTAGGGGTGCGTCTGGAGTTTATGTCCGACGAAAACGGTCAGCGCTGGCATGTATATATGGACTGGCAGGAACCCACCAGTCATGAGTGGCAATTGACGGAAGTGGAAGAACCCACCGCCGCCCAGGCTGTTACCCGGGGGGCGCTGGTTTGGTATTACCAGCAGGAAATGGCTGCAGCCAGTGCCCAGCCTCCCGATGGTTGGGCGTATTTTGAGGTGGTGGAGCGTTTAGGCATGGCCCGTGACATGCTCGCCCGTTCTCTGGACGATCATCCGGTGCTGGCCGAAGAAGAAGCGTTGATGGCCCGTTATCAGGAGTTGCTGGAGAAGTTTTCTGCACTTTTTGAACTGGCCAACCAGATGCTCGATCAGCGTTTGGGCGCTCCATCCCGCAGTACCATGCACTAATCCCTCATGCATATTCATGTCCTCGGTATTTGCGGGACTTTCATGGGCGGAGTGGCCTTGTTGGCGCGTGCCGCCGGTCATCAGGTAACGGGTTCTGATACCCATACTTATCCACCCATGAGCGACCTGCTGGCCCGCGAGGGGATTGTGGTGCATGAAGGGTATGACCTCGCACAGCTCAATCCCGCGCCTGATCTGGTTATTATTGGCAACGCCCTGTCCCGGGGAAACCCCTGTGTTGAGGCGGTGCTAGATCGGCAAATTCCTTATGATTCCGGCCCGGCCTGGTTATCGCGGGAGATTCTGGCCAGTCGCTGGGTGCTGGCGGTGGCGGGCACCCACGGAAAAACCACCACAACTTCCATATTGACCTGGATTTTGCAGGAAGCGGGACTCAATCCGGGCTTTCTGATTGGTGGCGAAGCACTGAATTTCGGGATTTCGGCGCGGCTTACCGATAGCCCGTTTTTTGTGATTGAGGCCGACGAGTACGATACGGCCTTTTTCGATAAGCGTTCCAAATTTGTGCATTATCATCCGCGTACGCTGATACTGAATAATCTGGAATATGATCATGCCGATATATTTCCAAATCTGGAGGCCATCATCACCCAGTTTCATCATTTGCTGCGGACAGTGCCCGGTAAAGGCGCGTTGATCGTCAACGCGGCGGCACCCGCTTTGCAGCAAGTGCTGGACAAGGGCTGCTGGACGCCGGTGCAGCGTTTTTCTGGCGGGGGTGATTGGCAAGTGCAACTGGAGAGTCTCGATGGCAGGCGCTTCGGTATTGTGGAGCAGGGGCAGCGGCGTGGACAGGTTGAATGGGATACGGCAGGGGTTTTTAATGCCGAAAATGCCCTGGCGGCCGTGCTGGCGGCCCGTCATGCCGGGGTCCCCATCGACGTGGGCATAGCCGCCTTGCGCAGTTTTCGGGGGGTGCGTCGGCGTCTGGAATTACGGGGCACCGCTGCCGGGGTGTCGGTGTATGATGATTTTGCTCATCATCCCACCGCTATTGCGGCGACCATTGCCGCCTTGCGCGGGCAGATGGGCGCTTCCGGTCGTTTGATTGCCGTACTGGAGCCGCGTTCTAACACCATGAAGCTGGGGATACATCAGCAGACTTTGGCGGACAGCCTGCAGGGGGCGGACCGTGCTTTTGTTTTTGCCCCTGCCGATATAGGCTGGGATGTTCGCGCTGCCCTGGCGGGAACTGCGCAAGTTTCCCCGGACATGGATGACCTGCTGCAGCAGATTCTTGACGAATTACAGGCCGGAGATCAGGTTCTGGTCATGAGTAACGGGGCTTTTGCGGGCATTCATGGGCGTTTGTTAGCGGCGCTGGCGCGCCGAGATGCCGGCATAACAGGAGAAATATAATGGCAGAACAAAGTCCGCAGGACCGTATTTGTGTGGCGATGACGGGTGCTTCGGGGGCAGCTTACGGTATGCGTCTGGTGGAGGTTTTGCTGACTGCCGGGATTCAGGTGTATCTGCTGATTTCCGACGCGGCGCGGGTGGTCTGCAAGGAAGAGCTGGGGCTGGATTTGCCGGAAAAGCCCGAGGGTATCACCCGGCTTCTTAATACTCATTTTGGGACCGAGCCCGGTCTTTTGTCTGTTTATGCGCCTCATGACTGGTATTCCCCCGTCGCTTCAGGCTCCAATGCGCCCCGCGCCATGGTGATTTGCCCTTGCTCGGGAGGCACCCTGGCGGCTATTGCCCATGGTTTGTCTGATAATCTGACAGAACGCGCGGCGGATGTCATGCTCAAGGAATGCCGCAAGTTGGTGCTGGTCCCCCGGGAAAGTCCGGTTTCGACCATTCATCTGGAAAATATGCTGAGTCTGGCGCGCATGGGGGTGCGGATTTTGCCGGCCAGTCCGGGTTTTTACCATCGTCCCCAGCGTATTGAAGATTTGGTGGATTTTATGGTTGCGCGAGTGCTGGATCAGATTGGTGTACCAAACCAGATTGGTCGTCGCTGGGGAGAGTAGGCAGCTTGCCGGTGGCGCGGAGGCTGTTGAGTAATCTTTCGCCGCGTTCCCCATGGAAAAATGCCTGAATATAGGGATGGTCGACGGCCTGCACTGCATTGAGCGGACCCACGGTCAGTACCTTGTGGTCGGCAAGTACCGCCACCCGGCTGGCCGTGGCTGCGAGACTGTCCAGATCATGACTGACCATGACCACGGTAAAGCCGATATCTGCATGAACCTGCCGCAGCAGTGCATCAAAATCCGAGGCGGCAATCGGATCCAACCCCGAGGTGGGCTCGTCCAGAAAGAGAATTTCTGCTTCCATGGCTAGCGCCCGCGCCAGTGCCACGCGCTTGATCATGCCGCCCGAAAGCTCGGCGGGCAGCTTCCAGGCATCTTTGGGCTGAAGCCCGACCATTTGTAATTTTAGGGCCACCAGATCATTGATTTCGGTGCGGGTCAGGTGTCCCCATTCGCGCAGGGGAAAGGCAATATTTTCGAAAACGGTCAGGGCGCTGAACAGGGCACCTTGCTGGAAAAGTACGCCCCAGCGTTGGCGCAGGGCAATTTGTTCGCGCAGGGTCAGGGTTTGCGGGTTTTTACCGAGTATGGTCAGCTTGCCATCGGCAATGGGGACCAGGCCCATCATGGCCCGCAACAAAGTGGTTTTGCCGGTGCCACTACCACCAACAATGGCGAGGATTTCACCGCAGTGGACTGTCAGGTCCAGATTGCGGTGAATCCAGTAGTCTCCGAAGCGGGTACCAATTTTTTCCATGATGATGGCATCAGGCCGTTCCATCAACTGATCCCCGTATTGGCAAATACCAGCGCAAGAATCGCGTCAATGAGAATCACCAGAGTGATGGAGAACACCACAGAATTGGTGGTTTCCCGACTCAGGCTGGTGGTGTTGGGCTTGACTTTCAAGCCATGAAAACCGGCAATCCAAGCAATTAGTATGCCGAAAACCGCGCCTTTGATGATACCCAGCCATAAATTGAAACTGGGAACGGCAACGGGCATTTCCTGAATGAAAAAGTGGTAACTGATGCCCAGGTTGGCCTTGGCGACCAACATGGCGCCGAGTATCCCCACCATGTCTGTCCACAACACCAGCAACGGAACCACCAAGGCCAGGGCGATGACCTTGGGTAACACCAGGCGACGTATGGGGGGAATGCCAAAGGTGCGCAGGGCATCCAGTTCTTCGGTGACGCGCATGGCTCCGATCTGGGCGGTAAACGCCGATCCCGATCGACCGGAAAGAATGATCGCTGTAATCAACGGTCCAAACTCCCGCAAAATACTCAGACCGGCAATATTGACGATGTATATGTTGGCCCCGTACTGGGCCAGAGTGGAAGCCGACTGAAAGGAAATCACCACCCCGATCAAAAAGCCGATGAGCGTTAAAATTGGCAGGGAACTGGGGCCGGTGCTGACAATGGTGGCGGATATTTCCCGCCAGGGAAAGCTGCTGGGATGTCGCAAGCCGCGCCCGAATTCGAGCAGTAACGCACCCATCAACAAAAAAATACCCCAAAGATCACGGCCGATTTCGACAATAAAAGCACCGAGAGCGTCTAAAAGCTGAAAAGGGCGGCGCGGAGGATGCGTCAAAGGTTGTAAATCGGCCAGTCGGGTGAATATGGCCTGATGTAGATCGTTCAATTGTATTTTTTCGGGGAAACGGTTTCCCCAGGCCTGCCAGAGCAACAGCGCACCGGCACTATCCAGTGCTTCCAGGTTGCGTAAATCCCAGAGCAGGTCGGCGTGAATGTTGCCCAGCAATTTCTGTTGTTGGGCAAAGCTGCCGCCGAGACGACGCAGAGTCCAGCGACCGCTCAGGATAATGGTCTGCTCCTGAATCTGCCAGCGAGGCTCTTGGGGATTATGGTCGGTCATGCGCGATATGGGCTTTTATCGGATATTCCTTGGGTTATACTCAGTTGCTTGGATCTGCTGGAGTGGACTGATGGGTATTGTTACACGAAGTGCTGGCTTCTCCCAAAGTTTTTGGCGTTGGCCTTTGCTGGTGATGGCCGCCTTGCCGTTGACGGCTTGCAGTGCCTTTCCGGCGCATTCGCCGCAAGTGCAACTGGAAAGTATTCATCCCCAGTCGGTAGGTTTGGTCTCGCAGACTTTTACCCTGGACCTGAAAATCAGTAATCCTAACAGCAGCGCCTTGCGTGCCAAGGCCGGAGAGGCGCGTTTGTTGGTGCAAAACCGGCAGGTGGCTTATGGCCTGCTGAATAAGCCTGTGCAGGTTCCGGCGTATGGAAGTAGCGTGGTTTCCATTCCGGTTACGGGTAATTTGCTACCCGTGTTGGGTGAACTGGGCAGTGTCGACAGTCAGGGGGGGCTGCCCTATGCCGTCAAGGGTTATCTGGTAACAGGACCTTTTGACAGCCGGATTCCTTTTACGGTGACCGGGTCTTTACATTTGCCTCTGGCTTCGAGTTCCAGCGCAGTCGCGCCTTGAGCGCCAGGTGATCGGACAGGGGTTCGCCAATACTTTCAATTTCGGTGAATTCCAGGTCCGGGCTACAGAAAATATGGTCAAAGGAAAAGCGTGGAGACCAGCTCGGAAAGGTGGGCGGGTTCCAGGGCGGCGCCTGTAGCCCGCTTTCGGCCAGGAGCAGGCGGATTTCCGGGGAGCGGGCGGTGCAGTTGAGGTCGCCCATGAGAATGAGGTGGCGGCGCTGGCGCAGGCGTTGCGCGAGATCACGGATTTGACTGAAACGGGCGTGACGACTGAGACCCAGATGGGTGATGACGACAGTCAGAGGCCGACCATTGATTTCGGTGCTGGTTTCCAACATGCCCCGACCTTTCATGAAACTCGGCAGAGTATGCGGTTCACTGCGGGCAATGGGCCAGCGCGAGAGGACGCTGTTACTGTGCTGGGCCAGCTCGCCAAAATCACGGGTGCGTTGCTGCGCCCAGTAGGGAAAGTGTGCCCGTTCTGCCAAAAAACCGGCCTGATTCACATACTGGCTGCGAAACGAGCCGGCATCTACTTCATTCAGGCCGACAACATCTGCTTCCGAAAGAATTTCGGCAATGCGTTCTAGATTGCGCAGGCTTTGGCCGTGCGGCATCACATATTTCCAGCCATGGAGCAGCATGTGCCGGGCACGATGAGAGCCAATACCCACCTGAATATTGAAGGACATGACCGAAAATCCATTGTCTTCAGTCATTTTCCAGCTCGATGATTTTTTCCTGCCAGCCTTGTCCGGCTTTCCGGGCATAGGCGCGCAAGACAATTACTCCACGGATGTCGGTTGCCAGGCGGATTTGGTAGGGTGGATCAAAGGGGCTCAGGGGCTTTTCGGGCAAAGTGTTGTAAGGTTCCTGAGGAGCCGCTGCATAGCAGGCAAAAAGTGTTTCGCCCCGGCGGGTCAGCAGATCCAGCGCCATGCCGCGCTGTTCGGCACTAACCGGGTAAACGGAGCAGGGACGTTCTTGTAAGGCGCCCACCAGTCCTTGTCCAGCGCCGGACTGCAGATCGCCGAGCAGGGCGTTGGCCAGAGTGCGGGGTAAAACCAAGGAGTTCATGCGCAAACTCCGCTACAAACCCCACAGGCTGGGTCACGGCGCAGTTGCACCTGACGCCATTGCCAGTGGCGGGCGTCGACCAGCAGGAGTTGTCCGCTTAGAGGGGAGTTATGACCGCTGAGCAGACGAATAGCCTCAACGGCCTGCATGCTGCCGAGAATGCCCAGTAGAGGACCCAGCACCCCGTTGCGGGAGCAGGTGTCTTCGCTATTTTCTTCGCCTTGTTCTGGATACAGGCAGGCATAACAGGCGGTATTCGGGTCGCGGAAATCAAATACACTGAGCTGCCCCTCCCAGCGAATGGCAGCGGCACTGACCAGCGGTACGCGAGCCTTGCGACAGGCGCGGTTGATGGCGTGGCGGCTGTTAAAATTGTCGCTGCAATCCAGAACCAGATCATGGGTTTCCAGAGCGCTGCCCAGCGATTCGCTGCTGGCGTTTTCGGTCCAGGCACTCACCCGGATATGGGGATTCATGGCCAGCAGTCGTTCACGGGCGGCGCTGGCTTTGGGCCGTCCCAGGTCCGCTTCGGTGTAAAGAATCTGACGTTGCAGATTACTGATTTCTACAATGTCCCCATCGCAGAGGGTCAGTTGTCCAATTCCTGCTGCAGCCAGATACTGTGATGCCGGGCAACCCAGTCCGCCCATGCCGATGATCAGTACCCGACTTTGCTGCAGACGTTTTTGTCCTTCGAGGTCAATTTCCGGCAGGAGAATCTGTCGGGAGTAACGCATTAGGGCGGCATCATCCAGGGAGTCAGTCATTGTTGAAGTCATAGTCAATGTCATTTTCTTCTACAGACATTCCCGGTACCGGCCGGTAATAGCCCTGCTGGCGCTCCAGACGCATGTGATAACGTTCGCGGATAGCATCCAGCATCCAGAGAATCTCGCTGGGATGCCCGGCATGTTCGCCATGTAGCAAATGGCGCAAATACAGACTGTCCGGGTCAACCTTGACCAGCAGCGGCATGGGTAAATCCAGAGGGATGATATGATGATGAACAACCCATTCAATGGGTGTCGGCGGCGAGCTGGGAGGAATCCGCGCATCTACCCGGAAATGCCCGCCACCACCAGGCTGTTCCAGCAGCTCCTTGAAATATTGATCCGGAAAACCGCGATGGACGATGAGGGTGCGCCCATTAAAACGGTTCAGAAATTGTTCTTGCAGGAGTAGATGCGGAATAGAATTTGGCATGCCTTTAGTGTAGCAATGGAAGGCATTATCGGCCACCATAGCCGGTCATTTCCAGATAACCCTGACCCAGTGGTTTTCCCTGGCTGATGGCGCGCACGGCCCCTTCCCAGTAAATAGTGCCGCTGCTGTGGCTGGCATCAAATTCCTGGTTGTCCATCAGGGGCACAATGGAAAATTTCTGTTCCCCGACGTGAATCTGCCAACGTACTGGATAACGGATGCCCGTCCGGCTGGATTTCCACCAGCCCGTAGCCTGCATCTGAATTTGCCCGGCGTGGAAATAGTGCACCCGACCATCTGCGCTGCGTTCCGTGGCCGACAGCCAAAGCGGGCTACCATCGGCACGGCGCATCATGAACAGCATGAGCGCAGCGCCATGGTGCAGGTTCAGTCCTAGCCAGTCCCAGCCTACGGCAGCTTTCGGCAAGTATGCGGCAGACCATTCATGATCGAGCCAGGCTTCGCCATGAACAGCATGACTATGTCCTTTGATGGTTACGTCACCACTGACCTGCAGATGCGGAATACTGTAGTAATAACTGGCATTTTTGGGGTCAGGACCCTTCTGACTAATGCCGTGCGGCCCTTCGGGTAGTGCGGGCTGGGTTGTTTTGAAATGAAGCCGATAGCCCATTTTTTTATCTTGAATGACTGCTCGATAGCCGGATGGGGTTTGTTGCAGAAACCAGTGACGAATCCAGTCCCGGGTATGGTTTTGATCCGCACCCGCCAAACCCAGACCGGAGCGGGCGATACGTTGTGCAGTCAGTAAGTGCCCGACGGTTGGATCGCTGATGGCGGCTTCGGCAAATATCAGCTGACGCGTATTGAATGCACTGGGGTTTGCCCAAATCTTGGCGGGGCGTACGCGAAAAAAGGTCAACTGAAAACCCAAAGGATGTCCTGAACGGTCCTTGAGCCAGCCGGTGATATACCACCATTCGATAGGGAAATTAGGATGGCTGCCGTAGGCATTGGGAAAATGCAGAGGATTTTGTGCAGACACCGCAACATGGGGCGGGCTTTGCAGGGGGAGTACATGGGGCGGCAGGGTGGCTGCAGCTGCTGAAGCACTGTGTAAAGCAATCAGCAGGATTACGACCCAAAGCCCCCATAATCTGACCAGGCTCCGGCATGCTGTAGAGAACCATCGCTTAATCATCACGTAATACCGCCGGGCTGTTGCGCAAGGTGCGATGTCCCGCAAAAATCATGGTAGCGGTGCTCGCTATCCATAAAATGATGCTGAGTATTCCCAATAATAACCATGGCGGCTGAAAACCCATGTGCCAGTGAAAAGATTCCGGATTAACGACCGCAATTAAAATTACGCTGATGGCAATGCCCAGGCTGCCACCAATAAGAATACCGGCGAATGAAAGCATGCTGCCCTCGGCAAAAAGCAGGGCCAGCAGGTCACGATGGCGCAGCCCCAGATGTCGAAGCATGGCAAATTCATTGCGGCGCATCAGAGTTTGCGCACCAAAGCCACTGCTTACTCCCAGCAGACCAATAATCATGGCTACGGCTTCCAGCGCATAAGTTGCGGCAAAACTCTGATTAAAAATCTGCAGACTACGGTGGCGAATTTCCCTGGGCGTAGCAATAAGTAATTGCCGACTTTTTGCGATGCTTTGGTGCAACTGCGCGAGCGCGGCAGAGACTGGCACATGCGGTTGTAACCAGAGTGCTACGCCATTGATGCCTTTGTCATGGGACCAGTGTTGATATTCTTGCAGCGGGATGGAAATGGATCCTTGCTGGTAGGCGTAGTCGCGATAAATGCCGGCAATGCTGACGGTCCGAAGTTGTCCGCCCAGAGGAATCCGGATGTTCTGGCCCGGATGCCAGGCGCTGATGCCAGCCAGAATATCCGAAATCCATACGGGCGGTGCGTTCAGCGTATGGATAGGAACAGACTGGAGTATTTGTAGTTCCCGACCGGGGTCTTGCAGGTTCATACCGCGCGCCAGCAACATGATGGGAGGATGACCAGGTAATAAATTCAATGGAATGCGGCGCAACGGTGAACAATGGCGAACATCTGAAAGTGTGCACAGGGATTGTGCGGTTCCGGAAGGGAGTAATGCGTCCTGATTGCTTCCCGCCTGCACATACAAATCCGCCCGCAGGATGTCACCAAGCCAGTTGGCCACTGAATCACGAAACGAGCCGACCATAATGGCCATGGCTACCACCAGACTGAAGGCTACTACGACGGCGGCCAGGCTTTGCGCAGCGCGCCCCGGAGCGCCACGTAATTGCAACAGGGCCAGGCGCCAGAGACTGCTTTGAGGTAAGGGGATTAACTGGACGATAAGGCGCAGCAACGGAGCCAGCAAGAAGAGTAGGGCGAACAGCAGGCAGGCAATAGCGCCATAAGCCAGATAGGGAATGCCATGAATAGCTGGTGCCAGAGCTCCTCCCAGCGCCATGATCAGCAGCAGAAAGCCGATGCGTGGATGTTGGCGATGGAGATGACTTTGTTCTTCTGCGCCAGCACGCAAGGCTTGGGCCGGAATGGCACGACTGGTTTCCCATGCGGGTAAAAAGGCACCTATCAGCGCTGCACCCATCCCAGCCGCAAAAAATATACTCATGAGTAATGGATGCCAATGTAATTGTAGGGCTGCGCTACTGAAATATCCTGCGCCCAAATCTCCGCCAAGATGCACCAGAGCCAATCCGGCGGTCATAACCCCCAGTGGTAATCCCAGCAGTGCACCTGGCACGCCGAGCACCACGCCCTGCAGCATGACCGCCATAATGATCTCGCGCTGGCGCAAACCCAATACCCGCAAAAGGGCCAGTTGCTGGCGCTGGCGCACGACCCCCATAGCCAGGGTGGCATACACCAGAAACGCCCCGGTAAATAAAGCCACCAGAGAGAGTACCAACAGATTGACGCGATAGGCTCTTGAAGCATCTGCTGCTACCCGACCCTGCTGAGCGGGACTTTCGAGAACCGCTCCGGGGGGTAGCAGTGGCCGCCACTGCTCTTCAAAAGCCTGATTGCTGGTTCCGGGTTGCAGGCGCAAAGCGACTTGATTGATTTCATTGCCACGGCCCCATAACCATTGAACCGCAGCAATATCCATGACGCCCATTACCCCTATGCCTGGAACTTCTGGAAGCGTGCCGATTACCTTGAGGCGGCGCGGTATTCCGTCCGCATTGACGGTAATGAAATCTCCTAGATGAGCATCTAATGCCTGCATGGCCGGGGGGCTGAGGGCAATATTCAGAGGGTTCTGCAGAGCCAGAGGGCTACGTACATTCAAGGGGATCAGGGGTTGTCCCATTCTGGCTGCCTGAAAGGCGTCGATTCCCAGAATCTGAAGAGGTTGTTTGTGTGCGGGTTGAATGAGGGTCGCTTGCAAATGGATTTCGGGCGCGGCTGCTGCTACGTTGGGTGCTAGGCTCAGGCGTGCATACCAGGCGTTATTAAAACCTGGACCCGGAGCGTTGAGGGTCAGATCTGCCTGACCCGCCATATGGCGAAGCCCCGCCGAAAAATCACTGACCGCCTGCACATTGATGAGCGCAATGGCCAAGCCCAAAGCCACCCCCAAGGCAATGCCGATCATGGCCAGAACGGTAGCACCTGGACGTTGTCGCAGGGGGCGCCAGACCGCAGCCCGCCAAGGAATACGCATCATCACAGGGCGTGAAATCCCTGGGCATCAAAGTGCAGTTTGCGCTGCGCCTGGTTGGCTGCGGCCTCAGAATGGGTGACCAGCAATACAGCCGGTCCTTCTGCTTCCAGGGCGGTGTAGAGCAAATTCATGACCGATTCGGCCGATTCTGCATCGAGGCTGCCCGTTGGTTCATCAGCCAGAATCAGGGAGGGACGATGCACAATCGCCCGGGCAACGGCGACTCTTTGCATTTCGCCGCCGGAAAGCTCCCTGGGCCAGGCCTGCAGTCTTCCGTAAATACCCAGCTGCTCGGCAAGTTGCTGAATACGCTGTGGGAGGTCCTTGCGTGGTAGACCATTGAGACGCCAGGGCAGGGCGATATTTTCAGTAACATTTAATTGCGGAATCAAATGGAAGGCTTGAAACACAAAACCCATATGACGGCGGCGGAGCAGAGTGCGGCTGTCATCATCCATAGTGTTGAGTGCCTGATTCCGAAAATGCATTTGTCCGCCATCCGGTCGTTCCAGGCCGGCGATAATGTGCAGAAGGGTGCTTTTGCCGACGCCGCTTTCTCCCATGATGGCCACAAAGTCTCCCGAACTCACCTCCAAATTAGCTTCACGGAACAACCATTTGTCGTTGCTGCCGGGGAGTCGTTTGGCTAAATCCTTCAAGACCAGAAGTGCGGTCACTGGAATTATCTCCATTGTCAGGGATAAGTAATTTACCACAAGCTGTGGAATAGTTGTCAGACGCTCAAAATCCGGGAAAATTCGTTTGTCTGTAGACTTTGACCTCAGACCAGACAACAGGGTATTATCCGCCTACCGGAGAGATGGCCGAGCGGCTGAAGGCGCTCCCCTGCTAAGGGAGTATGGGGCTAAACACTCCATCGAGGGTTCGAATCCCTCTCTCTCCGCCACTACTTTGTTGTAACTGTCTCGAATCCACCATAATGGGATGGATCTTCCTGTGAAGTATTTTTGTTAATAATGATACCGAACTGAAATGATGACGAGTTCTTCTGGCGTGTTGCGATAAATCAGACGGTTTACGTCGTCTATGCGTCGTGACCAGTACCCGGAAAGGTTTTCTCTTAGTGGTTCAGGTTTGCCGAGGCCGGAATGAGGGTTCCGCAGGCAATCCTGCAGCAGCAAATTTATTCTACGCAGGGTTTTCCGGTCCTGTCCCTGCCAGTATTGGTAATCCTCCCATGCGGCCAGCGTCTAGCAAATGCGTTCAGCCATCTTTTAAACGATGGGGTTTGGTGTTTCCCGCCTGATCCTGAGCAATGGACTGGGCCAGATGTGCGGCATTAGCTGGCGAGCGGAGCAGATGAACCGTCTCCATCAGGCTGTCAAAATGTTCCTGGGACAGTAGAACCGCATTGGCGGATCCGCGTCGGGTAATGATTGTGACATCGGCATCTGCCGCCGCGCGGTCCATCACTTCCTTGAGATGGCTGCGCGCCTCCGAATAACTGACTATGTGCATGGTTGCTTTCCGATTCGTACAATATACAGTACAAGATTAGGCGGTTGTGGGATATTCGTCCAGCGGTTTCTGCCCGGCACACAGGCAAATCAAAGCCCCAGTGCCGAATTCTTCATTGAACGGAAGCCGCCATAAATTGTCTACTGGACGATAGAGATCTACCGTTTTTTTTACCAATCGTGCCAATGGGTTCAACCTGGAAAGCAGCAGATATATTATGAGCGAAGATTCGCATTATGCCGAAGCACGGGCATTACTCAGACTTCTTTTGATCAGTGGCGCTATAACATTGAGTAGCGCTGCCATCTTGGTAGTGGCATGGTGGTGCTGGAAGTAAAATCACAGCTTGTTATGCTTTCATCCGCGCCCACGCATCCAAAATGGCTCCAGCGATTCACCCGGGAATTGATGATCTGCGTCATAAGCTGGCTGAGTCAGTAGTGGTGCAACATAGCTCCACCATCTCCAAACCAGAGGGCATTTAAGATGGTTTCACGTTTAGCCATGTGCAGCCTTGGCCCAGTCCCGATTAAATTGCGCCTGCAGCTCGGATACTGGTCGGCCATTCAGCAATAATCCCATTTCCCGATTAGCCTCAAGTGAAGTCTCTGTGAAATTCTCGGAGCCTATAAATGCCTCATTTCCGGATATGACTGCCTTTGAATGGATATAAATCGGCTTCACTGGCATGAGGCGCACCTGAACCCCATGTGCCCGCAGAAAGGCTACATCCTGCTTATCCTGGGCATTGATACTGGCGGGCAGGATTACTTTGGCCAGAGAGCCTTTTTGGGCAATAGCATTCAGTGTCGGGCGATATGGACCCATTTCCTCGCTTTCGATTTCTATCGGACCTGGTTGCTGGATGACGCCGATGATCTGTGCGGCAGACGTGCGCGGCGAAAGAACCAGAACGCGATGCGCATAGGCCGGTGCGTGGCGATTATTCCAGTCTGCATTGAAAACAGCGTTGGCGGCCTTGACTACGGCAGGATCTTTCGTGACATACAAATACTCCCGATTGCGATGAAAAGCACTCCAGTCAAAATTAGTCGTACCAATCTCGCATTCATAGTCTGAACAGGCGACCTTTTCATGGAGAAAAGCATAGTGATCCCCATGACTGGTAAAGCGGTAAGGAGCCAGGTGCAGCGTGGCCCCTGTCGCCTCGATCTCCCGTTCTTCCTTGCGAACCTGCCAAGGCTTCATGCCATAAGGCTTACCCTCAATGATAACGCGCACATCCACACCGCGCGCATGGGCGGCTTTCAATGCCTGGAGAATAGGGCGGTCGGAGAGATAATAAACCCCGACGCTGACCGCGTGATGGGCCGATTGTATAAGCTGCACAATCGGTGCGGGTCCAGCATGGGGTTCAACATAAAGAGGCATTAAAGCCCACCATGATACTTGAATGACATTTCACTACACTGTGGGCAGACAAAGACCTGCACCTTCAGCTTTTTCTCGAAGGCTTCCTCACCATCATCGGCCATCTGCCCGGCGATCATGCCCAAAGCGGCACCACCCAGACCCGTTAAACCTCCCATACGAATGCCATGTGCGCCCATATCTTGCATGGGTGTCTGACAGCATGGGCAAGTGGCGTTTTGCTGTTCCTGGGGTTTTTCTCCAAATCCAAAAATGGTATGACTCCTTTTTTGCTGGTCTGCGGAAAAATGTCGGTAATCGGGATATGCCACGTCTTATAGGCCCTGTACGAAAGCGGAAGGATGTCGGCAAACCCGTAATTATTGAGGTTAAGATACCACCAGATGAGTCCGTTTGCTGTATCTCATGGCCTATTCCTTATACAATGCCAATTTGTAGGTTTCCCTTGGCCAAGTCCCTAATTCTGCCTATCGGCATCTGATTCTCCCGAAGCGTAACAGGAATTTTCTTCTTTGATTCGACGTGTTTACGGCGGTCTTGCACGAGAGTAGGAGAACTTCGCTACTTGGCTGGATGTCATCATACTGAAATATTCACCTGTTATACTCAGGAGGTGACTAGGCGGATGTAAGCGGATGAAGTATATGAATAAGTCATGGCAAGACCTTCAGGAAGCCCTTGAAGGGCTCCGCACGCGGATTATCCAGAGTGAAGCGGCCCAACTCGCACTTCTGGAGCAGCAAGATCCCAGTCTGCCCTGGCATCCTGGCATCCGTAATATGCTGCACTACTTGGCCCTGCGTAGCGTCGATTTGCGCCCCTTGCAGGATGCCTTGTCAGACGCAGGGCTCTCCTCCCTCGGCCGCGCTGAAAGTCATGTTCTCGACAGTGTGCAGTGTGTCTTGCGGATATTACACGCAGCACTGCAAACACCACCTCCCGACTTCAGCGGAACTCCGGCCATCACGCGAGCGCAAGGCCAACAGGCCCTCACGAACAACACGCTGGCCCTGCTTGGCAGTCCGCCCCGCCAGCGCAGCACCCACATCATGGTAACGCTATCCGGTGATCGCGTTGATGACTTCAATTTTTTCTGCCAGTTATTAACTGGTGGTATGAACATCGCGCGTATCAACTGCGCTCATGATGACGCGGCCATATGGCAACGGCTAACTGAGCAGGTTCAAGCAGCGAGCCGGGATACCGGCCAGTCCTGCCTTATTCTGGTTGACCTCGCTGGACACAAAATTCGCACGGGTCCGCTTCCCGAAGTCCCAGGGGTGATCCATCTGAGCCCTGAACGTGACCGCCTCGGTCGCTTGCAAACACCGGCACAAATGACCGTACTGGCCTGCCACGAGGAAATGGCGCTGAGTCCCGCAGGGGTGGACTGTCTGCTCCTCATGGCGTCCGGCAGTACTATGCCGGAGCCCGGCGAAGAGTTGCTCTGCCATGATACCCGCCACAAAGAGCGCGTACTCGTGGTTGAGCGCATCGAAGGTCAGCTCGTCACCTTACAGGCGATGCAGGGTTGCTACTTCACTGCAGGAAGTCCTTGGCAAAGCCGGCGTCGCCGCCATGTGCGGGGACATTTTGTGGGCATTCCGCCAAGTACCCTCCCTCTGCATCTGGAAGCTGGCGATCAGCTTCTGCTGCAAAGCCAACCCGGAGCCGGGGCACCAGCACAGATGAATCGCCCGGCCCGCATCTCCTGCACACTCCCGGAAGTCGTTCCGCAACTGCCCGTCGGCCAGGCCGTGTGGATGGACGATGGTAAAATTGCCGCCATAGTCATGGAACAACGTCCTGAAGGTGCCTTGCTGCGCATCACCAAAACCAAACCAGGGGGTGCTCGCCTGCAAGCAGACCGTGGTCTCAATTTTCCCGGCCTGAGCCTGAATCTCCCGGCCCTCAGTGCCAGGGACCTGAAAGACCTGGATACCATCATTCCTCTGGCAGATCTCATTGGCTTTTCTTTTGTTGAAAGTGCCGAGCACATGCGCACTATGCTGGAGGCCCTACGCCAGCGACAGGGTGAACACCTGGGCGTCATCGCGAAAATCGAGACTGCAGGGGCTTTTCATCGACTGCCGGTAATACTGTTAGCCGCTCTCGGTCGTCAACCGTTGGGCGTGATGATCGCGCGCGGTGATTTGGCGGTAGAAGTGGGTCCGGAACGATTGGCCGAAGTACAGGAAGAGATTCTCTGGCTGGCAGAAGCGGCGCATTTGCCCGTCATCTGGGCTACCCAGGTGCTGGAACAACTCACTAAAAAGGGCATCATCTCCCGACCCGAATTCACCGATGCGGCCATGGGTGTGCGCGCCGAGTGCGTGATGCTCAACAAAGGTCCTTATGCGGTGGAGGCCGTGCATACGCTGAACGATATTCTCATCCGCATGCAGGCGCATCAGCACAAAAAATTCAGTCGGTTACGTGCCCTGCATTGGGGCGCATCCATAGCATCGGCAAGTCAGTGACTGGAACTGCCGAGCTGACGCTGCATACGGCGGCTGCGGATTTGCCATAGAGTCAGCAACAGTCCCTATAGAAGCAGGGCAATGACAGGCGAAATGTGCTTGAATTTTGATGGCAATTCATGGCTATGTCTTGACCATAACATGATTCTACCGCAGAATCGCTGTCTACAATCTTTTGTAATGCAGATATCCAGAATTGCTACTTGCATACCGTTTATATCGTGCTATCCTTTCACACACCTTCAATTTGAAAGAAGATCAAACCTGCCAGCGCCGTCCGGTGCCTAGAGTTTGGGATTATCCCATATGAAACACACTAAATGACCTCCACCCAAAGCGCTGTAACAATCTGAGACAGAGGAGCTATCTCCCATGAGCGATGCTATTACGTATGTGTCTGATGACAGTTTCGAAACCGATGTGCTGCAATGTACCAAGCCGGTTCTAGTTGATTTTTGGGCTGAGTGGTGCGGCCCCTGCAAAATGATTGCACCCATTCTTGAAGAAGTTGCCGTTGAATATGCTGACAAATTACAAATTGCTAAATTCAATATCGACGAAAATCCCAACACTCCCCCTCAGTATGGTATTCGTGGTATTCCCACCTTGTTGCTGTTTAAAAATGGAAAACTGGAAGCAACAAAAGTCGGAGCCTTGAGTAAAGCCCAACTGACGGCATTTCTGGATAGCCAACTTTGAATACACCACGTCCCCGCCGTAAATCACCCCGTACCCCCAAGTCTTTTCCCAACGAAGATATTCTTCTTGAAGAAGAAGAGACGCTGCTGATGCCAAGTCCTGGCGCTACAGCCATGAACTTGACAGATTTAAAAAGGAAAACTGCTGCTGAGTTGGCCGTTATCTGTCAAGAAATGGGGTTGGACGGGACTGCCCGTCAGAAAAAGCAGGAAATTATTTTCAACATCCTGAAGGCGCATGCCCGTAATGGTGATGCTATTTATGGCGAGGGCGTGCTGGAAATTTTGCAGGATGGCTTTGGTTTTCTGCGTGCAGCTTCCGGCTCATACATGGCCGGACCCGATGATATTTATGTTTCTCCTTCGCAAATTCGTCGTTTTCACCTGCAGACGGGTGATACGGTGTCCGGGCAAATTCGCCCCCCCAAGGAAGGTGAGCGTTATTTTGCCCTCCTTAAAGTGGAGAGCATTAATTTTGAATCGCCTGAAGCGACCCGCAACAAGGTCAACTTTGATGATTTAACCCCCTTGTTTCCCGATGAACCCTTGCGTCTCGAATATGATGCTGTGGCTTACGGTGAAGTGGCACCGCGCATTATTGACCTGGTTTCGCCCATTGGTAAGGGCCAGCGTGGTTTGATTGTGGCACCGCCCAAAACCGGTAAAACCGTATTGCTCCAGCAAATTGCCCATGCCATTACCGCCAATCATCCTGAGTGCTATTTAATTGTGCTGCTGATTGATGAACGCCCGGAAGAAGTGACCGATATGCAACGCTCAGTGAAAGGCGAGGTGGTTTCCTCAACTTTTGATGAGCCAGCCACAAGGCATACCCAAGTGGCTGAAATTGTTCTCGAAAAAGCTAAACGACTGGTAGAGCACAAACACGATGTGGTGATTTTGCTCGATTCCATTACACGCTTGGCCAGAGCCTTCAATACGGTTGTTCCATCTTCCGGCAAGGTGTTGACGGGCGGTGTGGATGCCAATGCCCTGCAGAAGCCCAAACGCTTTTTTGGCGCCGCCCGAAATATTGAAGAGGGTGGCAGTCTGACCATTATCGCTACGGCACTGGTGGAAACCGGCTCGAAAATGGACGAAGTGATTTTTGAGGAGTTCAAGGGCACTGGTAATATGGAAGTCCATCTGGATCGCCGGCTGGCCGAGAAACGCACTTATCCGGCCATTAATCTCAACAAATCCGGAACCCGTCGCGAAGAATTGCTGGTACCTGCTGATTTGCTCAGCAAAATGTGGGTATTGCGCAAGTTGCTGGCACCTATGGATTCTTTGGAGTCCATGGAGTTTCTGCTCGACAAGGTGCGAGCCACCAAAAACAATGCGGAATTTTTTGATTCCATGAATCGCTGAGGATTGGCTGGACGTCTGCCCCCTCTATCCCTATAATTCGCCACTTTGTATTCAGGCCCGAGAGTAGCTCAACTATGAAATCTGAAATTCATCCCAAGTACGAAGAAATCACTGTGACCTGCAGTTGTGGAAATGTGTTTAAAACCCGTTCTACTGCTAACCGTGATCTTCACATTGATCTGTGTTCCGAATGCCATCCGTTTTACACGGGCAAGCAGCGCAATATTTCTGCTGCTGGTCAGGTTGAGAAGTTCCGCAAGCGTTACGGCGGCGGTCAGTAAGTTTCCATGAGCCAGACTGAAGCTCAGGCAGAATTACGACGGCGGGCGTTGGATTACCACGCCCAAAGTCCTGCCGGTAAACTTTCAGTCATACCCAGCAAGTCTTGCAAAAGCCAGGATGATTTGTCTCTTGCCTATACCCCTGGCGTTGCGGCACCGGTACGAGAAATTGCTGCTGATCCTGAAAAAGCTTACGACTATACGGGTAAGGGTAATCTGGTTGCCGTGGTCAGCAATGGTACGGCGGTACTTGGTCTAGGTAATGTCGGGACATTGGCCGGTAAGCCGGTTATGGAAGGCAAGGCTCTGCTTTTCAAGCATTTTGCAGACATCAATGCCTTTGATATTGAAGTACAGGCCCGCGATGCGGAACACCTGATTGACGTGGTAGCAGCGATAGCGCCGGGTTTCGGTGGCATCAATCTGGAAGATATTGCTGCTCCCATGTGTTTTCAGGTGGAAGAAACCCTGCAAAAAATGCTTGATATTCCGGTTTTTCACGATGATCAGCATGGTACTGCGGTTATTGTGGCCGCCGCTTTGCAAAATGCACTGGAATTGCAGGGTAAGATCTTTAAGGGTGTCAAAGTCGCTATTGTCGGAGCCGGTGCGGCGGGTCTGGCTATTGCAAAAATGCTGCGCGCTCTTGGTGTGGGGGCGGTGCATTTAAGTGATGTGCATGGCGTACTGCATACAGGCCGCAGCGACCTGACTCATTGGCACCAGCCTTTTGCTACGGCACCTGCGCACTGGACGCTGATGGATATGCTGGCGGACGCCGATGTGGTCATCGGCGTTTCGGTAAGCGGTGCCATTCCCGAAGCGGCTTTGCCCGGACTGGCTGCAAAGCCGGTGATATTTGCCCTGGCGAACCCGGACCCGGAAATTGATCCTGTTGCCGTAAAACGCTTGCGTCCAGATGCCATTATGGCGACCGGGCGTTCAGATATGCCCAATCAGGTGAATAATGTTCTGGGCTTTCCGTTTTTGTTTCGGGGTGCCCTGGATTGTCGCGCACGGCAGATTAATCAGGAGATGCTGCTAGCCGCAGTCGATGCGTTGGCGCGATTGGCCCGCGAGCCCGTTCCTGAAGAAGTTCAGCAGGCTTATGGATTTTCAGGGACTGACGGTCTGAGCTTTGGACCTGAATATTTTATTCCCAAGCCCCTTGACCCGCGTCTACGACAATGGGTGGCGGGTGCAGTGAGTGCAGCCGCGCGGAAAAGCGGCGTCTCCCGGCTCTAGGTAAACATGCGCCTCGCGGATCTGACGGTTCGCGATTTGCGGCTTGCCTTAGGGCAACTTCTCGCAGCCATTGTTTTCTTTGCATTGGTCTGGAAAATCCTCGCACCTTTTCTGCCCGCTATTGTCTGGGCCGCCATTCTAGTTTATGCAACCTGGCCTTTGTCTGCGCCTCTGCGCCGTCACTGGCCACCCCTGCTGGCAGCTTGCGGGGCGACATTCATGTTGGCGTTGATTTTTATTCTCCCTGTACTGTTTCTGAGTATGACCCTGGGCACAGAATTGCATCATGTACTGACAGAACTCAGTCAGCAGGATGCCCATACCCTGATAAGTACCCAATGGAGTCATAACGTCTGGATAAAAAATCTGCTTGAACAAATACCGGCTTCCTGGAAAACACCATTCCAGCCAGGGGCTTTGTCTCCTGATTTGTCGGCCTGGGCGGGGCGCATCGGGATGCTGGCAGGCGGGATTGGCCGCTTTGCGGCCCTGCTGGTGCTGGTCCTCATTACGGCGTTTTTCTTTTATCGCTACGGACTGGAACTGCTTGATCAACTGCAGCGAATGGTTCATCAGGTGCTGGGGCGGCGGGGTGATAACTATCTGCAAACTGTGGCTATTACCATCCGTGCCGTCATTTACGGAATCCTGGCGACTGCCTTGGCCCAGGGTGCCCTTGCGGGATTGGGCTACTGGGCAACAGGGTTGCCTGCCCCGGTGCTGCTTGCCGTAGTAACGCTGTTATTTTCTTTTTTACCATTTGGTACGCCCCTGGTGTGGGGCGCTGCCAGTATCTGGCTGCTGGTTCATGGACACATTGCGGCGGGTGTGGGGCTGGCACTCTGGGGTGCTCTGGTGGTGAGCTGGATTGATAACCTGATCCGGCCACTGGTGATTTCCAGCGCGGTGCATATTCCATTTTTGCTGGTGCTATTTGGTGTGCTGGGCGGAATTCTGACATTTGGTCTGCTTGGCTTGTTTCTGGGACCAGTTGTTCTTGCCGTCCTGCTGGCCATCTGGCGGGAATGGTTGCAACCCGCACAGTCTGCTGAAACCTGAATGGCTGAGATGGGACAGCTTGGCCTGTCGGGCGCTTGGTTCTATACTCGTCAGACCAACCAGACGGTCGGCCATAATACTTCCTGGCCGCCGCTCCGTTTTCGGGCCGCGTTTAAAAACGTCGGCCTCCTGAATATTGCACGAGGTTTACATGCGCTCAGATATGATCAAAAAAGGTTTTGAACGGACCCCTCATCGTTCCCTCTTGAAGGCTTGCGGTGTTACGGACAGTGACATGGATAAGCCCTTCATTGGTGTGGCGAACTCCTATATTGATATTATTCCCGGTCATGTGCATTTGCAGGAGTTCGGGCGCATCGTCAAGGAAAATATTCGTGCGGCAGGTGGTATTCCTTTTGAATTCAATACGATCGGTGTAGATGATGGCATCATTATGGGTCATGATGGCATGCGTTATTCTTTGCCGAGTCGGGAGTTGATTGCGGACTCCATTGAAACCGTAGTGCAGGCGCATCATCTGGATGCCCTGATTTGTATTCCCAACTGCGACAAAATTGTACCGGGGATGATCATGGGCGCGTTGCGCTGCGATGTGCCGACAGTGTTTGTGTCCGGTGGACCGATGGAAGCCGGCAAACTTTCTGATGGGACTTCTATTGATTTGGTGACGGCATTTGAAGCGGTTGGCCAGTTCAAACGCGGGCAGATCACCGAAATTCGCCTCAAGGAAATCGAAGATAAGGCTTGTCCGACCTGTGGTTCCTGCTCCGGCATGTTTACTGCCAATAGCATGAACTGCCTCATGGAAGTGTTGGGTATTGCGTTGCCAGGTAATGGTACGATTCTGGCAACGGCGGCGGGGCGGCGTGATCTAGTGCGTCAGGCGGCTGACCGGGTGGTCGCTTTAGCCATGGCGGGCGGACCGACCATGCGTCAGCTAGTGGATTTTGATGCCATCGATAATGCATTTATTCTGGATATGGCCATGGGCGGTTCTACCAATACGGTTTTGCATACCCTTGCCATTGCCCGCGAGGCAGGCATCCAGT
>NZ_JABELD010000039.1 GCF_018853445.1 Acidithiobacillus concretivorus
ACCACCCCGCCGTAAGGCGCATGCAGATCAATCTGACTGAACAGGACTTCACCCAGCAAACCTTGGCGGGTGTCATACACCGCCAAGCCGGTCTCATCACAAGAGCTTTCAATACCCAGAATACGGGTGGCGGCCGATTCAGACATGCGCCGCTTGCTCCTCAGCCGCAGAACCCATTACCGGGCGCTGATTTTGGGCGACGTGTTCTTGTAACCACAGCAACTCCTGTTCGGAAAAGCCTCCGGCGCGGCGCGCTTCCAGGGCTAACGGACCCTGAATCCGGCCCCGGTAGCGTTCTTGCAGCAATTGGCGAAAAGTCTGTTCTGCATCCAATCCACGTTGTTTGCACAAATAACGAAACCAGCGACTACCAATGGCCACATGACCACGCTCATCCGTTTCAATGCCTTCCAGCACAGCGGCGGCGGCGCAATCGCCCGCCTCCTGCAATCGCTCGCGGATAGCCGGGGTCACATCCAGGCCTCGCGCTTCAAGAACACGGGGGACCAGAGCCATACGCTCCAGAGGATCAGTCGCCGTATCCATCGCCATTTCCCAGAGACCATCATGGGCAGGTAGATCACCGTAATCACCGCCCATAGCCTGGAGCAGTTCGCGCAACAGCACAAAATGTTCCGCCTCTTCCTGAGCAACCTGCAGCCAGTCCTGGTAATAGGCTACGGGCAGATCGACAAAACGGCAAAGCGCATCCAAAGCCAGGTTAATGGCATTAAATTCAATGTGAGCCAAGGCATGGAGCAGGGCAAAACGACCTGCCTGGGTGCTCAGCGCCCGGCGTCTGGGTAATTTTTTGGGCGCGACCAGCTCAGGACGGGCAGGTCGTCCCGGGACACCGGGGCAAGGTAACAATGCCGTCCGGACAGCACCTGTACAATGCAGCGCCCGAACCTGCATCACTTTTTCGGTTGGATCTGTGGCTAACAGCGCGCCCAACACCTCTGCAGCAAAATCCCGATGCTGCTTATCTTCAGTGACATTCATCATGCCAACGCACCTGTTCCCGGACCAATCAAAACACAGAATATAGCACATGCGCTGCCTGATTCTGTGGAAAATCATTTATTAGGCTCTCCTGATAGACTAAATATATAACACAAACAAATAATAACACTTTTTTATTTGGTTTTATTTTCACCAATGGTGGTTTTAAACCACTTCGTAGCGGTGCATATCCACCGAAAATGCTGCAAACATCTGACCTGACAAGCTTGAATCAAAGCATTACAGTAGTTAGTAATATTGGCACAAGCTTTGCAAGAGTGTAGGTGCAACAAAGTTTATCTTATTCACAAAATTTATGGGGGTGGAAGTTATGATCATTGAAAACTCTCTCCCGATCTTACTTAGTCGACTGGATTTTGCCTGGATTACTTCCATGCACATTCTCTGGACGCCTATGACGATCGGCATGTCCTGGCTACTCTTCATCATGGAAGTCGCCTGGCTACGTACCGGCAATGAGCGTTGGTACAAACTTAACCGCTTTGTCGAAAAAATCTTCATCATCAATTTTGGTGCTGGTGTGGCTACTGGCGTCACCATGGAAATGGCCTTTGGTATTCTTTATGGCCCTTTCTCTCAGGCTGTAGGGCCCTTCTTCGGTAATATCCTCGGCTTTGAAACGATTACTGCCTTCATGTATGAAGCGGGCTTCATCGGCCTGATGGTGTTTGGTTGGGGCAAAATCAGCAAGGGTATGCATTTATTTGCGACCTTCAATGTGGGTCTTTCTTCGAGCCTGTCGGCCATGTGGATTCTGGTAGCCAACTCCTGGATGCAAACACCTGATGGCGTCGTTCTGAAAGGTGGTCTGTTCCAGGTGACCAACTGGTGGAATGCCATTTTGAATGATAACTTCCAATGGGGCTTTCCCCACATGTGGGTGGCCACTGTGGAATTGGCGTTATTTGTACTAGTCGGGCTCAGCGGATTTTTCATCCTGAAAAACCGTAATGCTGACCTTTTTACAAGGCTACTGAAACCAGCACTATTGGCTTTGATTATTGTCGCCCCGGTTCAGATTTTCATTGGTGACAGCATCGGTCGTGTAGTCGCTCATACCCAGCCCACCTCTCTGGCGGCCATGGAAGGCCACTATCATACCTATTTACCTGATGGCAAAGCGAATACCGGCTGGCATCTGATCGCCATTCCCAACGCCAAAAATGACGGCAATGTTTTTGCCATCACTATTCCGCATGTACTGAGTCTGCTCGAAACTCATACCTTGAATGGCAAAGTTACAGGCATGGACAGCTTCCCGGCTAAAGATCGCCCCGATGTCTGGGTACCTTTCTACTCTTTCCGGGTCATGGTAGCCATCGGCTTCTTCCTCTTCTTTATCGCCCTCTGGGGTAACTGGTTACGCCTGCGTGGCAAGCTCAACGCCACAGAATTGCGTAAACGTCCCTGGTTTCTGCGAGCCTTGGTTTTCTCGGCATTCCTGCCATACCTGGCCATCTGGTGTGGTTGGTGGACCCGTGAAGTGGGACGGCAACCTTGGGTAGTTAACGGCCTGATGCGGACTTATCAGGGCACCAGCCATATGCCGGTTGCCATGGAAATCATCTGGTTTGTGGGTTACATCATTTTCGAACTGACTGTATGGGCAGGTTCCTGGTACTTCTTTACCCGTGTCATCAAGAAAGGGGTAGATGATATTCCAGACTCCAGCACGCTGTTTGATCATGATCATGTGGATAATGCTGAAGTAAAAGCCGGTGGTGGGCATGTGACGCCGACCTTCGCCAGCAAGCCCATGTTGCGTTCGGATCGTTGATTAACGCTTTCTGACGCTTTCAAAATCATGACGGGGGGCATAGCTCCCCGCACAAGCTACTGGAGTAATATATGGATCTTTTATCAATAGGACGCATCGCCGGGACATTGACGACCTGGTGGTGGCTGCTCCTTTCTCTCGCTTTTTTCCTGTACATTGCCACGGACGGTACGGACCTTGGCGCTGGCATCTTTGCCCTGTTTTCCAAGGATGAAGAAGAACGTGGTGCCATCATGGCATCCATGGCCGGCATGTGGGACGGTAATGAAAGTTGGCTGGTAGTGGCAGGCGGCGTACTTTTCGGCGCCTTTCCACTGGTTTACGGTTCGGCTTTTAATTACTTGATGATTCCTTTGATGTTTGCGCTCTGGGGCATTATCGCCCGGGCAGTGGCCTTTGAATTTCACATTCATGCCAAAAAAAGCAAACGTTTTTGGGGATGGGCATTTGCTGTTGGCAGTTTGTTTCCCACGTTCTTTGCAGGTGTTGCCCTGGGCGCCACATTGCAGGGTTTTCCCATGAAGTCGGGATTGGCCATGCAGTCGGGCCTCGCCGCCCATGGCGTTTTTGCTCAGGATTACACGACTCCAATCATGCATTTTTCGGGTGGCATCCTCGACTTTTTGACGCCTTTTTCCATCTGGACAGGGGTTGGTGCGGTTATCGCGGCCAGTCTTGCCGGGGGGCTGTATTTATGTGCCCGCTTCATTCCCGGTGATTCCATACATGAACGGGCCCGCGCCTGGACAAACATCGTGTCTTTGCTGGCTTTGGCCGCTATTGTCATTACACTGATATGGTCTTACGCCATCTTCCCGTGGGCGGCTGCCAAGTGGACCGGTTCGGATTGGTGGATCTGGTTGATCTGGTTCATTGTCGTACTCATTTTTGCCTTCAAGTCCTCCACCAATCACTCCGTACGTAAGGACTTCAGCGCGATGATGTGGGGTATTGGCGTGGTTGCCCTGTTGTGGGCGGCCATGTGGGCAACCATTTTCCCCTATGTGGTGCCCAATACCTGGACCATTGTGCAGGCGGCCAATCCGGCAGATTCCATTGCCGTATTCACCCTGTTCATGACGGGCTTCTTCCCCATCATGATTATGTATAACTGGTATCAGATTTGGGTATTCCGTGGCCGCTTCAGTAAAAAAATGGCCTACGGAGCGCACTAAAAGCCTAGCGGCGATGTTCTGAAGAGTTTCTGAAACAGAACATCGCCTTTTTCAAACGGAGAAAAAAATGTCTACGAAATATGATGAAGACTCATTAAGCACGGCGCTGGATATTATTGAAAATATTGAATCTCGTTATGGACGACTTGCCGATCGCCTCGGCGAAGTCCGCAAATCCATGCCATCAGAAAATATCGAAACCATATCGGACAAATGTTTTGAACTATCGGTCGAGATTATGCGTTACAAACACTATTTTTCATCGGTCAAAAATCTGGTAGTTGGCAGGCAGGACATTGGTTTGGCTCAGTTATCATGATAAGAGCATATTTTGATTAAACGATTTCAACATAAGCCATTAAGAACTCTTGGGAAGCCTGAAAAAGATCATCGCCCCACACTGATTGATGTTCTGAATATATTGGAAACACGTTTGGACATTGTCGAAGAGCAATGTGCCGAAGTGCTGCAATCCATCAATATTCGTACACGCACAGAAGTGGACGATCAAATTGCCATTATGGATACCGAAATTAATCGTTGCCAAAAATTATTAAAAATCATTAAAAATACCATGCATGAACCGGATTCAGAGAACTAAAATCATCCCGACGTGTCGAATATCCGTATGAAACTACGCCATCACCTTCAAAAATCACGTTCCCGGTTTCTTACGGCAAAAATAGGAGCTATTTTAACTGCAGCCTGCATAACAGGCGCATTAACAGTAAATGCTCCAGCCTTTGCCGCCAACACTTTTGATTCCAGTACCAACACCAGTATCCGCACACAAAATCCGCAAGATTGGCAACAAGTCTGGCAAATTCTCACCCTTACCGGATACGTACACCTGGTTTATGGCACGTATATGGGTCGTTATGGGGGCATGCATACAGTCGCCGCATGGAATATTCCCGTGCCCCAGGCCCTGCAAAAAATTTCCAACAACTGGGGGTATTCTCCCTATAATCCCGCTTTTCGTAGCGGCCTGATCCAGTTTGAACGCGCAGATCATTTGCTCAATCGCCGGGGCATTTCACGCGGGCGGGTGACTCCGGAAGTCCTCTCGGCCCTGCGCGCGCCAATCCCCAAAAATCGTTTTCCGTTTCAATGGATTAAAGTCGAAAAAAGCACGCACCCAGAGCACTTGCAGATTTGGCAGGTGCCACCCGATCCCCAGGGAAAAGGACAATGGATTTACCGGACAGTCGTCAACACTGGGGTCATGCATTCCACCCCGGATGGTAGCTGGCCGATTTATCAGCGCCTTGCCAAAACCACCATGACTGGTAAATTTCCTATTGCAGTCAGCCCCCGGGAATACCATTTACTCCCTGCCTCAGACCGCAGTATTTATCATGGATATCATGTCCGCTGGCAGCACTATATCGCGCCCAATGTGCATTTCGTCAATTACTTTTACGATGGCCGCGCCATTCACTTTTATCCCCGAAAAAGCTACGGATGGCCTCAAAGTGCGGGTTGTGTGGAGGAACCCTACCAAAACGCACGCAAGGTTTACGCCCTCTTACACTATGGGGATATAGTTTCGGTCATGGGGCATTACGAAAATCACAAAACCAATCCCGTAACACCCATGACAGCCAGAAAATTACGCCAAAAAATATTGCTTGAATTTGCCCATTCATGACCTGGCAGTTATAACAGACGTATTTAAGTATTCAACTTGGCTGTAATAGACGCTACGTGCTGCCCCTGAAACCGGGCAATCGCCAACTCATTGGCGCTGGGCTGACGACTGCCATCACGCTTGGAAAGCGTTGTGGCGCCGTAGGGTGTTCCACCCGTGATTTCATCCATGTTGGTCAGTTCCGGGCAACTATAAGGCACGCCTACCACGATCATACCCTGATGGAACAAAAAGGTGTGGAAGGACGTAATGGTCGTTTCCTGACCACCGTGCTGGGTAGCCGTACTGGCAAATACACTGCCCACCTTTCCCACCAGCTTATCTTCCTGCCAAAGATTTCCGGTGCGATCCAGAAAATTGCGCATTTGTCCGCTCATATTCCCGAAGCGTGTCGGCGTGCCAAA
The DNA here is from genome assembly GCF_018853445.1 of Acidithiobacillus concretivorus. GTDB lineage: Bacteria > Pseudomonadota > Gammaproteobacteria > Acidithiobacillales > Acidithiobacillaceae > Acidithiobacillus > Acidithiobacillus concretivorus. The sequence goes on from NZ_JABELD010000039.1 coordinate 6,031, forward strand.
AATAATGGCATCGTAATTCGCCAGATCATCGGGATGCGCCTCCGGGGCCGCCTGCCCGGTTTTGGCATGTACCGCCGCCAGTTTTTCTGCCGACAGGCTTTCGGGCACCCGCTTGATGTCCACAGTAACCCCTTCTACAGAACGTGCCCCTTCGGCAATAGCACCCGCCATCGTTTCAATGTGCCCCCACAAACTATGATAAAGAACCAGAATTTTACTCATAATGCGCTCCTTTGCTGACGAGATGGGAATCATCAGTAAAAACCTTTTGGGCGGATTTGTTAAGCACCGATCGCCCAAACCACACATAAAAGGCCGGAATCACAAACAGGGACACCTGTGACCCAAAGCCCAAACCACTGACAATGACCAGACCCATGGAAAACCGGGCATCGGCATTGCCGCCACTGGCAAAAAGCAGGGGCACGGCTCCGGCAATCATGGCTGCCACCGTCATCAAAATGGGACGTAGCCGTAAAGTGGCTGCTTCCACGACGGCATGGCGCTTGTCCAGTTGCTTTTCTTCCTGCATGACCCGGGCAAACTGCACAATCAGAATCCCCTGCTTGGCAATCAGACCAATCAGCATGACCATCCCTACTTCCGAATAAATATTGACACTGGAAGCGCCGAGACTGATGGGTAACAACGCCCCAAACAGGGCCACAGGGACAGCCGTGAGCACCACCAGAGCATCCCGGAAGCTGTTAAACTGCGCCGCGAGCAGGAGCAGCACCATCAGCAGGGCAAAGGCAAAAGTGATCGCCAGCGCATTACCCTGATGCACATACTGGCGGGATACGCCGGCATAATGGATCTGATCACCACTGGGAAGAATTTTTTGCGCATGCGATTGCAAAAACTGCAGTGCTTGTCCCAATGACACGCCAGGGGCCGGGTTGGCCTGAATGAATACAGCCGGCAACTGCTGAAACTGCGGTAAAAATGTCGGTGCCGATTCCGACTTCAGGGATACAAAAGTGGACAGAGGAATCTCTGCACCAGAGGGCGTTTTGATGGTATAGGCCTTAAGAAAATCGGGATTGGCCCGCAACGCTGGTGGTACTTGTGGCACTACCCGATAGCTCAAACCGTCCATATCAAAGTAGTTGACGTAGTTACCACCCAATAGCGTCTCCAGATTTTGTCCGATATCGGCCATGCTGAGTCCAAACGATGCAGCCATTTGCCGATTAATAACCACCTGCTGAATCTGGTTGTTGTACTTCAGATTTTTGCAGACAAAAGAAAAAAGGCCGCTGGCTTTGGCTTCCTGAACCAGCTTGGCAGAAATTCCATCCAGTTGATGATAGGAGCCTCCCGTACTGGTCAATACGAACTGTACCGGCAAGCCGACCGCTGCCCCGGGGAGTGGCGGCAAGCCAAAAGCGGACAGTTTCATACCGGGTACTTGCTCAGCCAGCTTCTGAACCTTGGTTTTGACCTGTTGCGTGGTCACCGCGCCGCGCTCGGACTTCAAAACTACACCCGCCATCACTTCATTATTTAGCAGCATGCCGCCAATACCCACTCCGTTGACCGCAAAGCTATGACTGCGGCTGTCAATTTTGTCGAAAACCGTATTCGTCAGATAGTGATCATAAGCATTCATGTATTCCAGCGTCGCCGTCGGCTGGGCAACGCCGTTCACATAAACAATACCCTGATTCGCCGGCGGTGCCAGCTCACTCTGGCTGATGCTGAAAAGAAAATAGATGCCTCCCGTCAATACCAGCGCCAAAGCCACGGTGGCCGGCCAAACCCGCAAACTGGCGAAAAGAAGGCGTCCGTAAAAGGCTTTCAAGCGTCCGAATACATGATCCACCAAATGAGCGACCCGGCCCTCTTGTCCCGCTTTCAAAACCCGTGAAGCCAGCATGGGTGCCAGGGTCAGGGCAGCAATCATGGACAACAACACCGTGGCCACAATGGTAAAAGCAAATTCGCTGAATAAGTGGCCCACCAACCCGCCAATAAAGGCCATGGGTACAAATACGGCCACCAGCGTCGTGGCCATCACCAGAATCGGGCTGGCCAGTTCTTTGGCACTGAGCAGTGCCGCATGTAAAGGGGTTGCCCCATGTTCAATATGACGATGGACGTTTTCCACCACAATAATCGCGTCGTCCACCACCAGACCAATAGCCAGCACCATCGCCAACAGGGTCAGCAAATTAAGGGTATATCCCAGAGCATGCAGGATGGTGAGGGCGCCCACCATGGCCACAGGAATCGCCAGTGCCGGAACAATCAGCGCGCGCCAGGAACCCATGAACAAATAGATGACCAGGATGACCACCAGCAATGCCAGGCCAATATTGATTTCTACTTCCTGCAGCGAGCTTTTAACAAACTGGGCACCATTATAAATGGTATACCCCTGCATTCCCGGAGGCATGGTCGTCTTCAATTGGCTCATGACTTTGTGAATACCCTGAGCGACCTGCAGGGCGTTACTGCCGGGCGCCTGCTGAATCCCGATATTGACAGCAGGCTGTCCATCCACCATGACGGATGAATCATAAGTCTGGGCCCCCAAAGAGACCTTGGCGACCTGCTCCAGATGGATGGGTACGCCGTGCACCGTCGCCACGACCAGATTGCGGAATTCTGCCGCGTTATGGAGGGCGGTATTGGCACTGAGAGATACTGCTGTATATTCGCCGCGCAACCGTCCTACCGCCGCGACAAAGTCATTTTTCTTGAGCGCATCGCTGACCTGCGCCGGCGTCACTCCCAATACCGCCATTTCCTGCGGATTCAGCCAGACCCGCATGGCATAAGTGTTACCGTTAGGCCCGGTACCAGGAGGCAGAATGGCGGTCAGACCCACGCCCGGAACCGATTGAATGG
>NZ_JABELD010000004.1 GCF_018853445.1 Acidithiobacillus concretivorus
ATGGGGGTGTAAGCCCAAACCCTCGAAAATTTTGTTTGGCCTCGTAATTCCCTATTCCAAGAGCAAATCGGCCACCAACGCATCGAGATCGACCGCCTTGCCCTCGCCCCGGAACGTGTAGTGGCCGCCCATGTGGATGTGCCGCCATGCCACGGGCGATATCTTCTTGATCAGGGACAGGACTCTGTGGCTTGGGTTGGCTCCATACTTGGCGAGTAGCCGTGACAGGATGGCGGAGTTGTAATAGATAATCGCGTTGGCAACCAGCCGGGCGCACTGGTTGCTTATTTCAACCTCGATATCCGTCCTGCCAGTCAGTTCCTTCTTGCCTCCGACTTGGGCTATCGCCGAGCGCATCTGGTGGTAGGACTCGATTCGGTTCTGGGAGCGGTGGATGTTGCGCTGTAACTGGGGATCGCGGGCGTAGCGCAAGGTGTAGGTACTGCGGATCAACTTGTCAAACTCGAATAGCGCATAGCGTGTCGGATTTGGCTGCGTGTAGGTGCATAGTTTCCGGATTAATGTGCCCTGGCTCATCTCCTTGAGACCCAGGGTCGCCACGATCTGGTCGATGTTGGATTTCTCGTTGATGACGGCTTGAAGGTCAATCTGCCCAGTCGGCTGGATAAGGAATTTTTCGTACCGCGCGGGATCACCGGCGCAGTAGATTTGCTGTATCTGTTCGTGAAGCCTGGTGAGGCGCGGTTCGAAACGCAAGCCGAAGCAATGCAGGATGGCAAAATTAGCCTTGTTAATGCTGTGCATGTCGCCGGTGATCACCGTCGGTACGATATCCGAGGTGTTGTGGTACCAGAGATCGAAAACATGGTGGCCCTCAAGCTCGTGCGCGCCGATCAGCCAGCCCTGAAGCGGAACATGGTTGCACAGCAGGGTGTAGGCGACGACACCTTTGCCCCGGCCGAAATATTTGCGGGAAAACCGCGCTTTCACCGTCGGCCGTTCGACCCCGAATTTCTGTCCATCGACGCTACCGTAGAGCGCCTCCAAGCCAAAGGAATAGTGTGGAAAAATGGCAAGGTCTGCGGTGGCATTGCTGATGACATCATTGGCCGCCTGCAAGCTGGCCAGCCGCAGGTACTGCAGATACGTCGCATCCAGAACGTGATAGGGAATATCGCTGGTCTGCGCCATGGTGAGATTGCCATGATTCATTGCCTGGGCCATGATGACTGCCATCAGGCTGTCGGTATCGGCAACCTGCTTGGCGTAGCGCGGCTGCAGCGGCGTTAGTGCCGACAGAAAATGGCATTGCTCATTAACAAATCGAAGAACATCGGCGATATCGCGAAACGACAGCTTGCCGTAAAAAGCATCCTGTTTCGCTTCGTCGTCTCCGACCTTGGGCCGCCGCCAGACCAGCGTCTTGGTCTGGCTGTCATACTCCAGATTTTTCAGTTTTCCCTGGCGCAGGTCTTTGTCGAACGCCAGCCACAGGCGGTGCAGTTCCTCCGTCAAGGCATTGATCTGGGTCTCAATGGGCTGCCGCAGCCAGGGAATATCCAGTTGGCCGAGGGCGGCCGCTTTTTCCTCCAGGGAAACCAGTTCATCGCTGAGGCAGCGGTGCTGGACGCTGTCGTCCAGGTAGACTTCGCCTGACTTGCAGCGTTTCCTAATTTGCCGGTACACCCAAAACTCGTAGCGATCAGCACGAACGCCTGATGCATTGCCTTTCACATCAAATTCGAGCAGATAGGGGCGCAGGCGTTTGGGAATCGTTGCTGCCGGGCATTCGCTAAGTGGTCGCTGCGCCAGTCGCTGTTGTTTGGAGAAAACCCCCTTCATCCAACCCAGTGCCACCAGCCACGGGTTGTCTGGCACTGTGCTGGAAAAATTGAGCGTCACGTACAGTGAGCGCAGGTGGTGTCGGGCACGTTCCGCCAGCTCTTCCACGATCTGCCAGCGCAATTCCAGTTTATTTACCGGTGCCCCGCACAAGCGCTGGCCAGTGAGACGCAATTCGTCTTTGGGCATGATGGTAAAGGCGCTCTCGCGGATTGAACCGAAGGGCGTGGTATCAGCCAGGTTGTCGTCAACATACATCAGCAGCAAACGGCCAACACCAGGCGACTCCTGTCGCCTGGTGGACTGTAGTAGAAAGAATCGCTTTTTCGCCCGGATTTTAGTTTCGTCCTCAAGTTGCTTCATGTGGTAGTCCATCGCATCCATCAGGTTGTCGGTAAGCTGGCGGTAGCGCTGCCATGCGAAGCACAGTAGGTACAGGTAGGTTTGTTTCGGGCGCAGACGGCGCAAATCATAAATCGTGTAAAAATTGGCAAGGCTCGCGTAGTAATTCAGGTTTTGCCGAGAAATTGACAGGATGGGCAACATCGCTTTCGCCGTCTGATAAAGAGGTTCCAGCAAGGTGCGCTTCTTCCGCTCCGACACCATCTGGCGGTAGCCAAAATCCTTGGCATCCTGCTTTAGGGCGGCCAATCCCAACAAAGTGTCATCGTGCACCAGGAGTTGCTGCAACGCCTCCTTGGCAGGTTCATCCAGCAAATTGTCCAATAGGTCACTCAGGCGATTGCGCTCTGTAGTCAGTGTGTCGCTGATGAGTGTCTGCAGGGTCGTGTGTCCCGGTCTGACAATCTTCTGTTCGTGGAGAAAGGCAACCAGTTCGGCGACAATAAAGCCGGGGGTGACGTCGCGATGTACGACTTGCGCCGCACGCTCGGCCAGCAACAGCAGAAATTCAGCAGACCACGGACGATAGTCGAATAGGCCCAAGATCGCGGTGCGCTGCACATAATGCTCGTACTCGGTCACTGGCTGCGGAGCAAACGCCTGACCATGGAAGTAGCGGGTCAGGATAAAGGCGCAGTCCTCTTCCGTTTCTTCCCAGAAAAACGAGAAGAAGGCATATTTGGCTTTGAAATACCCGATCTGCAAGGCGCAATGGACCTGGGCATGAAGACTTTGCCGACTCATCACAAGCCCGAGTTCGCATTCGCTGAAGCTGAGGTACTGCTGCCGCTGACCGTCATCGAAGTCGGGGAGCCCGTATAGGGCGAATCGTTCCGCGTCGGATAATATGGTCAGTCTTTTGTTGTTTTCTGTCATTTTTACTATACATTCTGTATATGCCAAAACGAGCGTTAATATAGCACCACGGCAAGCATGTGAAATAGATTGAAAAATACATACAAGACGTATTACTTTACGGCCTAATTGATGTTAAGACACAACGAGGCTGTTTTCATGGGTAAAATTGTCGCCTATTTGCGCGCATCCACCGACAAGCAGGACCTGAGTCACCAGAAGCTGGAGATACTGGAGTTTGCCCGGAAACGGGAGCTGCGCGTCGACGACTTTATGGAAGTCACAGTCTCATCGCGCAAGACCAGCAAGCAGCGGCGTATCGACGATCTGGTCCAGATGCTGGGCGAAACGGACACCCTCATCGTGACCGAGCTAAGCCGGCTGGGCCGCAGCACGGCCGAAGTGATCTCACTGGTGAATGCCCTGGCGAAGCGCAATATCCGCGTGATCACCATCAAGCAGAACCTCGATATCTCCCAGCAGGACATGAACTCCAAGATTGTCCTCACCCTGTTCTCGCTGTTTGCCGAACTGGAGCGGGATCTGATTGGCATGCGCACAAAGGAAGCGCTGGCGGCCAAGAAGGCACAGGGCAAACAGCTTGGGAAGCCCAAGGGCACGCTGCAGAAGAGTAAGTTCGACAAGGATGTGGAGCGGATCAAGGAGCTGCTGGGTTATGGACTGTCGGTGCGCAAGATCGCCACGCTCCTGGGCCAAACCAGCCACATCGCTCTGAATACCTATATCAACAAGCGGGGGCTTCAGCCGACGCCGAAGGT
>NZ_JABELD010000040.1 GCF_018853445.1 Acidithiobacillus concretivorus
GGGGGGGCGCCCTTTAATGTGGCGCGTCATTTGCACGGCTTGGGAGTGCCCGCAATTTTTATCAGTCAGGTGGGCGATGACATCAATGGCAGGAATATCCTGGATCACATGCGGCAATGGCAGATGCCCTTGTCAGGGGTGGCGGTCAGTAAGACGTTGCCGACCGGGCGTGTGGAAGTGCTACCTGACCCGATAGAGGGTCATCGCTTCGAAATTCTACCCCATCAGGCCTATGACTACATTCCATTCCCCGAAAAAGTACCTGAACCTGTTTCCTGGCTTTATCATGGCTCTCTGGCCTCGCGGGAAAACGCTACATCCCGGCAAACCTTGCTGGAACTTGTGGCCACCAGTAACAGGCGATTTCTGGATATCAATTTACGGGCGCCCTGGTGGACGCCGGACACGCTTGCCCCGTTACTGACCGGTTCATCTATACTGAAATGTAACGCAGATGAATTAGAAACTTTACTGGCCGTTTATTCGCTGCGATCCGAGCCTGCATTATGCGACAAGATGCGGGTTTTCGCTGACCATTTTTCATTGGAGTCTGTGTTGCTGACTTGTGGACCGGAAGGCTCTGCCTACTGGGATCATGACGACTTTTATGAAGCGGTTGCTGAACCGGTAAATAATCTGGTGAATACGGTAGGAGCGGGTGATGCATTTGCCGCCGCCTGGTTATGGAGTTTGCTGCAGGGTGAAAGCCCGGAATTACGCCTTCGCCGGGGTGGGGAATTGGCGGCTGCAGTTTGCGCTTTGCAAGGTGCGACTCCGGATTCCCTGGATTTTTATGAATCGTTTCGGAGTCGCTGGACATCCGGCGAATAAATTTTCTGAACGGATGTTAAAGCGCCAGCCCGAAATAACAGCTTACTCGGCGTTTGAGAAACTCAAAGAGGAGAAAAGCCTTTGGCCGAGAATGAACCTTGTTTCACTAAACCCAGATACCATGGCGTCAGTCCGGCTCTGGATGACGCCTATCGACTGATTGAGGCTGCTGGCATTTTCTATGAAGGACAACTGGTGGGTACGGCGGCCAGCGTCGACCCCAAGGCTCCTGCAGAAAATTATGCGGATTGCTTCGTACGGGACTTTTTCCCCGTTGGATTGATTCTGCTGCTGGAAAATCGGGCTGACGTTGTCCGCTCTTTCCTGCATCTGATTATGCAGCTTAGAGGACAACAGGAAGAGCTTGAAGGCCAGCAGATTGCTCCCGGGGTTATGCCGGCCTCGTTTCGCGTGCAGCATAATGACCGTGGAGAAGAGGAGGTACTGGCAGACTTTGGTGATCGGGCCATTGGCCGCGTAGCCCCGGTGGACTCAATGATGTGGTGGTCCATGCTCCTGCATGCCTATGTGCAGTATACAGGGGACCTGGATTTTGCCCACAGCCCCGAAATCCAGCGCATGTTGCGGATGATTCTGAGTCTGTGTTTGCAGAGTCGTTTTGAGGTCTTTCCGACCCTGCTGGTTCCTGATGCCTCCTTCATGATTGATCGACGTATGGGCGTCAATGGTCATCCCATCGAAATCCAGGCGCTGTTCAATGCTACCCTGCGTTGTGCTTCCCTCTTACTTCCGGAGCAGGGCAGTCAATGGTTGGTGGATTTGGCACAGCGCCGCAGAAACGTATTGCGTTCTTATGTACAGCAGTATTACTGGCTGGATATGGACGTGCTGAACCAGATTTATCGCTTTGAAACGGAAATGCTCGGAGTCGATATTGAAAATCTTTTCAATATCCACCCGGAATCCATTCCGCTTTGGGTTCAGGACTGGCTTCCCGACGGTGCCGGCTTCTTCGTCGGAAATCTGGGGCCGGGGCGCATGGATTTTCGTTTTTTTGCCCAGGGAAACCTTTTGATGTTGGCTACGGGCATGGCGTCGGCTACTCAGGCACGGGCGCTGACCAACTTGATAGAGCAGCGCTGGAATGATTTGCTGGGACGGGTCCCCATGAAACTCGTTTATCCCGCTGTTGAGGGGGATGAATGGCGGCTGATCACGGGGTCTGACCCAAAAAATATCCCCTGGTCCTACCACAATGGTGGTAATTGGCCGGTCATGATCTGGCCCTTGGTGGCAGCAACCATAAAGGCCGGACGCATGGATTTGGCGGAACGGGCCTGGCAAATGGTTGAGCCACGCCTGCTTGCCGACCGTTGGCCGGAATATTATGACGGACGACTGGGACGTCTGGTAGGCCGTCGGGCCAATATTGGACAAGTGTGGAGCGCCGCAGGACTACTGCTTGCCCGCTATTTCCTGGATGAGCCGAGTCTTCTGGAGCGGCTGGGATTCGATGAAAAACTGGACGAAGATGTGGAGAGTGCAGAGGAATAAGTAAATGGAAGATCGCCCGAAAAGTAAGCCGGAATCAGCCCAGCTCCATCTGGTACTAATCAGCCTTCATGGACTGATTCGCGGCCAGAATCTGGAACTGGGCCGCGATGCGGATACGGGTGGTCAGATTCTCTATGTCGTCGAACTGTTGCGCGCACTTGCCGCGCATCCTCGGGTCGGAAGGGTCGATCTGCTCACCCGGAGGATTCAGGATACGCACGTCGCTGATGATTACGCCCGAGCAGACGAGACCCTGCCTGACTTGCCCAAGGCGCATATTATGCGTTTTCCGGCCGGACCTGACGAATACTTGCCCAAAGAAGCCTTGTGGCCCCATCTGGATGGCTTTAGTGATCACGCCATGGAGTATCTGCGCCAGCAATCTCCCAGTCTTATTCATTCTCACTACGCCGACGCGGGCTATGTGGGCATGCGCCTGGCCTTACAACTCGGTGTGCCTCTGGTGCATACCGGACATTCCCTCGGGCGCAGCAAGCGCCAGAGCCTTTTGGCCTCTGGAGAGTCTGAGCGCAGCCTGGAAGAAAAATACCGGTTGTCCCAGCGTATCCGCATTGAGGAAGAAATTCTGGCGGCTGCCTCCCTGATCATCACCAGCACCCAGGACGAGATCGACAGACAATACGGGATGTACAATTGGGCTAATCCTGAGCGGATGCGGGTGATTCCGCCAGGGGTTAATCTTTCCCGCTTCGAACCCGGCCCTCAACCCCCGCCGCCCATTAGCACAGAATTGCATCGGTTTTTAAGAGAACCACAAAAGCCACCTATTCTTGCCCTGTCCCGCCCCGACGAACGCAAAAATATTGCCGGTTTGATACATGCTTACGGTCAAAATCCGGATTTGCAGGCGCAGGCCAATCTGGTGATTGTGGCCGGAACACGCGAAGACATTCGTGACATGGCTGCCGGTCCACGGCGGGTATTGACGGAAATTTTGTTATTGATTGATCGTTATGATCTTTACGGAAGAGTCGCCTATCCTCGCAGCCATCACCCTGATGACGTCCCTGATCTTTATCGCTGGGCGGCAGGCCTGGGGGGGGG
>NZ_JABELD010000041.1 GCF_018853445.1 Acidithiobacillus concretivorus
CGGAAGAACGCAACGGTTGCCCGCGAGTTCGAGATTGCCCTGCCCGAAGAACTGCCCCCTGCCGAGCGGCGGCGTCTGGCGCTGGATTTTGCGGGAGAGCTGGTCCAGCGGCATGGCTGTGCAGCGGATGTGGCCGTGCATGCGCCGGGGAAAGCCGGAGATCAGCGCAATCACCATGCCCACATTCTGCTGACGACCCGGCGGATAGGACCAGACGGGTTTACCGAAAAGACGCGGGAACTGGATGACCGGAAGACGGGCAAAGAACTGGTGAGCGAATGGCGGGAACGGTTTGCCGAGCTACAGAACGCCCGATTACAGGAAAACGGCATAGCCGCCCAGGTGGATCACCGCAGTCTGGCGGAGCAAGGTCAGGATCGGGCACCGACCCGGCATCTGGGGCCAGCGGCCAGTGGTTATGAGCGGCGGACCGG
>NZ_JABELD010000042.1 GCF_018853445.1 Acidithiobacillus concretivorus
CGCTGCACAGCCATGCCGCTGGACCAGCTCTCCCGCAAAATCCAGCGCCAGACGCCGCCGCTCGGCAGGGGGCAGTTCTTCGGGCAGGGCAATCTCGAACTCGCGGGCAACCGTTGCGTTCTTCCGGGTCTCCGCCTGCTCGGCGGCATTCCACAATGCCGCCCGGTCCGCTGCCCAGTCGGGGGCATCTTCCGGCAACACCAGATCGGCGGACTCAACCCCGCTTCGGCGGGTGTAGTCGTGTACTTCTCCCGTCCGTTCATCTTCGATCTTCTCGCCGGAACGATACGCGGAGGAAGCCGTGCCGCTGCGGCCTGCAGATCGGCTGATGGCTTTGACGGAGAGATGATAGATCGCCATTCTGGCCTCCTCCTACGGGGTGTCGGGGCGGAGCCTTGACCGCACGCAAACTCGCAGAGTTTGCATAAGTGCGCCCTTGCTTTTT
>NZ_JABELD010000043.1 GCF_018853445.1 Acidithiobacillus concretivorus
TGAAATCATCGGCATCCGCGACACCGCCAAGAGCATTGTGACCGGTGTGGAAATGTTCCGGAAGATTCTGGATCAGGGTCAGGCTGGCGACAACGTCGGTGTACTGCTGCGTGGCACCAAGAAAGATGACGTAGAGCGTGGCCAGGTATTGGCTAAGCCCGGCAGCATCAAGCCGCACACCCGTTTTGAAGCAGAAGTGTACGTCCTGTCAAAAGAAGAAGGCGGACGTCACACCCCGTTTTTCAATGGTTATCGTCCGCAGTTTTACTTCCGGACCACGGACGTAACGGGTGCTGTGGAATTACCGGAAGGCGTAGAGATGGTGATGCCTGGCGACAACGTGTTATTTAAGGTAGCCCTGATTGCCCCGATCGCGATGGAAGAAGGCCTGCGCTTTGCAGTACGTGAAGGCGGCCGTACGGTGGGTGCCGGCGTCGTTTCCAAGGTAGTCGAGTAAGTTAGTTTAGTTGTAAAGTTGAACGGCGGCCTGTCCGCCGTTTGCCGTCTGCAGGGCAGTAGCTCAATTGGTAGAGCAGCGGTCTCCAAAACCGCAGGTTGGGGGTTCGATCCCCTCCTGCCCTGCCATTATTAAAGGTGCGGTGGTCATGTCGGAAAAAGTGAAGCTCTATTTTGCGGCAGGTTTCGCTGCCCTCGGGGTGTTCGCGTATTTTCTGATACCCACGCGTATCGGGACGTATTACCCGAGTGTCGGGTTGGCCGTCGGTCTGCTGATTGCCGCAGGCTTGTTTGCCTATAGTGAAAGCGGAAAGAAGCTTTTGGTATTTTTTCGGGAAGCGTATCTTGAATTGCTGAAAGTCGTCTGGCCAACCCGCCCTGAAGTATTGCGGAGCACTGCCATTATCATAGGGTTGATTGCCGTCATTGCGGCCTTTCTGTGGTTGGTCGATCTGGCACTCCTTGGTGTGGTACGGCTACTACTCGGAGGAGTTGGCTAAATGGCTATGCGTTGGTATGTAGTGCATGCATTCTCGGGTTTTGAGAAAAAAGTTCAGGCAGAAATTCGCGAGCGCGCGCAACGCGAGGGTCTTGGCGATTATTTTGGCGAGATACTGGTGCCTGTGGAAGAAGTCGTGGAAATGCGCAATGGTCAAAAAACCAATTCGCAGCGCATGTTTTATCCGGGCTACGTTCTCGTGCAAATGGAAATGGATGATACCACCTGGCATCTGGTGAAAAGTACACCCAGGGTCACCGGTTTTGTGGGTGGTTCAGTCGGACGTCCGCATCCGCTCAGCGACGCGGAAACCGATGCCATCATGGATCGCATCAAGGAAGGCGTTGAAAAACCGCGTCCCAAATTCAGTTTCGATGCGGGCGAGCAGGTACGGGTCATCGACGGTCCTTTCAAGGACTTCAATGGGGTGGTTGAAGAAGTTAATTTTGAGAAAAGTAAACTGCGGGTATCGGTCACCATATTTGGTCGCTCCACCCCCGTAGAACTGGATTTCGGTCAGGTAGAAAAAGTCTGACGGTTACATGACGAGGGAGCCTGACGGCGTTAGCACCTCACAGGAGCTGAGTAATGGCAAAGAAAATAACTGGTTATATTAAATTACAGGTTAAGGCTACCCAAGCCAATCCGAGTCCGCCTATTGGCCCGGCCTTGGGTCAGCGCGGCCTCAACATCATGGAATTTTGCAAGGCTTTTAATGCCCAGACTCAGGGTGTAGAACCCGGTTTGCCTTTGCCCGTGGTGATTACGGTATTTGCAGACAAAAGTTTTACCTTTGAAGTTAAAACCCCACCGGCTGCCGTGTTGTTGATGAAAGCTGCAGGTTTGCCGAAAGGTAGCGGTCGTCCGAATACTGTAAAGGTTGGTAAGGTGACGGAGGCGCAGGTCGAGGAAATCGCCAAGACCAAAATGCCCGATCTGAATACCGAAAATCTGGAATCGGCCAAACGAAGTGTGCGTGGTACTGCCCGGAGTATGGGCTTGACGGTGGAGGGCTAAAACATGGCTAATAAATCCAAACGGAGTACCGCTGCTCGTGACTTGGTCAATCGCAACCAACGCTATGCCATTGAAGAAGCATTGGAACTGGTCAAAAAAATGGCCACGGCCAAGTTTGATGAATCCGTAGATGTGGCTGTAGGCTTGGGAATTGATCCCCGCAAGTCTGATCAGGTGGTTCGCGGCGCCGTAGTATTGCCCAATGGTACCGGTAAACAAATGCGGGTCGCTGTGTTTGCAACAGCTGACAAGGCTAATGAAGCCCGTGAAGCGGGAGCTGACATTGTTGGCATGGAAGATCTAGCCGAACAGGTCAAGGCCGGTCAGATGGATTTTGACGTGGTCATTGCTACTCCAGATGCGATGCGTATTGTCGGTACTTTGGGCCCAGTTCTGGGACCGCGTGGTTTGATGCCAAACCCCAAAGTGGGTACCGTCACGGCAGATGTGCGTACAGCGGTAGTTAATGCCAAGGGTGGTCAGGTGCGTTACCGTGCCGACAAGGGCGGTATTGTGCATAGCAGTATTGGCAAGTCTTCCTTTGAAGCTAAAGCCCTGCAGGAAAACCTGATGGCGCTGATTGACAGCTTGCGTAAAGCCAAGCCAGCCACCAGCAAGGGCATTTATATTCGTAAAGTCAGTTTATCTCCGACCATGGGTCCTGGGGTCGGCGTAGATCTTTCTGGCTTGGCGTAACAGTTTCTGTCTTCGGGCGGAAAGGTCGGCGTAAGCCGGCGTACAAAGACCGCAGGGGGCGCAAGCCTTAATGTTTTTCCCTGCGTAGGCGACGGCGCGCCAGCCTTTTGGCCGCCTCGGTTAGATAGGAGGTGACATTCACGTGAGTCTCAAACTCGCAGAAAAGGAACAGGTCGTCATCGCCCTTCAAGCCAAAATCGCAGAGGCGCAAGCCACTGTGGTAGCAGAGTATCGTGGTTTGACTGTGGCACAAATGACGGCGTTTCGGGCAGAAGCTCTGAAACAGTCCGTACATGTTCAGGTGGTAAAAAACACGCTGTTGAAGCGAGCCCTGGCGGGCACGCCATTCGCAGTCATGGACTCTTTGTTGAAGGGACCCCTGGTATTTGCGGTAGCAGAAGATCCGGTGGCATTAGCCAAAATTTTTACGGATTTCGCCAAGCGTTTTGACAAGCTGGTGATTACCGGTGGTGTATTGAGTGGCAAGCAGATTGATGCTGCGGCTATTGCCCAATTGAGCAAAATGCCGTCACGTGAAGAGTTGCTGTCAAAGTTGCTCGGTACCATGCAGGCACCCGTATCCGGTTTCGTACGCACCCTCAACGAGGTTCCGAGTCGTTTTGTTCGGGTCCTTGCAGCAGTTCGCGATCAACGCGCTGCCTAACTCAAAATTAATGATGAAGGAGTTGTAAAAATGGCATTGTCCAAAGCTGAAATTTTAGACGCTATTGCAGGTATGACGGTTCTTGAACTTTCCGAACTGATCAAGGAAATGGAAGAAAAATTTGGTGTATCTGCAGCCGCAGTGGCAGTTGCCGCCCCTGCCGGTGGTGCTGCTGGTGGTGATGGAGCCGCTGCAGCAGAAGAACAAACTGAATTTGATGTCATTCTGACCAGTGCTGGTGCCAACAAGGTGAACACCATCAAGGTGGTGCGTGCCATTACCGGTCTTGGCCTGAAAGAAGCCAAGGATCTGGTCGACGGCGCGCCCAAGGCTGTGAAAGAAGGTGTCGCTAAGGCTGAGGCCGAAAGCGTCAAGGCCCAACTCGTCGAGGCTGGTGCCGAGGCGGAGATCAAGTAATCTGTTGTACACGTATTAAGCAGTTTATCTGGCTGGCAACAAATACGGTTGCCAGCCCCTTCATCGTTTGTGGAAAGCAGCTTTGAATCTTTTCCCTAACCTTGCGGTCGTCGCGCGGAGCATCCATGGCCTACTCTTTTACTGAAAAGAAACGGATTCGTAAAGACTTTGGCAAAAGCCAGAGCATTCTCGCAGTGCCATATCTGCTGGCTACGCAGATGGATTCTTATCGAGAGTTCCTCCAGGAGTCAGCGGCTCCGGCGGCGCGCAAGGAAACAGGGCTAGA
Source organism: Acidithiobacillus concretivorus (assembly GCF_018853445.1). Taxonomy (GTDB): domain Bacteria; phylum Pseudomonadota; class Gammaproteobacteria; order Acidithiobacillales; family Acidithiobacillaceae; genus Acidithiobacillus; species Acidithiobacillus concretivorus. The sequence goes on from NZ_JABELD010000043.1 coordinate 4,036, forward strand.
GGCGGTTTTCCGCTCGATTTTTCCAATGGAAAGCTACTCCGGCAATGCCATGCTGGATTATGTTTCCTATCGTCTGGAAAAACCGGCTTTTGATGTAGTGGAATGTCGTCAGCGCGGTCTGACCTTTAATGCCGGCCTACGCGTACGGTTGCGCCTGGCGGTCATGGAAAAGGATGACAGTACCGGCGCCAAGCGGGTCAAGGATGTGAAAGAACAGGACGTTTACATGGGGGAAATACCGCTCATGACTGAACACGGTTCTTTTGTCATCAACGGAACCGAGCGCATTATTGTTTCACAGCTGCACCGTTCACCGGGCGTATTTTTTGACCATGATCGGGGTAAAACCCATTCTTCGGGCAAACTGTTATTTAATGCCCGCATTATTCCTTATCGTGGTTCATGGCTGGATTTTGAATTTGATCCAAAGGACCATGTTTACGCACGTATAGATCGGCGTCGTAAATTGCCGGCAACTACTTTGCTGCGAGCGCTGGGTTATGGTACGGAAGACATTCTTGAAATGTTTTTTGAAACCGATACCTTCCATATTCTGGATGGTGAACTGCATTATGACTTGATTCCCCAGCGTCTGCAGGGGGAAATTGCCAGTTTTGACATTGTTAATCCGGCAACGGGTGAAGTCATTGTTGCGACTGGCAAACGCATTACTGCGCGTCACATCAAAGTTCTGGCCGAAATTCCGGGACTCCAGCAGCTGCCCGTACCGGATGTGTTCGTCCTGGGGAAAGTGGTGGCCAAGGACGTCGTCAATCCGGAAACTGGTGAAGTACTGCTGGCAGTCAATGAACCCATTACCGGGGAAGTGCTCGATGTGATGCGCAAGGGACCTTCTTTGTCCCTGCACACCCTGTACATCAATGAAATAGATCGGGGTCCTTATATTTCCGAGACGCTGCGCATTGATACTTCCCGTGATGCCCATGAAGCGCAGATGGAAATTTATCGTTTAATGCGTCCGGGCGAGCCGCCGACCAAGGATGCTGCCCAGAATCTTTTCCAAGGCCTGTTTTTCAGCCCGGATCGGTATGACCTGTCGGGTGTGGGGCGGATGAAGTTCAATCGTCGCGTTGGGCGTGAAGAAATAACGGGCCCAGGGGTGTTGAGCAGCGAGGATATTCTGGCCGTGCTCAAGGTGCTGGTATCCCTGCGCAACGGTATCGGTGAAATTGACGATATTGATCATCTCGGTAACCGTCGCGTGCGTTCTGTAGGTGAGCTGATGGAGAATCAGTTCCGCTTGGGACTGGTGCGTGTTGAACGGGCGGTCAAAGATCGTCTGGCCCTTGCCGAAAGCGAAGGGTTGACGCCTCAGGATCTGATTAATGCCAAGCCGATTGCGGCGGTGGTTAATGAGTTCTTTGGCTCCAGTCAGCTTTCCCAGTTTATGGATCAGACCAATCCGCTTTCCGAGGTCACCCACAAGCGTCGTGTTTCCGCTCTGGGACCGGGGGGCTTGACCCGTGAACGAGCTGGTTTTGAAGTGCGTGACGTGCATCCGACCCACTATGGCCGGATCTGCCCGATTGAAACGCCGGAAGGCCCTAATATCGGTTTGATCAACAGCTTGGCCTGCTATGCCCGGACCAACGACTACGGCTTTCTCGAAACACCCTATCGGCGTGTGGTAGATCGCCGTGCAACGGATGAAATCGAATACCTCTCGGCCATTGAAGAAGGTAATTATGTGATCGCCCAGGCGAACTCGGTCCTGGATGATGATGGCCTGCTGGTAGAAGAACTCATCTCCTGCCGTCATAAAAACGAGACGACTCTGGCTAATCGGGATCAGGTGCAGTTTATGGATATTTCTCCCCGCCAGATTGTTTCGGTGGCGGCGAGCATGATTCCGTTCCTGGAGCACGATGACGCCAACCGCGCATTGATGGGTTCCAACATGCAACGCCAGGCGGTTCCGACCATTCGTTCAGATGCACCCATGGTCGGCACAGGCATGGAAAGGGTAGTAGCAATTGATTCCGGTGCGGCAGTTGTAGCGCGGCGCGGTGGTGTGGTTGATATTGTCGATGGTGCTCGTATTGTTATTCGGGTGAATGATGAAGAGACATTAGCCGAAGAACCCGGTGTAGATATTTACAATTTGGTCAAGTATGCCCGTTCCAACCAGAATACGACCTTGAATCAGCGTCCAGTAGTCAAAGTCGGTGATGTGGTCAGCCGTGGAGATGTTTTAGCGGACGGGCCCAGCACAGAAATGGGTGAGCTGGCTTTGGGTCAGAACATGCTGGTGGCTTTCATGCCCTGGAATGGTTACAACTTTGAAGACTCCATTCTGATTTCTGAACGCGTGGTGGCAGAAGATCGTTATACTACCATCCACATCGAAGAGTTCTCGGTATTCGCCCGTGATACCAAACTCGGGCCGGAAGAAATCACGCGAGATATTCCCAATGTGGCTGAAGGCGCTCTGCGTCATCTGGATGAATCCGGTATTGTCGTCATCGGTGCAGAACTGGCCCCCGGGGACATTTTGGTAGGTAAAGTGACCCCCAAGGGTGAGACCCAGCTGACCCCCGAAGAAAAACTGTTACGTGCCATTTTCGGAGAGAAGGCTTCGGACGTGAAAGATAATTCCATGCGCATGCCCGCAGGGATGTATGGAACGGTTATCGACGTCCAGGTGTTTACCCGCGATGGTATTGACAAGGACGCGCGCGCCAAGTCTATCGAAGAACACGAGCTGACCCGGATTCGTAAGGATCTGAATGATCAGTACCGTATTGTTGAAGAAGACAGTTATCAGCGTATTGAACGCCAGTTGACGGGTAAGGTGGCTGAAGGCGGACCTAACGGACTTGCTGCCGGTAATAAGGTGACCAAGGCGTATCTGAAAGATCTGCCCCGCGCGCAATGGTTTGAAATTCGGTTGCGTTCGGATGAAGGGAATGACGCCTTGGAACAAATCCGTGCCCAGTTGGAAGAACAGCGCCAACGTCTGGATGCGGTGCTTGAAGAAAAACGGCGCAAGCTCACCCAGGGCGATGATCTGAGCCCCGGTGTCCTGAAAATGGTCAAGGTGCATGTGGCCATCAAGCGTCATCTGCAACCGGGCGACAAAATGGCTGGCCGTCACGGTAACAAGGGTGTGGTATCCAAAATTGTTCCCGTAGAAGATATGCCGCATCTGGCTGATGGGACCTCGGTGGATATTGTCCTCAATCCTTTGGGTGTGCCGTCGCGTATGAACGTGGGTCAGATTCTGGAAACCCATCTGGGATGGGCGGCCAAAGGGTTAGGTAAAAAAATTGCCGGGATGCTCGAAAGTGATCTGGCGATGAAGGAAATGCGTGCCTTCCTGGCGCAAATCTATAATCGGGCTGGCAAGAAAGAAGACCTCGATAGCCTGACGGATGAGGAAATCCGCGAGCTGGCGCGGAACCTGCGCGGTGGCGTACCGATGGCGACGCCCGTATTTGACGGTGCTGCTGAAGAAGAAATCCGCGATATGCTGGAGCTGGCAGGGTTGCCGCGCAGTGGTCAGGTCACCCTGTACGATGGTCGTAGTGGCGAAGCCTTTGATCGTCCTGTGACGGTGGGTTACCTCTATATGCTCAAGCTGCACCATCTGGTCGATGACAAAATGCATGCCCGATCCACCGGACCGTACAGTCTGGTCACCCAGCAACCGCTGGGGGGTAAGGCCCAGTTTGGTGGCCAGCGCTTCGGTGAAATGGAAGTCTGGGCCTTGGAGGCGTATGGAGCTGCTTATACATTGCAGGAAATGCTGACTGTTAAGTCTGATGACGTCAGTGGCCGCAGTAAAATGTATGAGTCCATTGTCAAAGGTGATTTCCGTATGGATGCCGGAATGCCGGAATCTTTCAACGTGCTGTTGAAAGAACTGCGTTCGCTGGGTATCGACATTGAATTGGAACAGTCCAAGTAATATTTCCGCCCCGGGCGGGCAAGGATGGATGCGTTGAAAGACTTACTGAAGCTCTTTAAACAAAACGATCAGCAAGAAGAATTTGATGCCATACGGATAGGCATTGCCTCTCCGGACAAGGTGCGTTCCTGGTCATTTGGTGAAGTAAAAAAGCCTGAGACCATTAACTATCGTACTTTCAAGCCCGAGCGCGAAGGTTTGTTCTGTGCCAAGATTTTCGGTCCCATCAAGGACTATGAATGTCTTTGTGGTAAGTACAAACGTCTCAAACATCGCGGCGTGGTCTGCGAAAAATGTGGTGTGGAAGTCACCCAGGCGCGCGTGCGTCGTGAGCGCATGGGTCACATTGAACTTGCCAGTCCGGTAGCGCATATCTGGTTCCTTAAGTCCTTGCCCAGTCGTATGGGCATGATTCTTGATATGCCATTACGGGATATTGAGCGGGTTCTGTATTTTGAGGCCTATGTAGTCGTGGATCCCGGTGTGACCGCGCTGGAACGGGGTCTGATCATGAGTGAAGACCAATACCTGGATGCCCTCGAAGAACATGGTGACGAATTTGTCGCCAAGATGGGTGCAGAGGGTATTCGCGATCTGCTGCGCGGCATTCCGCTGGTTCAGGAAATTGAACGCATCCGTAACGAACTGCGTGAAAGTAACTCAGACACCAAAACCAAAAAACTGAGCAAGCGTCTGAAAATTCTCGAAGGTTTCGAATCTTCGGGGAATCGTCCGGAATGGATGATCATGGAAGTTTTGCCGGTGCTGCCCCCCGATCTGCGTCCTCTGGTGCCATTGGATGGCGGTCGTTTTGCGACTTCGGATCTCAACGATTTGTATCGTCGCGTTATTAACCGCAACAACCGTCTGAAGCGCCTGTTGGAACTGAAAGCGCCGGATATTATCGTGCGCAACGAAAAACGCATGTTGCAGGAAGCGGTTGATGCCCTTCTGGATAATGGTCGTCGTGGTCGCGCTATTTCTGGTCCCAACAAGCGTCCGCTCAAATCTTTGGCGGATATGATCAAGGGTAAACAGGGGCGTTTCCGTCAAAATCTGCTGGGTAAGCGGGTCGATTACTCTGGCCGTTCGGTTATTGTGGTCGGTCCAGAGTTACGTCTGCATCAGTGCGGTCTTCCCAAGAAAATGGCGCTGGAGTTGTTCAAACCCTTTATTTTTAACAAGTTGGAAGAGCGTGGTTTGGCGACGACCATCAAGGCGGCCAAACGCCTGGTAGAGCAGGAAAAACCTGAGGTTTGGGATATTCTCGAAGAAGTTATTCGCGAACATCCGGTCATGCTGAACCGCGCCCCGACCCTGCACCGTCTGGGCATCCAGGCGTTTGAGCCGGTATTGATCGAGGGCAAAGCCATTCAGCTGCATCCGCTGGTTTGTGCGGCCTACAACGCCGACTTTGACGGGGACCAGATGGCGGTCCACGTACCGCTGTCGTTGGAAGCCCAGCTCGAAGCCCGGACATTAATGATGTCTACCAATAACATTCTCAGTCCTGCCAATGGTGATCCGGTCATCGTGCCGTCACAGGATATTGTACTGGGACTATATTATGTCAGTCAGGAGCGTGCTGATGCCAAGGGTACTGGCGGCATGTATTCTGATATTCGCGAAGTACGTCGGGCTTATGAAACCGGTCAGGTGGGACTCCATGCCCGTATCACGGTCCGTTTCCGTGGCGAGCGTCTTGAAACTACCGCCGGACGCGCCCTGCTCGGTGATATTTTGCCCGAAGGCCTGCCCTTTAGTGTCATCAACCGGGTGCTCAAGAAAAAGGTCATCGGCGAACTGATCAACACGTGTTACCGCACCCTGGGAATCAAGGATACGGTCATTTTTGCGGATCAGCTGATGTATACCGGCTTCCGTATGGCGACCCGCGCGGGCATTTCTTTCGGTGCTGGCGATATGGTAACCCCGCAGGAGAAAGAAGGCATTCTCAGCCGTTCCGAGGACGAGGTGAAAGCCATTCAGGCCCAATATACTTCGGGTCTGGTCACTGAGGGTGAACGCTACAATAAAGTCGTCGATATCTGGTCAAGAGCCACTGACGAAGTGGCGAAAGCCATGATGGATCGGGTCAGCAAGGAGACCGTTGAACTTCCCGATGGCACCAGTGTGCAACAGGATTCGTTCAATTCCATCTTCATGATGGCAGATTCCGGAGCGCGTGGTTCTGCTGCGCAAATTCGTCAGTTGGCCGGTATGCGCGGTCTGATGGCCAAACCGGATGGCTCCATCATCGAAACGCCCATTACCGCCAACTTCCGTGAAGGACTCAACGTTCTCCAGTACTTCATCTCGACCCACGGCGCACGTAAGGGATTGGCAGATACGGCACTGAAAACCGCAAACTCCGGTTATTTAACCCGCAGACTGGTGGACGTGACCCAGGATCTGGTGGTGGTTGAGCACGATTGTGGATCGGAAGAAGGCCTGCCCATGACCTCGCTGGTAGAAGGAGGCGAAGTCATCGAGCCCTTGCGCGATCGGGTGCTCGGTCGGGTGCTTTCCGAAGATCTACTGCATCCTAATACCGGGGATATTGTTATTGCACGCAATACCATGTTGGCGGAGCAGCATTTGGGCCAGCTCGACGAACTCGGTGTGGATGCATTGAAAGTACGTTCACCACTCACCTGTCATTCACGGCACGGGGTTTGTGCCCTGTGTTATGGACGTGATCTGGCCCGAGGCCATCTGGTAAACGCCGGTGAAGCAGTTGGTGTCATCGCTGCGCAATCCATCGGCGAACCGGGTACCCAGTTGACCATGCGGACTTTCCATATTGGTGGTGCCGCCAGTCGTTCTGCTGCGCAAAGCAGTCTGGATGTGAAGCAGGGTGGCGTATTCCATTACCAGTCGAATTTGCGCATTGTGACGCACTCCAGTGGTCGTCACGTCGTTGTCGGTCGTAATGGTGAAGTCACCGTGACGGACGAACAGGGTCGTGAAAAAGAACGTTACAAGATGCCTTATGGCGCAACATTGCTCGTCAATGATAATGCTGCGGTGACGGCCGGTATGCGGGTTGCTGAATGGGATCCGCATACACGCCCGATTGTCAGCGAAGTAGGCGGCAGAATATCGCTGAAAGATGCTGTTGAAGGCGCCAGTGTCGCTATTCAGACGGATGAAATAACTGGTCTGTCGACCTTGATGGTCATTGACACGAAACAGCGTCCTCCGCAGGGTCGGGATCTGCGTCCGGTTATTGGTATCCTTGATGAAAAGGGTCAGGATCTCAAGTTGCCGGGGACCGACTTGCCAGCACGTTATTTCCTGCCAGCCAGGGCGATTATTGCGGTACAGGAAGGGATGGAGATATTCCCGGGCGACATTTTGGCTCGTCTGCCCGCCGGTACCACGAAAACCCGCGATATTACCGGTGGTTTGCCGCGTGTGGCCGAATTGTTTGAAGCCCGTCGCCCCAAGGATTTTGCGATTATTGCCGAGCACGAAGGTATTGTCGGCTTTGGCAAGGATACCAAGGGTAAGCAGCGTCTCATCATTACCGACGAAAATGCTGAACAGCATGAGTATCTCATTCCCAAGGGCCGTCACGTTACGGTGTACGAAGGGGAGCGCGTTGTTCCTGGTGAACAATTAGTAGAAGGGCAACCAGTACCCCATGACATCTTGCGGGTGTTGGGTGTCCAGGCGCTCGCCAATTACATTGTCGACGAGGTGCAGGACGTCTATCGCTTACAGGGCGTGCGCATTAACGACAAACACATTGAAGTCATTCTGCGCCAGATGTTGCGGCGGGTAGAGGTGACTTCCAGTGGGGATGGAACCTTTATTACTGGTGACCAGGTGGATCGGGCCCGGGTTGAAGATGAAAATATTCAGTTGGAGCGGGATGGTAAGGAACCGGCGCGCTTTACGCTAATGCTGCTCGGTATTACCAAGGCCAGCTTGTCCACCGAGTCCTTTATTTCAGCGGCGAGTTTCCAGGAAACCACACGTGTTCTGACCGAAGCAGCGGTGTCAGGAAAGCTGGATGACCTGCGTGGCCTCAAGGAAAATGTCATCGTCGGTCGTCTGGTTCCCGCTGGAACCGGTCTTGCCTACCATGAGCATCGCCGTCGTCTGAATCGAGGTGAAGTGTTGGCAACTGGTGGGGAATCATCATCTGTTGCTGCAGAAGCTTTGCTGAACAGCGAAAATCCGTAATTTTGTAAGCTATGTCCGAGGTTTGCCTTGACAGTCAGGGCAAGCCTCACTAGAATGCGCCCTCTCATCGGTGAGGCTGGGTGCCATCATCGTACTCTGGAGATTGTAAATGCCCACATTAAATCAACTCGTGCGCAAGCCACGTAAGCGGCCTGTCGCCAAAAGTAAGGTGCCAGCCCTGGACGCAAATCCACAAAAACGTGGAGTTTGTACCCGTGTTTACACCACGACGCCTAAAAAGCCGAACTCGGCATTGCGTAAGGTCGCCCGTGTGCGTCTCACGAATGGTTTTGAGGTAAGTAGCTATATTCCTGGTGAAGGCCATAACCTGCAGGAGCACTCGGTCGTACTCATCCGGGGTGGTCGTGTCAAGGATTTGCCCGGCGTTCGTTATCATATTGTGCGTGGTACCCTGGATACCGCTGGCGTGAAAAACCGCAAGCAGTCCCGCTCCAAGTACGGCGCCAAGCGTCCCAAATAAGCAAAGATTGAAGGAGTTGTTGCGCCATGCCCAGACGTCGTGAAGTCCCCAAGCGGATTGTTCTCCCGGATCCCAAGTACAAAGAAGAAGTCATCGCCAAATTTGCGAATGTCATGATGCGTGACGGCAAAAAAAGCACGGCGGAAAAAATTGTCTACGGTGCCCTTGAAATGGTTGCGGAGCGCAGTAAAAGTGATGCTCTGGAAGTATTTCGCAAGGCTATTGACAATGTCCGTCCGGTCGTCGAAGTCAAAAGTCGTCGCGTCGGCGGTGCCACTTATCAGGTGCCGGTAGAAATTCGTTCCGACCGGAGAATGGCGTTAGCCATGCGCTGGCTGCGTGATTCAGCGCGCAAGCGCAATGAAAAATCCATGGGCAACCGTCTCGCCGCCGAGATTCTTGAGGCAGCAGAAAATCGTGGAAACGCAGTTCGCAAGCGTGAAGAAACCCATCGTATGGCAGAAGCCAACAAGGCCTTTGCGCATTTCCGTTGGTAATTGACCGGCCTCTCACCCAAAAGGACTAAACTGTGGCTCGCACGACCCCCATTGAACGTTATCGCAATATCGGCATTATGGCGCATATTGATGCCGGCAAAACGACTACCACTGAACGTATCTTATTTTACACAGGCGTGTCGCATAAGATCGGTGAAGTGCATGAGGGTACTGCCGTCATGGACTGGATGGCTCAGGAGCAAGAACGCGGCATAACTATTACCTCTGCCGCAACGACCTGTTTCTGGAAAGGTATGGATGGACTGCGTGCGGAACATCGCATCAACATTATTGATACCCCCGGACACGTAGACTTCACCATTGAAGTGGAGCGTTCGTTGCGCGTCCTGGATGGTGCTATGGCAGTTTTTTGTGCAGTGGGCGGTGTCCAGCCCCAGTCCGAAACAGTGTGGCGTCAGGCTAACAAATATAAGGTCCCGCGCATTGCTTTTGTGAACAAAATGGATCGTCAGGGTGCGAACTTCAAGCGAGTTGTCGAGCAGATTGCGACCAAGTTGAAAGGGAACCCCGTTCCGATCCAATTGCCCATTGGTGAAGAAGACCGTTTCAGTGGTGTTATCGACCTGATGAAAATGAAGTCCATCAATTGGGACGATGCCCTTCAAGGGACGCGCTTTACTGAAGAAGAAATTCCTGCAGATCTGCGTGAAGAAGCCGAAGCCGCCCGTCACTTCATGGTAGAAGCCATTGCTGACGCGGATGAAGAAGTCATGATGAAATATCTGGAAGGAGAAGAAATCTCCATCCCCGAGCTTCAGGCAGCTTTGCGCAAGGCGACCATTGCTGGCGTAACGGTTCCAGTTCTTTGCGGCAGTGCTTTCAAAAACAAAGGGGTTCAGGCTGCATTAGATGCGGTTTTAGATTATTTGCCTTCACCGGTAGATATTGAGGCAGTAGTTGGCACGGATCCCGATTCAGGCGCGCAAATTGTGCGTTCTGCGGATGATGAAGAACCATTTTCTGCATTGGCATTCAAAATTGCTACTGATCCATTTGTTGGGCAATTGACCTTCTTCCGGGTGTACTCAGGTGTTTTGACCGCTGGTTCCACGGTGTTGAATCCGGGCCGCAATCAAAAAGAACGTATTGGTCGTGTACTCCAGATGCATGCCAATGAGCGCCATGAAATCAAGGAAGTTTTAGCTGGGGATATAGCTGCTGCGGTAGGTTTGAAAACTGCCTATACCGGTGACACCCTCTGTGATCTCAATAAATCCATTTCGCTTGAGCAGATGGAATTTCCAGAGCCGGTCATTCATGTTGCAGTCGAGCCCAAAACTAAGGCTGATCAGGAAAAAATGGGCATTGCTCTGGGTAAATTGGCTCAGGAAGATCCCTCATTCCGGGTACGCACTGATCAGGAATCTGGACAGACGATTATTTCCGGTATGGGCGAGCTTCATCTTGAAATTATTGTAGATCGTATGAAGCGCGAGTTTAACGTCGAAGCCACTGTGGGTGCGCCTCAGGTGGCTTATCGTGAAACAATCCGCAAGACCGTAGAAGCTGAAGGTAAGTTTGTGCGCCAGTCGGGTGGTCGCGGTCAGTACGGTCATGTCTGGTTGCGTCTGGAACCTTTGGAACCAGGAACCGGATTCAGTTTTGAAAATGGTGTGGTTGGCGGTACGGTCCCCAAAGAATTTATAGGACCTACGCAAAAAGGTGTTGAAGAAGCCCTCGAAAATGGTATTATCGCCGGCTTCCCGGTAGTGGACGTCAAGGTGACTATTTTTGACGGTTCTTATCATGACGTCGACTCATCGGAAGCTGCATTTAAAATAGCAGGGTCCATGGGTTTCAAAGCCGGAGCAGCAAAAGCCAATCCAGTGCTGTTGGAGCCTATTTTTGCAGTGGAAGTGGTGACCCCGGAAGAATACATGGGTGATATCATCGGTGACATCAATAGTCGTCGCGGCATGATGCAGGGTATGGAAGACGAAGCCGGAGCCAAGGTCATTCGTTGTGAAGTGCCGCTGTCGGAAATGTTTGGTTATGCAACGACGGTTCGTTCATTGTCACAAGGACGTGCCACCTACACCATGCAGTTTGAGAAGTATATGGAAGTCCCCGGCCATGTGGCCGAGGCCATTGTCAAGAAAAGTCAGCGCTAGTCGTAACGGGAGAGTTCAAGATGTCCAAAGGGAAATTTGAGCGGACGAAGCCGCATGTAAACGTGGGAACGATTGGTCACGTGGACCATGGGAAGACCACATTAACGGCGGCGCTGACGAAGGTGCTGTCGACGAAGTTTGGTGGAGAAGTACGAGCCTATGATCAGATTGACAACGCGCCGGAAGAACGGGCACGTGGCATCACGATCGCAACCTCACACGTAGAGTATGAGACGGAAGCCCGTCACTACGCCCACGTGGACTGCCCCGGACACGCCGACTACGTCAAGAACATGATCACCGGAGCGGCGCAGATGGATGGCGCCATTCTGGTCTGTTCAGCAGCAGACGGCCCCATGCCGCAGACGCGTGAACACATTCTGCTGGCCCGTCAGGTAGGCGTACCTTACATTGTCGTGTTCCTGAACAAGGCCGACATGGTAGATGACGCCGAACTGCTTGAACTCGTCGAAATGGAAGTCCGCGAACTGCTGTCCAAGTATGATTTCCCGGGAGACGATATTCCGGTCATTATTGGTTCAGCC
>NZ_JABELD010000044.1 GCF_018853445.1 Acidithiobacillus concretivorus
CATGCGTCAGCTAGTGGATTTTGATGCCATCGATAATGCATTTATTCTGGATATGGCCATGGGCGGTTCTACCAATACGGTTTTGCATACCCTTGCCATTGCCCGCGAGGCAGGCATCCAGTATCCGCTGTCCCGCCTCAATGATCTGGCGCAGAAAGTCGCCTATTTGGCAAAGGTTTCCCCGGCATTATCCACCGTGCATATTGAGGACATTGGTCGGGCAGGGGGTATTCCCGCCATCCTCCACGAAGTCCACAAGCGTAATCCCGATGTACTGCATCTGGACAAGCCAACGGTCAGCGGCCAGAGCCTCCGTGAAATTGTTTCGGAAGCGAGCGTCAAGGACAGTAAAATCATTCGTCTGGCGGATAATCCTATTTCTCCGACGGGGGGGCTGCGGGTGGTTTTCGGTAATCTCGCTCCTGAGGGCGGCATTGTCAAAATTGGTGCGGTTATTCCGGAAATGCGTCGGTTTTCAGGCCCAGCCAAAATTTTTGAGAGCATGGATGGTGCTGCCGAAGGGATTCTGGCGGGCGAGGTGCACGCGGGCGATGTGGTGGTTATCCGCTATGAAGGACCTAAAGGTGGTCCCGGTATGCCGGAAATGCTGACCCCAACCGCCAATATCATGGGAATGGGACTGGGTGAAAGCGTGGCCTTGATTACTGATGGTCGTTTCAGTGGTGCTACCCGTGGTGCCTGTATTGGTCATATTTCTCCTGAGGCCGCTGAAGGCGGGCCGATCGGTTTGCTGAAAGCCGGTGATATCATCTCTCTGGACCTGGACAATGGTAAAATTCATGTTGATTTGAGTGATGAAGAACTGGCCGAGCGCCGCAAGCACTGGGTGCCCATTGAAAAACCTTTGTCGTCTCCCTGGTTGCGGCGTTATCGCAAGCTGGTTACCAATGCGGCCAATGGCGCCATTTTGGAGTCCTGATTATTCATGAGTAATGGTGAATTGCATATTGGTGTTTATGTAGATGCGGAAAATGTGCGTTATAACGGTGGCTATGCCATGCGTTATGACGTATTGCGGCGCTTCGCTGCGCGTGAAGACCAGGCGCGTCTGCTGCGCCTGAATACCTATATGGCCGTGGACGGGGAACGCATGAAAAGTGACCGTGAGTACCGTGAAGGTATTCGCAGTTACCAACAGGCGGTTCGTGACCTGGGTTGGAAAATCATTGAAAAACCCGTGCGCTGGTTTGTGGATGATGAGGGTAACCGGGTTTCAAAAGCCAATGCCGACCTGGACCTAGCGGTTGATGTCATGCTTCAGTCCGAACGACTGGATCAGTTGCTGCTGGTGACTGGAGATGGTGATTTTCTCCAGGTAGTCAGGGCGCTGCAAAATAAGGGATGCCGAGTCGAGGTTCTGGCATTTCGCAATGTTTCCAGAGAGTTGCAGCACGAAGCTGATGCTTTTTATTCGGGTTATCTAGTGCCTGGTTTGCTCCCGACCCGAGGCGATGTACGAGTCCCATGGGGAGAAATGGGCTCTCGTATTCGTGGTATTTGTATTCGTTGGGAAGCCGAGCGCGGCTTTGGTTTTATTCGTTTTCTGACCAATATCTCCGCCCGACTTTGGGTGACAGATACGCGTCATGAGGACTCTCCCTACGAATCGGCTTTTGTGCATATTTCCGACTTGCCCCGCGAGTTGGATACAGACGAACTCCCCAGTCGGGATATTATTCTCGAATTTGATATTGAGCCCAGTGAAACCGAAAAAGGCGGATTCATTGCTCGACGCTGTACGGTAGTCAATCGCTATGACGGACGTAGTGGCGGTATGAGCAAACAACCCGAACGGCAGACCATGGATCGCGGCGAAGAACTGCATTTTGCAGAGACTCGGGAAGCTGAGGAAGCAGTCGAACCAGAAGTTCTCGAGGAGACCACGCCTTAAACCCGTTTTTTCAGAGAATCTGGAAAAAAACCTGACTACGACGTTGGAAATTATAGAGTTGCTGCCGTGGAACAGGAAGTTCCTCCAGGGTTCCCTGGCGGAATTTGCGCTCCAGAAACCAGTGGGTAGTTTGGGTGCTCAACACAAAAATCTGTGACAATTGCCGTTCTCTGGCCCAGTTCTCACAAAACGCCATCAGCCGCTCACCGCGTCCCTGACGACGATACCGGCTATCCACCGCCAGACAGGCGACCTCTGCCATGCCCTGTTCGGGATAAGGATAGACGGCCGCGCAGCCAATAATCTTGCCGTCCCGTTCCATGACCACAAAATGATCCGCTTCCATTTCCAGGCGTTCACGACTGCGTTTCACCAGAATCCCTTTTTCTTCCAGCGGCCTGATCAAAGCGAGAATGCCGGGAATATCGGTGACAGTGGCCATCCGCATGTGCTCAAAGGAATCCCTGGATATCAGCGTGCCCAGGCCATCACGGGTAAACAGTTCGCGGAGCAGGGCACCATCCACATGCCGGGAAATCAGATGAACACGTTCTACGCCCCGAGCACAGGCTGTTCCGGCACTCAGTAGATGCTCGCGGGCATCTGCCGTAATATTTGGGCGGTCCAGCAGGCTCGGAATTTCTGAAGAGGTCAGTTGCCGCAGGAGTTCTCCTTCTCCATCCAGAATCCCGTCCTCGTCCATGTAAAAAACCAGTTTTGCCGCACCCAAAGCAATGGCCGCAGCGACAGCTACTTCTTCAGCACGGATATTGAACAGAGTTCCGGTAGGAGAAACCCCGATAGGTGAAAGCAGAACAATTTCGTCAGCGGCTAGATGCCGTTCCATGGCCTCGTTAGCCACCCGCCGTACTTGCCCGGTACTTTGATAATCCACCCCTTCGAGAATACCCAAAGGCTGGGCAATAATGAAATTACCGCTGACCACCTGAAGTCCGGCATGCGCCATGGGCGAACCCATTTGTCCTTCAGATAGCACTGCTTCCACCACCAGCCGCGCGCCGCCTACCGCTTCCCGCAGAACCTGCATGGCTTCGGGGCTGGTAATGCGCTTACCATTGACGCGCTGCGTTTGTAAGCCATGAACTTGCAGAGCCGCATCGATTTGTGGACCGGCGCCATGAACCAGCACCACGTTAATCCCCAGGCTGTTGAGCAGGGCAATATCATGGGCCAGACCACGAATACTGCCATCAGCAATGGCATCGCCACCAAAATTGATGACGAAAGTCTGCCCCCTGAAGCGATGGATATAGGGGGAAGACTCGCGAAAACTGCGGACAAAACTATCAATAGGCATGTTTTGTCCCTGCCATATCGAGCGCAAAGTCGTTATTGTCAGTCAGCAATGATGGTTGTCCGGTACGTTACTGGGTATTCAGGGAGATGGTCGGGCGCCGGGTTTTGGGTTGGTTCAGTGCGGCAAATTCTTCGGGGGTATACGCCTTGACTGCCAAGGCATGAATTTTTTCCCGTACTGACTCCGTCGCCGCGTTGACCAGCCGGTGACGGGCGAGGGGCGCCATACCCTCAAACTGATGGCAGACAATGCGTAACTCGTAGTGACCACCACCGTCGGATTGCTCGTGCGAACTGTGGGCCTCACTACGATCTTTAATTTCCAGAAACTCGGGATGAAGGGCATCTTCAATGAGATGTTCAAGCACTTGCTTGTTCATGGTAAAAACACTCCTTTGTAGGGACGAACACTGACATCTGCATAGACGCCAGCACTGAGATAGGGTTCGGCGGCCGCCCAGGCATGGGCTTCTTCCAGAGAATTAAAACGGGCGATAATCAGACTGCCGGTAAATCCCGCTTCGCCGGGTTCTTCCGTATCAGCCGCCGGGAAAGGGCCGGCCGTCAGCAGTCGTCCTTCAGATTGTAACTGATGCAGGCGCGCCAGATGATCACCCCGGGCGTTTTGGCGCTTGCTCAGGGAATTCGGATTATCGGTGCCAATGATGCAGTAATACATAAGCTTGTCCTATCAATGAATGAGCGGTATGGGTGTTTCCAGCATCGGCGTTCACGAGTCACTGTCTTTAATTTCCTGGGGAAGTGCCCGGGAAATGACCACGGCCTGGAACAGCACAAAAATGATGGTAATGCCGAGCATACCGAAAAGCTTGAAGTCTACCCAGATACCTGTCGAAAAACTGTAGGCCACCACCAGATTCAGGACCGCGCCAAAAATAAAAAACGTGATCCAGTAAATATTGAGGCGTCGCCAGAACGATTGCGGCAAAGTGGCTGGCAGTTGACCACCCATCAGGCGTTCGAGCAGAGGCTGTTCCCGCCAATGGGTGAACAACAGGACTCCGGCAAAAAGCAGGTAGAGGATGCTGGGTTTGACCTTGATGAAGGTATCATTATGAAAATAGAGAGTCAGGCCACCAAAAATCAGGATCAGCAGCGTAGAGACCCAGGTCATTGTCTCAATGCGCCCACGCCGCCACCATTGCCAGGCCATGAGCACAATGGCGGCAACAATCAGCACTTCTGTAGCCGTATAAATACCATGAATCTTATACGCTACAAAAAAGAGGATAATGGGCAAAAAGTCGGTAAGCAGTTTCATGACGGGACGCAGTAATATAGAGTGGAACGCAGCTATCTAATCACAGAAAGGAGTTTATGGACAGTGGAACGTCAGCATTTGCTTCAAAGTTTAGCGGCGCTGCTGGGGGATAGCAGTGATCATCCCTTGCCGGATTTCGCCAGCATCAAGGCGGCGCGCTGGCGACATTTGCCTCTGGGTGGGCGTCTGGAGGCCGTTAGCCGGGTGGATTTGCCGGATATGGATGAGTTGTTGGGTATTGACGAAACCAAGGCGGCCCTGGAATTGAATACCCGGCAGTTTGTGGCCGGTTTCCCGGCCAATGACGCATTGCTCTGGGGCGGAAGGGGAACGGGAAAGTCCTCCCTGGTCAAAGCCTTGCTGCGGCGTTATGCCGATCAGGGCCTGCGTCTGATTGAAATAGATGCGGATGGTATTCTCGATTTGCCGGAAATACTGGCCGCCCTGCAGGCTGCTGATCCCGAACAGCGTTATCACTTTGCCCTGTTTTGTGATGATTTGTCTTTTGGTTCTGATGATCCTGGCTACAAAGCCCTCAAATCACTGCTGGATGGCGGTGTGGAAGCGCGGCCCGACAATGTGCTTTTGTATGCCACCAGTAATAGGCGTCATCTCATGCCCCGACATTTTTCTGACAATGAAGAATATCACCGGCATGGCGATGAGATTATTGCGGGCGAAACAGCTGAGGAAAAAATCAGTTTATCTGAGCGTTTTGGTTTGTGGCTGGGCTTTTATCCCTTTGATCAGGCAATGTATCTGGATATTTGCGCGATCCATATGCAGCGTCTGAATATGCCGGCAGATCCTGAGCAATGGCAGGAGGAAGCCCTGCGCTGGGCACTGCAGCGTGGTTCCCGCAGCGGCCGGGTAGCCCGCCAGTTTGCCCGGCACTGGGCCGGATCAAGGTCATTGGCAGGACAGTAAAACGCTGCGCCCGAGCTGCGGGTTTTCAGGCCTTGGGCTTGTTGATTTCCTGACTGATGATGTGGAGCATCTGCGCATGTACGCGCAGATTGCCTGCCACAATGTTGCCATTTTCCAGAAATCCCTGGTCCCCCGTAAAGTCGGTAGCGACCCCTCCGGCCTCCTGAACCAGCAGTGCTCCTGCGGCCAGATCCCAGGGTTTGAGGTTGAATTCCCAGAATCCGTCATAACGGCCGGCGGCCACGTAAGCCAGATCCAGAGCGGCGGAACCCGGGCGCCGAATACCTGCAGTTTTTAGCATGAAGGCCTTGAAGGTGGCGAGATAGGTGTCTAGATAGGAGAAATCCCGAAAAGGAAATCCGGTACCCAGAAGCGCGCCATCCAGATCTTTGCGTTGGGCAATACGCAGGCGGCGATCATTCAGATGGGCGCCGCCGCCGCGCGTGGCAGTAAACAGTTCATCGTGGATGGGGTTATAAATAACGGCATGTTCCAGCCGGTCAAAATGTTTAATACCAATGGAAACACAAAGTTGTGGCATGCCGTGAATGAAATTGGTAGTGCCGTCGAGAGGGTCAATAATCCATTCAAAATCCTTGTCAGGAATCCGGTTACCTTCTTCGGCCAGAATGCCATGATCCGGGTAGGCGCGGCGGACGATTTCGACAATGGCGGCCTCGGCGCGTTGATCCACGTCGGTCACAAAGTCATTGTGCGCTTTATTGGTGATGGTAATTTCGTTGACTCGGGCAAAACTGCGATTGATGATATCGCCGGCTTTGCGGGCGGCACGGATAGCGGTAACGAGTATGGGATGCTGCATGAGAACCCTTATGGGAAAATAAATTGGGTCCATTATAAAGGAGAACGACAATGACCGCACGAATAGCGCTGCGAATAATCGCAAAAAGCCTTCAGGTTAAACTACCATTTGCTATCAAATTTACCAGAGCGTGATCAGGAGTAACCTAGCTTGAGTACAAAATTTCTGGAGGGGCTGCGGGTGGTTCTGGTGGAAACCAGTCATCCTGGCAATATTGGCGCCACTGCCCGCGCCATGAAAGTGATGGGACTGCAACATCTGGTCCTGGTGAATCCACGTTTTTTTCCCCATCCTGAAGCGACAGCACTGGCATCAGGTGCCGAGGATGTTCTTGAACGGGCGCAAGTCACGGCAGATCTGGCTACAGCCTTGCAGGGGTGTCACAAGGTCTATGGAACCAGTGCCCGGGATCGCCGCATTCAGTGGCCTGTGCTGGATGCTCGCGAGGCGGCTGTGGAAATGGTTGCGGAGCTTGCTGCCGGAAACTGTGCGCTGGTTTTTGGCCGTGAGCGCACGGGGCTCAGCAATGAGGAGCTGGATCATTGTCAGGTTCTGGTGAATATCCCCACGGCGGAATTATATCATTCCCTGAATCTTGGTCAGGCGGTGCAGGTTCTGGCTTACGAACTGCACATGGCGACACGCTGCACAACGGCGGAATGGTGCGCTGATACTGATGCAACAAGCATTGAAGTAGCAGCGCCCATGGAGGATATGGAAGGTTTTTATGGTCATCTGGAGCAGGTTTTGCGGCAAAGTGGTTTTTTGCAGGAAATTCGTGCCATCCGGATGATGCGACGTCTGCGCCGTTTATATGACCGGGCGCGGCCTACCGCTAATGAAGTCAACATTCTGCGTGGCATTCTCACCGAAATACAGCGATGGGCGACGAATAGTAGACAAAAAGGGTCGGGATAGTCTTTAATGCGGACTGACAAGGGCGCGTAAATCGGGAGGAACATAACAAATGGCTGGTCATTGGCGTGCTGACCTGGATGCCGTATTTGCCCGTGATCCTGCCGCCCGCAATCGTCTTGAGGTTTTGTTGACCTACCCTGGTGTGCATGCCCTGTTTATGCACCGTCTGGCCCATGAGCTCTGGAAACGGCGCTGGCGCTTGTTGGCCAGGAGTCTCGCGGCTTTTTCCCGTTTTTGGACGGGCATTGAAATTCATCCTGGTGCCTGCATCGGGCAACGCTTTTTTATTGATCATGGCATGGGTGTAGTGATCGGTGAGACGGCAGAAATTGGCGATGATTGTACGCTTTATCACGGAGTTACCTTGGGTGGAACGTCCTGGCAACCGGGCAAGCGTCATCCCACATTGGGTAATGGTGTGATTGTCGGCGCGGGGGCCAAAGTGCTGGGACCCATTATGGTTGGCGATCAGGCTCGGATTGGTTCCAACGCGGTCGTGGTCAAATCGGTTCCGGCAGGGGCGACGGTGGTGGGTATTCCCGGCCGGGTAGTGAATAAAGGGGAGCAACACCCGGATAATTTTGAGGCCTATGGACTGACCGGGCAGATGCCTGATCCGGTAGCGCGCGCAATAGAATGCATGCTCGAACACATGCATCGTCAGGATGCCGAGATCACCCAGATCAGGTCTGGATTGCAACAATTACAGCCGCGTGAAGCCTTGATGCCGGTCGAGGAAATCGCCTGTTCTCTGGAAGCAGAGCCGGATTCTGCTGAACAGGGAACTTCAAAATAGAATACTTGACTAAATTAGTACAGATAGTAGGATGTGCAGCAGAGGTTACCTGATATGAAATTGACGACGAAAGGCCGCTATGCCGTAACAGCCATGCTCGATTTGGCTTTGCATCAGAGTGAGGACGTGGTGACGGTAGCGGATGTTTCCCGGCGTCAGCAAATATCGGTGGCTTATCTGGAGCAGTTGTTTGGACGCATGCGGCGCTTCGGGCTGATTGAAAGTGTGCGTGGGCCAGGTGGAGGTTATCGGCTGGCTGTGCCGGATTCAGAAATTCCCCTGACCAAGATTGTCGAGGCGGTTAATGAATCCATCAGCACAACCCAGTGTGGTGGTGAATCGCAAAACAGCTGCAAAGGTGATGCTCAACAATGTCTGACCCATGATTTGTGGGAAGAATTGGGCGAGCGTATCGCCAGTTTTCTCGGGGGTATCACCTTAGGTGATCTGGTTGCCCGACATTTACAAAAAGAATCGGCGCAGGGTGTGCCGGTGCGTATGCAAAATCACCATGTATCGCGTTCGGCGACACATGATACCGCTTGATACCGTGAGGTGCAGAAAATGAATCAACCCCAAATTATCGACCTGGAGAGCAAGAAACCCTTGCTGATTGACCCGGATCGTCCCATTTATCTGGATTACCAGGCGACCACGCCGGTAGATCCTCAGGTGTTGGAACAAATGCTGCCTTATTTGACCCATGATTTTGGCAATGCGGCGAGCCGTTCTCATGCTTATGGCTGGACAGCAGAAAAGGCTGTCGAAAAAGCCCGTCAGCAGGTAGCGGATGCGCTTCATGCGGATCCCCGGGAAATTGTCTGGACCTCAGGCGCAACAGAGGCTACTAATCTGGCCTTGAAAGGCGCGGCGCATTTTTATTCCGGTAAGGGCAAGCACATTATCACCCTGCGCACCGAGCATAAAGCGACGCTGGACACTTGCCGTCAGTTGGAGCGGGAAGGTTTTGAGGTTACCTACTTGGAGGTTCAGGAAGATGGTCTGGTCGATCTGAAGGCGTTTGAAGCCGCCATTCGCCCAGATACCATTATCGCCTCGGTGCTGTTCGTGAATAATGAAATCGGTGTCATCCAGCCCATGGAAGAAATTGGCCGGATTTTGCGGGCACACAAGGTGCTTTTCCATGTAGATGCGGTGCAGGCGCTGGGTAAGGTGCCGGTAGATGTAGAAGCCATTCAGGCGGACATGATGAGCTTGTCAGGACACAAGATTTATGGTCCCAAAGGAATCGGTGCCCTGTATGTCCGGCGCAAGCCCCGGGTGCGCGTAGAAGCTCAGGTGCATGGTGGTGGTCACGAACGGGGTATGCGTTCAGGCACTTTGCCCACACACCAGATTGTAGGTATGGGAGCAGCGGCTGAATTGGCCGTTCAGTTAATGGGTGCTGATGCCCAACGAATTGGTAAATTGCGCGATCGTCTGCTCAAAGGCATTCAGGATCGTGTTGAAGAAACCTATATTAATGGCAGTATGGAACATCGGGTTCCGCATAACCTGAATATCAGTTTTGCCTTTGTCGAAGGCGAATCTCTGATCATGGCTCTGAAGGAAATTGCGGTTTCCAGCGGTTCAGCCTGTACTTCAGCCAGTTTGGAGCCATCTTACGTGCTCCGGGCGCTGGGTAAATCTGACGAATTAGCCCATAGTTCCATTCGTTTCGGTATTGGGCGCTTCACGACCGAGGCAGAAATTGATGCCACTATCGAGTTGATTGCGGGCAAAGTGGGCAAATTGCGGGAGTTGTCCCCGCTTTGGGAAATGCATCTGGAAGGCATAGATCTTAACAGTATTCAGTGGGCCGCACATTAAGGCTCTCACGCAAGGAGAATAGTCATGGCATACAGCGAAAAAGTGATTGATCATTACGAAAATCCCCGGAATGTTGGGGCGATGGATAAGGATGATAGCGGGGTCGGCACCGGCATGGTGGGCGCGCCCGCATGTGGAGACGTCATGCGTCTGCAAATCAAGGTGAACGAGCAGGGCATTATCGAAGATGCCAAGTTCAAGACTTATGGTTGCGGTTCGGCCATTGCCTCCAGCTCATTAGTTACTGAGTGGGTCAAAGGTAAAACTCTGGACGAGGCTATGACGATCAAAAACAGTCATATTGCCGAAGAACTGGAATTACCACCCGTCAAAATCCACTGCTCTGTGTTGGCAGAAGATGCCATCAAAGCGGCTGTGGAAGACTATCGCAGCAAGCGGGGTGCCGGGCACAGTCAAGCTGAAGTGGCTGCCGCCCAGGTGGCACATTAAGGATACGGTCATGGCTTTGACTTTATCAGAAAGTGCGGTCCAGCAGGTGCGCAAAAGCATTGCCAAACGGGGTAAGGGCTTGGGAATCCGAATTGGTGTCAAAACCAGCGGCTGCTCTGGCTTATCCTACGTGATGGAGTTTGTGGATGCCCCTAACCCGGAAGATATGGTTTTTCCCCATGATGATGTGAGTCTGTTCGTGGATCCGAAAAGCCTCATATATCTGGACGGGACGGAACTGGATTTTACCCGTGAAGGCCTGAATGAAGGGTTTCGTTTCAACAACCCTAATGTGAAGGACGCCTGCGGCTGCGGCGAGAGCTTCACGACCTGATGGCAGAGGTATGCATTCAGTGCGGGGCGGAGCTCAATGCTCCCCCCGCACTTTGTCATTCTTGTGGAGCTATTCAGCCCTTTCGGGCGGAGTTATCCCTGTTTGATGTGGTCGGTTTGCCGGAAAGCTATGATCTGGATTTGCAGGCATTACGGAGTCAGGTATTGCAGTTGCAGAAAACCCTGCATCCCGACCGCTTTGCCCAGGCAGACGCGACGACCCGGCGGTTTTCCCTGGAGTGGAGTACCCGGCTGAATGAAGCGCTGGCGGTACTGCGTGATCCCCTGAAGCGTGCCGATTATGTGTTGCAACGTCAGGGAATTGATGCCCTTGGAGAACAGGTCAAGGTGGCTGATCCGTCACTGTTGATGACCCAGATGATATATCGTGAGCGTCTGGAAGAAGTGCTTGCAGGCAGAGACCAGAACGGATTGGACAATTTGCGCGGAGAGGTGGAAGACGCTTCATCCAAAGCCGTAAATAAGCTTCATATCCTCTTGAAAAAACTGCCCTGTGAACAGGTGGACGAGGCTGGATCTGTACTGCGTGAGTTGCAGTTTCTGGACAAACTCCTGGTTGAAATTGATCGTGGCGAAGAATCTTTGCAAAATCTGTAGTTTTGGCTGCGTCACACGATATTTTTAAGATAAGCCTGGCGTATTGACCTTGCAGGGACCATACCCAGAGCTTTTTATCATTAATAAACAAGGTGCTATAGCATGGCGTTAATGCAAATTGCAGAACCAGGTATGGCTGCTGATCCGCATCAGCGGCGGCTGGCTATCGGGATTGATCTGGGAACTACCCATTCGCTGGTGGCTTCCGTTTTGTCGGCGCTGCCAACAGTCATGCGCAATCATGACGGGCAATATTTGTTGCCCTCGGTGGTGCGCTACTGCGAAGACGACAAAGTGGTTGTGGGTTATCCAGCGCAGGCTGCAGCGGGTCAGGATCCTCATAACACCATTGCTTCGGTAAAGCGTTTTATGGGGCGTGGCCATGAAGACGTTCAGCTCCTGGCCGGGCATTTACCTTACGATCTGGTACCCGCTGAAGGCATGATTCGCCTGCGCACCCGAGCGGGTGAAAAGTCTCCCGTTGAGGTTTCTGCCGAAATTCTTAAGGTTCTGAAAGCACTGGCGGTGGAAACGCTGGGATCTGAGCCCGAAGGTGCCGTCATCACCGTGCCGGCCTATTTTGATGAGGCGCAGCGGCAGGCTACTAAAGATGCTGCCCGACTTGCGGGCTTGAATGTTTTGCGCCTGCTGGCCGAGCCTACGGCGGCGGCGGTGGCGTATGGACTGGATAAAAAAAGTGAAGGTCTTTTTGCCATTTATGATCTTGGCGGCGGCACTTTTGACATTTCCATTTTACGCTTGCAGGCGGGGGTGTTTGAAGTGTTGGCAACTGCCGGCGATACGGCCCTGGGTGGCGATGACATGGATCACGCCATTGCTGAGTGGTTGATGGCGGAAGGGGGCACTCAGCTGGATGATCCACTCCGGCGTCGTCAAATTTTGCAGCAGGCGCGGCAGGCCAAAGAGGCGCTGACAGATCAGGATCAGGTTCAGATTACGCTGGATGCTGCGGGGGGTGCTCCGCAAGTCATTCACTTGAGCCGAACCCAGCTTGAGACCCTCATTCAGCCTGTTCTGCAGCGCACCCTGCCGGCCTGCCGGCGCGCCCTGCGTGATGCGGGCCTGAAAGTGGCGGAGGTGGACGGTGTGGTGCTGGTGGGGGGGGCAACCCGAGTTCCGGCCCTGCGTAGTCTGGTGGCCGAATTTTTTCAGCAGCCCGTATTGACAGATATTGATCCTGATCAGGTTGTGGCTTTGGGTGCGGCCATTCAGGCTGATGCGTTGGTGGGCAATCAGCGCGAAGACTTACTGTTGATGGATGTTCTGCCCCTTTCATTGGGTCTGGAGACCATGGGCGGGCTGGTGGAAAAAATCATTCCCCGTAATACCCCCATTCCCGCTGCCAAAGCCCAGGAGTTCACAACTTTCAAGGACGGGCAAACGGCCATGAGTATTCATGTGCTGCAGGGCGAGCGAGACCTCGTGCAGGATTGTCGTTCTCTGGCGCGGTTCAGTTTGCGGGGGATTCCCCCAATGGTGGCCGGGGCTGCCCGGATTCGGGTTACCTTTCAGGTTGATGCCGATGGACTATTAACGGTGTCGGCCGAAGAAAGCAGTACGGGCGTGCGTTCGGAGGTGCTGGTTAAACCCAGTTTTGGCCTGAATGACGAAGAAATTGCGCGTATGCTTCAGGATTCTTTTGCGCATGGGGCTGATGACGTCGCACATCGACGCCTTTCTGAAGCGAGGGTGGAAGGAGAACGGGTGCGCGAGGCCTTGCAAAGTGCCTTATCTGCGGATGCTGCCTTGCTGCAAGCGGACGAAAAAGCCCAATTGGATGTCGCCAGTCAGCATTTAGAGCAGTGTCTGGCCGGCAGTGATGCAGAGGCCATCAGTAAAGCCGCCGAGGCTGTGGAAGCTGCAGCCGAACCTCTGGTGCAACGACGCATGGATAGTGCCTTGCGGCGGGCTATTGCCGGCCGTTCCATAGATGATCTGGGAGAGTAAATGACTAAAATACAAGTACTACCCAATGCTGAACTTTGCCCTGAAGGGGCGGAGTTTGAGGCGGAGCCAGGGGAAACCATTATTGCTGCGGCCATGCGCAACCATATAGCGATTGAACATGCCTGCGAAATGTCCTGTGCCTGTACAACCTGTCATGTCATTTTGCGGGAAGGTTTTGACAGCCTCGTAGAAGCCGAAGAAAAAGAGGAGGATCTTCTCGACAAAGCCTGGGGTCTGGAGCCCACTTCGCGTCTGAGTTGTCAGGCCAAAGTGGCAGAAACCCCTCTGGTTATTGAAATACCCAAGTACACCATCAATCTGGAAAAGGAGCGGCACTAATGCACTGGGACGATACCATGGATATTGTTTTCGCGCTGGATGAAGCGCATCCCGATGCGGATGTGCAGTTGCTTCGATTTACAGATTTGCATCGCTGGATTGTGGAACTTGCAGACTTTGATGATGATCCTGAAAAGTCCAGCGAAGGGGTTCTTGAAGCCATCCAGATGGCCTGGCTGGCAGAGCGGGACTAAGGACAGATTAACATGGCGGCGCCCAAGGCATTGGTGGCACTTTCCGGTGGTGTGGATTCAGCGGTAGCGGCGATTCTTATGCAGGAACAAGGCTATGATCTGATCGGCGTCACCATGCGCCTGTGGCCGAAAAGTCGTTGTTGCGACGAGAAAGATATTGAAGACGCAGCCGAAGTCTGTGCCCAGCTCAATATCCCTTATCAGGTTCTGGATTATCGCGAGGCTTTTCGCCAGCAGGTAGTGGACGTGTTTGTGGCAGAATATCAGGCGGGGCGAACGCCCAATCCCTGCGCCCGCTGCAATCAGTTTCTCAAGTTCGATGCCCTGTTGGAAGAAGGTAAAAAGCTGGGTGCGACAATTCTGGGTACGGGTCATTATGCCCGTCTTCAGGAAACACCTTTCGGGATGTCTTTGCTGCGGGGTGAGGACGCAGCAAAAGATCAGTCTTATTTTCTGTTCGCTCTGAATGCTGGTCTGTTGCCACAGCTGCGTTTCCCAGTGGGTGAAATGAATAAGGACGCTGTTCGGGCCCTAGCCCGGCGGCACGGTTTGCCGGTGGCAGCCAAACAGGATTCCCAAGATATCTGTTTTGTTCCTGACGGAGACTATCGGCGTTTCCTGGCGGATTATGCCGGCCTTGATATGGAGCAGGAAGGTGAGATGGTCGATAGCAGTGGTCAAGTGATCGGGCATCATTCCGGAACCCTCAATTTTACTGTAGGGCAGCGCAAAGGTCTGGGTGGCGGCAGTGGTCAACCGCGCTACGTGCTGGCCCTGGATCCGGTCAGTAATCAGGTGCGCGTTGGTAGTGAAACTGAATTGTATCAGCCTCAGGCTTATTTGCAGGACTGCAACTGGCTGACGACTCTATCTGCCTCAGATGAACACCATGTCACCGTCAAATTGCGGTATCGTTCACGCCCGGAGCCGGGTCTGTTGCTACTCAAAGAAGATGGTCGTGCCGAAATTCGCTTTCATGAAGCACAACGCGCCATTACCCCCGGTCAGGCAGCGGTGTGTTACCAGGGTGAGCGTCTGATCGGTGGTGGCTGGATAAGATAGAAGGTTTAACGGCGAAATTTGCCGATTAACTCATTTTATTCTCGTATTTATGTTGATATTCTGATATTGTCTGCTCGTCGTCATGATACAGTCTATATGACGGCCCTTTGCATTGGTCCCCACCTTGAGAAGCGTCTGCCCAGACTGACGCCCTAGCGGCGAGGCCGGTGTTTTGGAGTAAATCCCATGTCGTCTGATTTTGCATCTCTCGGTCTTTCCGAGCCCATTTGGCGTGCCGCAGCGGAACGCGGTTATACCACCCCCACACCTATTCAGGAACAGGCCATACCGGTAGTCATGTCAGGTGTGGATTTGCTGGCAGGCGCGCAAACCGGCACGGGTAAAACCGCTGCTTTTGCCATGCCGATTCTCCATAAACTGGCCGCCACGTCGGAAACTGCGTTTCATGGTCCCTCCAGCGTGCGAGCCCTGGTGTTGGTCCCTACCCGGGAACTGGCTGCTCAGGTAGAAGAAAGTGTGCAGCTTTACGGGCGACATTTGTCTCTCCGCTCCATGATTCTGATTGGTGGCGTCAAAATCAATCCACAAATGCAGAAATTGCGACGCAGTGTGGACGTGCTGGTGGCCACACCAGGGCGCCTTCTGGATCATATTCAGCAACGCAGTGTGGATTTGTCGCATGTTGAAATTCTGGTTCTGGATGAAGCGGATCGAATGCTGGATATGGGTTTTATTCGGGATATTCGCCGTATTTTGGCAGTATTGCCCAAAAAACGTCAGAACTTGTTGTTTTCCGCCACTTTTTCGCCGGAAATCAGAACGCTGGCAGACGGCCTTCTGAATAATCCGGTCAGTGTCGAAGTGGCCAGTCGCAACGCGACTGCCGATACGGTTTCTCAGCGCTTTCTGGCCGTTGATCAGGAGCGTAAAAGAGAACTCCTGACCCATCTTATTGGTGAACATCAATGGCATCAGGTGCTGGTGTTTACGCGTACCAAACATGGTGCGGATCGACTGGCGAAACATCTCTCCCAGGGGGGTATGCAGGCCATGGCCATTCATGGTGACAAGAGCCAGGGTGCCCGTACTCGTGCGCTGGCTGAATTCAAGGAAGGTAAGGTGCGGGTGCTGGTGGCTACGGACATTGCTGCACGGGGCATTGATATCAATGAATTACCGCATGTGGTGAACTTTGAACTGCCGCATGTGCCGGAAGACTATGTCCACCGGATTGGGCGTACCGGCCGCGCAGGAAATAATGGTCAGGCGGTTTCTCTGGTCAGCGTAGATGAGCGTAAACAGTTATCGGACGTAGAAAAGCTTTTAAAGCGCTCTTTTACCAAGGAAACCATTGTGGGGTTCGAGCCCAAGCAAAGCTTTTCCAGCCACCCGCATGTGCCGCATGCGCGCCGTCCGGCTGCGCCCGGTGCTCAGCGCCGAGCGCCTTCACGTCCGGCTGGTGGCGGAAATCGGTTTCGGGATCGATAAAGTCCGCTCATAAATGTTGCTGGATCATGTTTGTCCGGTTTTTCAGCTTGGCAGACCCCGTGCTGATCAGTCACAATGCTGAGGGAAGGGGCGTTAACCCAAGAAAAGGCAGACATGGAAGAAGAGAAGGTTTCCTCTGCACGCATTCTGGTCGTTGAGGATGAAGAGGGCATTCAAGAATTGTTGCGGGTTACTCTGAAGCGTCAGGGCTTTGAGGTGCGTTGCGAAGGCAGCGTTGAATCCGCTGAGCCGGCGCTACAGAGTTGGGCACCTCAGCTCGTTATTCTGGACTGGATGCTACCGGGTGAAAATGGTCTCGCCTGGTGTCGGGCCTTGCGGCGTAGCGAAGAAACCCAAAAACTGCCTATTATCCTTCTGACTGCCCGAGGTGAGGAAGGAGATAGAGTGCATGGCCTGGAATCGGGGGCAGATGATTACCTGGCCAAGCCCTTTTCACCACGTGAGATGGTGGCGCGCGTCAACGCGTTGTTGCGCCGCAGTTATGGTAATAATGCTGCCGGTGTGGTGAAGCTGGGGGAGTTGCATGTAGACCTGCGTGCGCATCGGGTTTATGTGAAAGATGTGCAGCTGCACCTGGGTCCCACGGAATTTCGTATGCTGCGCCTGTTTGTCACCAATCCAGATCGGGTTTTTTCTCGCGACATGTTGTTGGATCAGATTTGGGGCCGGCAAAGTTTTATCGAAGAGCGCACTGTCGATGTTCATATCCGCCGTTTGCGGCGCGTTCTTGACGAATACGGCCACGCGTCCCTGATTGAAACGGTTCGTGGTGAGGGTTATCGATGTAGTGCAGTGGTCGGTGACGTATGATCGTGGCACCACATAAGATTCTGAAAAATTCTCTTTTGTTTTTGTGAAAACTTTGCGCGCCTGGTTTTACCCGCTGGCCATATGGGCTCTGATTCCCCTTTTTCTGGCCGCAGACAGTTTACGTGCCTGGTCTTATGTACCTCCCGTTATCATTGCCTTGATTCTGGCCATCTGGGTTGCCTGGCATCGGCAACAGTCCCAAAGTTTCAGTGCCTGGTTCCGTAATCCCGATACCCATCTTCCCCCCCTCGCTGGAGGGCTTTGGGAAGAAACATTTGCCGACGGTTATCACTGGCGGCGGGATCAGGAGGCCAGACAACGTCAGTTAAGCGCCCAGATTCTGCAGCTACGCGATGCGCTCCAGGCAATGCCAGATGTGGTAGTGCTCATGGATGAGCGCGGCCAATTGGTCTGGGTTAATCCTTCAGGTATTCGCCTCTTGCAATTGCAATGGCCCGATGATGTTGGCAAACCTCTGGCTTTCTGGTTGCGTACTCCCAATCTGCGGGCATTTTTGAGCGGTGAGGGTCCTTCAAGTTTGCAATTGGCTGCCCCATCAGATGCCCAGTTGCTTTTGGAGGGGGTACGTTATCCTTTGGCCGATGCTGGAGCCTTGGTGATTTTTCGGGATGTGACCCGCATTCGCCAATTGGAGCAGGTGCGCCAGGATTTTGTGGCCAACGTCTCTCATGAACTGCGTAGTCCATTGACTGTTGTGCGGGGCTTCCTTGAAAACTTGCTGGATGGTCCGCTGGCCGAAGACGAAGAAGTAGGCAGTCAGTTGCATTTGATGGAGCAGCAAACCCTGCGGATGCAATCCCTGGTTGAAGATTTGCTTTCACTGGCGCGTATGGAGGCGGCTGAAGCCGAACCAGAGCGCTGTGATACTGTCATTTTCAGTGCACTGATTGAGGGTGTGCTGGATACGCTCAAGCCCAATATATCCGAAAAAAGACTGAAAATTTACACCCAGCTGGACGAGAATCTGGGTATTTTTGCAGAACAGGTAGACTTAACCAGTATTATTCGTAATCTCCTTGAAAATGCTATCAAGTACACCCCCGCTGGGCGCAGTATTAGCATCAGCTGGGGCCGTGGTCCTGATATGCTCAGGCTGATGGTACAAGATACTGGAGACGGGATTGCTGCCGAACATCTGCAAAGAATTACCGAACGTTTTTATCGGGTGGACAAGGGAAGATCCCGGCGGATGGGGGGTACAGGTTTGGGACTTGCCATTGTTCGCCATGCGGTAGAACGCTATCAGGGCCATTTGGAAGTACATAGTGAAATTGGCCAGGGAACGGTATTTACCGCACAGTTTCCCTTGTCTCTGGCGCGTAGTGTTGGCAACGGTGAAAGTCTGTCATAAAACGGTAATAAAAACCTGCTATGGTAGACTGTCTATGCAGTGGGCATCACCCTGGAAGGTTGCGTATTAACTTGAAAATTATAATGAATACAAAATATGTTGGCGTCAGTGTGCTGCCGAAAATATTTCAGTTTGCCATAAGTCCTTACCATGCGTGGCAAAATCTTGCCTGGGCGGGTGCGTTAATGGCTACTCTCGCCGTGTTGGTTTTGAGCCTTGGATCACGTTTTCTTATTAAAGACAGGAGCCCGCGTTAATGTCGGAACTTCAAAATACCAAAATTGCTGTTCGCCACCTGGATTTTTACTACGGCAGTAACAAGTCCCTCAAGGATATCAATCTGGAGATGCCGGAAAAACAGGTTACTGCTTTCATTGGCCCTTCGGGTTGTGGTAAGTCGACCTTGCTACGAGTCTTTAACCGGATGTATTCATTGTATCCCGGGCAGCGCGCTACCGGTGAGGTGTTGCTGGATGGCGAAAATATTCTTTCCCCCAGTATGGACGTCAATATGTTGCGTGCCAAAATCGGCATGGTGTTTCAAAAGCCAACGCCCTTTCCGATGTCGATTTACGATAATATAGCCTTCGGCATCAAACTCTACGAAAAACTTCGCAAGGTGGAAATGGATGAGCGGGTAGAAGAAGCCCTGCGTCAGGCCGCTCTCTGGGACGAGGTCAAGGATAAACTCAAGACCAGTGGTTTGGGTCTTTCCGGAGGACAACAGCAACGTCTGTGTATTGCCCGCGCTGTTGCGGTAAAACCCGAAGTGATTTTGCTGGATGAGCCTACTTCCGCTCTCGACCCGATAGCTACCCTGAAAATTGAGGAACTGGTCAGTGAATTGCGCAATCAGTTCACCATTCTCATTGTGACCCACAATATGCAACAGGCTGCGCGCGTGTCTGATTACACGGCCTTTATGTATATTGGTGAAATGGTCGAGTTTGGCCAGACCAACCAATTATTTACCAATCCGGCCAAGAAGCAGACGGAAGATTACATCACGGGTCGTTATGGTTAAGGAGAACTGAACATGGATAAAGATCAGCATATTTCCCAACGTTTCAATGATGATTTGAACGAAGTTCATGCGCTGGTTCTGGCGATGGGTGGCGTCGTTGAAGAACAAATCAGCAATGCCATTCGCGCCTTGCAGACTGGGGATAATGACCTGGCCCGGGAAGTGGTAGCTCGGGACCATGAGGTCAATGGTTATGAAGTTCGGATTGAGGAGGAATGTATCAATATCCTCGCAATGCGCCAACCGGCGGCCTCGGACTTACGTCTGGTCATGACGCTCATCAAAAGTATTGCCGATCTTGAGCGCATGGGCGATAAGGCCAGCAAGATTGCCGATATGGTGTTGGCCATGGGCCATGGGACACGCAATTCCAATCCGGCTTTCATGCGTGATGTGGGCGTCATGGCGGATTATGCGCTGAACATGCTGCGCCGTGCCATGGATGCCCTGGCTCGGGCAGATGCTGAACAGGCCATTGCCATTGCCAAGGGAGACGAGGTCCTCAATCAGGAATACCGGTCTGCCCTGCGTCGTCTGATTACTTATATGATGGAAGACCCACGCACCATTACTCCAGCTATTGATGCCCTGTTTATTGCCAAGGCCATAGAGCGTATTGGCGACCATGCCCGTAATATTTGTGAGTATGTGATTTATCTTGCCAAGGGCAAAAATGTCCGGCATCTTCCCTTGGATCAGGTAGAGCAAAGCCTCCAGGGGAAATAATCATGTCGGAACCCGTGACCACTGCAGTATTGGAAAATTATTTGGCAGCAGTGGATCTGGGTTCCAATTCTTTTCATATGGTGGTGGCGGAAGAACTGGGTTCAGAAATTCGTTTGCTTGACCGCCTGCGAGAAGGTGTGCGACTTGCCGAAGGTTTGCGGGAGGATGCCACGCTCGATCCGCTGGTCGAAAAACGGGCGCTGGATTGTCTGGCACGTTTTGGTCAGCGCCTGCGTGGGATTCGTCCCGAGCGGGTCCGCATCATTGGTACCAACACGTTGCGCCAGGCAAGTGCTGCTGAGGGTTTTGTGCAGGCTATTGAAGCCACTCTGGGTTTTCCTCTGGAAATTGTTGCCGGCCGGGAAGAGGCGCGACTGGTCTATCTGGGGGTCGCGCATAGCCTGGCGGTAGATGCGGATGAACGACGTCTGGTGGTTGACATCGGTGGGGGGAGTACCGAACTCATTGTGGGTCAGGGTTTTGTTCCGAATAATCGTGAGAGCCTCCATTTTGGTTGTGTAGGCTCCAGCCGCGCGTTTTTCCCGGATGATCTGATCACCACTGTGTCCTGCGAGCGGCTTGAAAAAAAGGTGCGTATGGCCGTAGAGCCAATGCTGGATGAATTTACCGGCCATGGCTGGGATCAGGCCGTAGGTTCTTCAGGGACAGTCAAAGCCATCAACCGGATTCTGGTCGAGAATGGTCAGGGTAGCCGTATTACCCGCGACGGTATGTATTGGTTGCGAGAGCAAATTCTGCAGTTGGGATCGGTGCGGGCCTTGTCCCGTCTGAAAGGTTTGAAGTCCGATCGTGCTGCTGTTTTTGCGGGTGGTTTCATGATTCTTTTCGCCTTGTTCGAGGCTTTGAATATTCAGGAAATGCGCTTTTCAGAAGGGGCGTTGCGGGAAGGTGCCATTTATGACCTGCTCGGCCGGATTCACCAGGAAGACACCCGCGAACTCAGTATTCGCAGTCTCCAGGAGCGCTTTCACAGTCAAACCGGGCGTAACCGGGGGGTGGCAGCCTGGGCGGACCAGTTTTTTGTGGCAGCGATGGCGAACTGGTCTTTGCATGGTGCCCATCAGCAATGGCTGCAGTGGGCGGCGTTAACCCATGATATTGGTCTGGACATTGCCCATTCCGGCTTTCACAAGCACGGCGAATACATCTGGCGCAATGCCGATTTGGCAGGATTTTCCCGCAGAGAGCAGGGCGTTGTGGCAGCATTGCTGCGCACCCAGCGCAAGCGACTTCCGCATCTGCAGTTCTATTCTACCTTGGGTATTGCGGCTGAAGATCTGCTCGCTGTTCAGCGTTTGACGGTATTACTGCGTCTCGCTATTGTTTTTCATCGCGGCGCACAAGTTTCAGGAACCGCCCCCGCCTTGCAAGTGAATGATAAAGCCCTGCGTCTGTCACTTCCAGAGCATTACATGAATGAAATGCCCCTGCTTTTTGCGGACATTGAGCAGGAACAGGAAAATATGGCCCCTGATTTTCATCTGCATTGGTAAGAGGATGCTCCCATCGAATTCCTGAACCCGCTGTTGCACTGGCTGCATCTGCAACCTGTCACGCTGAGCGTTATCAAGGAATTCCTCCGCCAATATGGGTATTGGATACTGTTTGTCGGGACCTTGCTGGAAGGCGAGGCGGTAGTCATTATTGCCGGGGCGCTTGCTCATGCCGGTGTACTTGATTTACCCATGGTTATTGCCGTTTCCTGGCTGGGCAGCACGATTAATGATCAGGTTCTGTATCAGGTAGGTTCGCGCTATGGAGAACGCATTCTCGACTGGCTTCCCAATTTTCTTAAGCGCCATGTTGCCCAGGCAGAGGGATTGATTAGGCGCTTTGGTGATTGGGTGACGCTGCTGTTTCGCTTTATTTATGGGACTCGAACCATCACCCCGATACTCCTGGGTGTTCATCATTATCCACCCCGGCGCTATTTGATCATGAATCCACTGGCTGCTGCTGTCTGGGCGGGTGCCATCGCCGGCATCGGTTATGTTCTCGGGGCTTCCTTGCAAAGCCTGCTGAATGGCGTGCGCCAGGTGCAAATTATTTTGTTGCTGTTACTGTTTGTGGGTGCTTTGCTTTACTGGTTTTGGCATCGCAGGAATCCACCCAAAAACAGCAGTTAGCGCGGCTGATTTGCAGCGACTTAGGCCCTGACCTGAAGCCAGTCTTGCTCTAGTGGGGTAACTTGTGATAAAACGCGCTGGGCTTTGCCCTAATACGCACACGCAGCCTGAGAGGATTTCCGGGTGTCCGTAAGGATGGAGTTCTCGGCGGCGTGGTGGATCTTAACCCTATGAAAACTGGAGAAATATCTATGAGCAGCAATGTAAGCATGCGTGCCCTGCTGGAAGCTGGCGTGCACTTTGGTCATCAAGCCCGTTACTGGCACCCCAAAATGGCTCCTTACCTGTTTGGTGAGCGCAATCGCATTCACATTATCAATCTTGAACATACTTTACCCATGCTCCGTAGCGCGCTGGCTTTTATTGAGCAGGTGTCGCGCAAACATGGCCGTGTTCTTTTTGTGGGTACCAAACGCCAGGCGCGTGAAGCGGTTGAGCAGGAAGCCCGTCGTTGTGGCGCTTTTTTTGTGAATCAACGCTGGCTTGGCGGTACCCTGACCAACTTTAAAACCATTCGTCAGTCTATTCGTCGTCTGGACGAGTTGGACCAGATGACAGCCGATGGCACTCTCGAAAAGCTGACCAAAAAAGAAGGTCTGACCCTGTCGCGTGAGCGTGACAAACTGGAACGCAGTCTTGGTGGCATCAAGGAAATGAATGGTCTGCCCGATGCTATTTTTGTGATTGATGTGGGTCATGAAAATATTGCGGTGCTGGAAGCGCGCAAGCTGGGCATTCCGGTTATTGGTGTGGTCGATAGTAATTGTGATCCGTTGCTGATTGATTATCCTATTCCGGGTAATGACGATGCTACCCGTGCTATCCGTCTTTATGCTTCGCTGGTGGCTGATGCCATTTTGGCTGGTCGGCAGGGTGGCGAAGCGGATTTACTGGATGAATTCGTCGAAGTGGACGAAGAAACCATTGAAATTGACGCCGATTAACGCATTCACCACATAACCAAGGAGTTTACATGGCTATTAGTGCACAACAGGTTAAAGAACTGCGTGAGCGCACCGGCGCTGGCATGATGGAATGCAAGACCGTTCTGACGGAAGCGGACGGAGATATGGAGGCGGCTATTGATTTGCTGCGCACCCGGGGTTTGGCCAAGGCTGACAAGAAGGCCAGTCGCGTAGCGGCGGAGGGTGTCATTGTTACTGCGCTGAGTGCAGACCAGAAGCAGGGTGTGGTGCTGGAAGTGAACTGCGAGACCGATTTTGTGGCCAAGAATGATGATTTTCTGGCCTTGGCCAAGGATTGTGCCGAACAGGCTCTGCAACAGGGGCTGAAACAAATAGAGGCGCTGGTGGCGGATGCTTCCATTGAAGAGCGGCGCAAAACCCTGGTCAGCAAGTTGGGTGAAAATATCAGTTTGCGGCGCTTACAGCACTTGCAAGTCAAGGAAGGCGTGGTAGGAGCCTATATACATGGCAGTCGCATCGGGGTGATAGTGGCGCTGGAAGGTCAGGCGGCTACGGAAGAACTCGGTAAGGATGTGGCCATGCATGTCGCTGCAGCCCGTCCGGAAGTGGTTCGTCCTGATCAGGTATCTGCAGAGCGCCTGGCCCGGGAAAAGGATATCCTGGTCGCCCAGGCCGCTGATAGTGGCAAGCCTGCTGATATTGTTGAAAAAATGATATCCGGCCGACTTAACAAGCTGGTCAACGAAATTGCGCTGACCGGGCAGCCTTTTGTGAAAGATCCGGATAAAAGCGTGGGGCAGTTGGTCAAGGGTTTTTCGGGCGTGGAAGTCATCGAATTCATTCGTTTTGAGGTGGGTGAAGGGATCGAAAAAGCGCCTACCGCAGACTTTGCCAGTGAAGTGATGGCGCAAGTCCGGGGGTCCTGAATGACCGCTCCCCTGTACTCACGTGTTCTCCTGAAGCTCAGTGGGGAGGCTTTGATGGGGGATGGGCAGTATGGCGTCGACCGCGAGGTTGTACGCCGTATGGCTCGCGAAATCAAGGATGTGGTCTCTTCTGGTGTGCAGGTCGCCATTGTCATTGGCGGTGGCAATATTTTCCGGGGGATGGCCAAGGCTGCTGAGGGTATGGATCGTGCCACTGCTGACTATATGGGGATGCTGGCGACGGTAATGAATGCTCTGGCGGTTCAGGATGCTCTGGAGCATTTGGGCTTGCCGACGCGGGTGCTTTCCGCCCTGCATATAGAGCAGGTCGCAGAACCTTATATCCGCAGGCGTGCTATTCGCCATCTGGAGAAAGGTCGGGTAGTCATTTTTGGCGCTGGTACGGGTAATCCTTTTTTTACCACGGATACAGCCGCCAGTTTGCGGGCCGTAGAAATCAATGCCGAGTTGGTTCTGAAAGGAACCAAGGTGGACGGCGTATATACGGATGATCCGGTCACTCATCCTGAGGCCATGCGTTACCGTGAACTGTCTTATAGCCAGGTTCTGGAGCAGAATCTTCAGGTGATGGATGCGACAGCGATTACCCTTTGTCGTGATAATGATATGCCCATCATCGTTTTTTCCATTAACAAATCCGGCGCATTAATGCGGGTAATGCTGGGTGAAGAGGAAGGCACCTCGGTGCGTAGAGAGGTTCCATGAGTATTCAGGACATCAAAAAAGACGCCGAAACCCGGATGAAAAAAAGCATCGAATCCCTCAAGGGGGAGTTGACGCGTCTGCGTACCGGTCGCGCCAGTGCTGGTTTGCTGGATCATGTAATGATTGATTATTACAATGCTCCTACCCCGCTAGCTCAGGTGGCCTCGGTTTCCGTGGCTGACGCCCGTTCTCTGGTGGTGACACCTTGGGAAAAAAACCTGATCCCAAAAATTGACAAAGCCATTCGTGATGCTGGACTGGGACTCAATCCGGTAGCCGGTTCGGACAATATTCGTGTACCTCTGCCGGCACTTTCTGAAGAGCGGCGCAAGGAGATGGTAAAAGTGGTCAGGCAGGAGGGCGAAGGTGCCCGAGTGGCCATTCGTAATATTCGTCGTGACAGTATTTCACAGGTCAAGGACCTTCATAAGCAAAAACTCATTTCCGAAGACGAAGAGCGTCAGGCAGAAGAGGCTTTTCAGAAGCTGACGGATCGCTTTGTGGATGAAGTCGATGCCGTGGTGGAGGCCAAGGAAGCTGACCTCATGGAGGTCTGAGAATTATGGCTGCACTGCCTGGATCAGAACCTTCTAAGTTCCCTCGCCATGTTGCGGTCATTATGGATGGTAATGGCCGCTGGGCGTATCGGCAGCATTTACCCCGTGTGGCCGGTCATCGACGCGGAGCTGAAGTGGTCCGGGAAATGGTTCAGTCCTGTGTCGACCTGGGTATTCCCCATCTCACTCTTTTTGCTTTTAGTACTGAAAATTGGCGGCGGCCTCCTCTGGAGGTGCGTCTGCTCATGAATCTGTTTCGCTTGCTCCTGAAGCGGGAAGCCCGTAAGTTGCATGAAAACGGGGTGCGCTTACGGATTATTGGTGATCGCAGCGCGCTGGAACGGGATATCCGTCAGTTGATTGAAGACGCTGAAAATCTCACCCGGGATAATACCCGTTTGCAACTCAATCTGGCGGTAAATTACGGTGGACGTTGGGATATTGCCCAAGCTACACGCGCCGCAATTGCTGCGTTTCAGTCTGCAGCATTGAATTTACAGGATCTCAGCGAGCAGGATATTGCCCGACACTTGAGTCTGTCCGATGGTCCCGAGCCCGATTTGTTGATTCGTACGGGTGGGGAAGAACGCATCAGTAATTTTTTGGTCTGGCAACTGGCGTACACAGAATTCTATTTTACTGACACGCTCTGGCCGGATTTTGATCGCGCTTCTTTACAACATGCACTGCATTCTTTTGCGCATCGTCAAAGGCGTTTTGGACGTACTGGCGATCAGGTCCTGGAGGGCGATTGCTCCGTCAGCGACTGATCACCGCCGCCTTTTTGTTGCTGCTGGTTTTTGTCCTGATTTTTCAGGCTTCCTCTCCGATTTTTCTGGTTTTTTTAATGCTGCTCGCCCTATTTGCCGGACAGGAATGGGGGCGTCTCAGCTTGTTCTCCAAGCCTATTGCCCTGCTTCTGGGGCTGTTGCTTGCGCTGCTTTTGCTGCTGCCGCTTTGGTTTAAAAACCTGATCGGCCCCCTGTTGGCGGATATTTCGGTAGCGGCCTGGCTATTATGGGTGATGCTGATGCTTGCTGTGTCACCCAGCTTGTTGCATAGGGCTTCATTTTGGCAGCGTCCGCTTACGGGTTTCCTGCTTTTGCCAGCTTTTTTGCCAGCTTTCTGGTTTGCCCTGCAACTTCAACGTCAGGCTCCACATCAACTTTTATGGGTGATTTTAATAATCAGTGCCGGCGATATTGGCGCCATGACATTTGGTAAATTTTGGGGCCGGCGGCGGCTGATCCCGCAGGTCAGTCCGGGCAAAACCTGGGAGGGTCTTTTGGGTGGCTTGCTTGCCAGCGCCATTGTGGGCACACTGGGCGCATGGATCTGGCTGGGGTCTCACCCTCTCGTATTATGCTCGGGGGCTTTGCTGGGGGTGGTGACAGCAATATTTGCAGTCATTGGTGACCTGGCAGAAAGTTATCTCAAACGCCGCGCAGATCGTAAGGATAGTGGGCAATTACTGCCAGGACACGGTGGTTTGCTTGACCGTCTGGACAGTATCAGCGCGGGTATCCCGGTTTTTGTAGCCGGGCTTTACTATCTGGGTTGGTGGAAATGACAAGAGGCATCTGCATACTCGGAGCCACGGGCTCCATTGGAAAAAGCACCCTGGACGTGCTTTCGCGCCATTCCGATGCATTCCGGGTGGTGGCCTTAACGGGTAATCATCGTGTTGCGGAGATGTTGGCACTCTGCAAAATCCATCAACCCGAACAGGTCGTCATGGCGGCCGCTGACGCCGCCCAACAATTGCGGGTGTTGTTACGTGATGCCGGTCTTAAACAGATCAATGTAGAAAGTGGTCCAGAAGCATTGGCAGATGTTGCCAGAATGGACGGTGTTGACGAGGTAATGGCCGCAATTGTCGGAGCAGCAGGGCTTCTGCCTACTCTGGCTGCAGTGGAAGCCGGCAAAAAAGTTTACCTGGCCAACAAGGAATGTCTGGTGATGGCGGGCAAGCTGTTTATGGACCGGGTGCGGGCGTGTCAGGTGACCCTGCTGCCCATTGATAGTGAGCATAATGCCGTTTTCCAGTGCTTTGCCGATGGGCGAGGTGTGCGCCGCATTCTTTTGACAGCCTCTGGCGGTCCTTTCCGGACCTGGCCTTTAGAGAGGCTCGCGGGGGTAACCCCGGATCAGGCCTGTGCGCATCCCAACTGGGTGATGGGCCGGAAAATTTCTGTAGATTCGGCAACGATGATGAACAAGGGTCTGGAGGTGATTGAAGCCCACTGGCTGTTTAATCTTCCGGCAGAACAAATTGATGTGCTCATCCACCCCCAAAGTATCATTCATTCCATGGTGGAATACGTAGACGGTTCGGTGTTGGCGCAACTGGGCAATCCGGACATGCGTACACCCATTGCTCATGCCCTGGCTTACCCGGAACGCATCGAAAGTGGGGTATCCTCACTGGATCTGGCCAAGACCACAGATTTGCAATTTGAAGCCCCTGACCTGCAACGGTTCCCTTGTCTGGCTTTAGCTTTTTCAGCACTGAAAGCAGGTGGTGCTGCAGCTACTGTTCTCAATGCTGCCAATGAAGTAGCGGTTCAGGCGTTTCTGGACGAGGCTTTACCTTTTGCCCGGATTGCTGCTGTAGTGGAAAATACCCTGGCAGAACTGCAACCTGCTACACCGGATGAGCTGGATGCTGTTCTGGCGATTGATCAGCAGGCCAGAGTGATAGCCGGCAAGCATCTGCGCCGTTATGCTGAATCTGCTTTGGCCTGATTTCGGGCTACTGTGCACATACTCGAAACCATAGGCGCTTTTATTCTCGCAATTGGCATTTTGGTGCTGATTCATGAATCTGGACATTTCTGGGTCGCCAAATTCATGGGCGTGAAAGTGCTGAAATTCAGCATCGGCTTTGGTCCCGCGCTGATCAGTCGGCGTTGGGGTAAGGATCGCACCGAATATGTCCTCGCTGCGTTACCTTTGGGTGGTTACGTCAAAATGCTCGGTGAACAGGCTGGTGAAGAAGTAATGCCTGAAGACCGTTCCCGGACTTTTGAGCAACTGGCTCCCAGCAAACGTTTTCTCATTGCCCTGGCTGGCCCTGCAGCCAATCTCCTTTTTGCAGTTGTTGCTTATGCCGGGGTTGCCTGGATTGGTATTCCCGGGCTGGCTCCCATTGTTGGTCTGGTGAATGATCATTCTCTGGCCGCTCAGGCCCATTTGCAGCCGGGCCAACGCATTACCTCCCTGAATGGGCAGCAGGTTTATACCTGGGAAGACATGCGTATGGGTTTGTTGTCGGCGGCCATTGCCCGGGTGCCGGCACACCTTGAGACTACCGAGCAGGGCAGGTTGGCAACCCATACCCTGCCCTTGCAAAATCTGAAGGCAGATTCGGTGGGGCCGGACTTTGTTGGCAAGATCATCGGAATGGAGCCTTACCTGCCAGCAACTGTGGGAGCAGTCGAAGCCAAAAGTCCGGCCGCCCAGGCAGGACTGGTAGCTGGCGATCGTATTACCGGCATTGATCATCATCCTGTCCCGAGCTGGGAGAGTCTGGCCCGTCACATTGAATCGCATCCAGACAAAACGGTGGAGATGACTTACCGGACGGCTGCGGGGATCAGCAAAACCATTCAGATCAAACCACAAATGTTTCTCGACAAGGCGGGTAAAGCGATTGGCAGAATCGGCATTGTCATGGCGCCTCTGCCCAAGGATTTGATAGTTATACGCCAGCGGGGACCATTTGAGGGATTGATCTATGGTGCGCAGAGTACCTGGCAGATGTCCTGGATGACCGTGGAGATGATAGTTCGGATGGTGCAGGGCTTTGTTTCGCCAGACAATATCAGCGGGCCTATTAGCATTGCCGAATATGCGGGGCAGTCGGCTCAGGCTGGCATGGCGCCATTTCTGTCTTTTCTGGCTTTGGTCAGCATTAGTTTGGGGGTCCTGAATTTGCTCCCTATTCCCATACTGGATGGTGGTCATCTGGTGTTTTACGCTTTGGAAATGGTACGGGGTAAGCCGCTTTCACCGGCGGTGGTGCAAAAAGCCCAACAGATCGGTATAGTGCTGCTTCTGATGCTGATGTCCTTCGCTTTTTACAACGATATTACGAGATTGATGACTCCGTGAAAAAATTCAGCCTGACTTCACCTTCGCCTCTTGTTCTTGCCTCGGGAATCGCCTGTTTGGCGGCCGTTTGGACAGCCCCAGCCTGGGCATTTACACCCTTCACTGTGAAAAACATAGAGATAAGAGGATTGCAGCACATTGCCCCTGGGACGGTTTATAACTATCTGCCCATTCATATCGGCGAAGAAGTAGATGACCAGAAAGCGCAGCAGGCGATTAAAGATCTTTACTCTACAGGTTTTTTCAAGGACGTAACTATCGCTCGCTCGGATGACAATTTGCTGGTGGTCGTCCAGGAACGTCCGATCATTGCCAGCATCAGGATGCACGGCATCAAGGCCTTTTCCAAAAAAGAAGTGGAAGGAACCCTGAAAGGCATCGGATTGGTGGACCGCCATATTTTCAATCAGTCCCTTCTTGACGAAGTCGTACATGGACTGCAGCAGCAGTATGAAGGCATGGGTTATTACAATGCGAAAATTCATGCCAAGGTGGATAAACTGCCACGTAACCGCGTAGCCATTTATCTGGCTGCTGACGAGGGAGAGCAGGCTACTATCAAGCAGGTGACCATTGTCGGTAATCACGCTTTCAGTGAAAGTCGTCTGCGTGGACTTTTCGATATTGGTGCCCCTGATGCTTTTTCATTTTTTACCAAAAATGATCGTTATTCTCAGGAGAAATTGATGAAGGGCCTGGAAGCCCTGCACAATTTCTATCTGGATCGCGGCTATCTGAATTTTGATATTGAATCCAATCAGGTACAGGTCACACCAGATCGTCGTTTTGTCTATATTACGGTCAATGTGCATGAAGGACCGGTTTATCATGTGAAGTCGGTGAATTTGACGGGGAATCTGGTGATTTCCAAGCCGGAGCTGGAAAAACTGGTGGAAATTCATCCGGGTGAAGTATTTTCCCGGGCAAAAATCAATGACACCAATAGTGCCATTGCCAACAAGCTGGGTGATCTGGGCTATGCTTTTGCCAATACCACACCGGTGCCGACGGTGGATGAAAAAACCCGTGAGGTGGCTCTGAATTTTGAAGTGGACCCAGGGCGCAAAGTGTACATTCGCCGCATTGAAATTACTGGCAATGATCGCAGTCGGGACTATGTAGTCCGGCGTCAGTTCAGGCAGATGGAAGGATCTCTTTATAATGGCGCGCAGATCAGGCGTTCCAAGGAGCGGCTCCAGCAGACTGGTTTTTACGATAAAATTGACACTAAAACGGTTCCGGTTCCCGGTCATCCTGATCAGATGAATCTGGATGTGCATGTCAGCGAGCGGCCAACGGGCAGTTTCAGCCTGGGTGTAGGTTACTCCAATGCGCAGGGTATTTTGTTCAATGGTTCCATCAGTCAGAACAATTTTATGGGTACCGGAAATGCGCTGTCTTTTTCGGCCAATGTGGGCGGATTGGGCACAGCATTCAACCTGTCTTATACTGATCCTTATTTTACTCCGGATGGCATCAGTCTGGGTGTTAATCTTTATCGGAATGATACCAATCTTTCCACCCTCGCTGTCGCACCCTATCAGGAAATTGACTATGGTGCTACGGGCACGCTGGGCATACCCATCATGCGGTATGTCTATGACTATATGTCCTTGGGCTATAGTAATACGACCATTAATCTGACTTCTGGTAGTCCACAGATTTATAACCAGTATGTAACTACGTTTGGTAATACGGCTACTGCTGTGACCATGGGTAATAGTCTGGTGTATGATAGTCGCAATTCGCCGATTTTCCCGACTAAAGGTTTTTATGGCAGTCTGGATCTGAAAGCCGCCGTCCCTCCGGGAAAACTAAAATGGTACAAGGCAGAGGTCAAGGCTGACTATTATCATCCCATCACTTCCTGGTTGACTGGCGGACTGAGTGGTCGCTATGGCTTCATCAATGGCTATGGTGGCAAGCCGGTTCCTTTCTTTAATAACTATTATCTGGGTGGTCCTACGACACTGCCGGGCTATCAGACTTATGCGCTGGGTCCGCAGGTCGGTGGTTATCCTGTAGGTGGTACCCGTGAGTTGTTGTTTAATGCCAGCCTTTACTTTCCATTGCCGGGCCTGGCGGATAACCCTAATTTCCGGATGTCTCTCTTTGCAGCCAGCGGTTGGGTTTATGGTGTTCAGTCCAACACCGACGGTTCCATCTATAATTATACCAATAACTATTTCCCCAGTCTGGGTGAGATGCGTACAACGGCTGGCATAGGCTTTCTGTGGATCAGCCCCCTTGGACCTCTGCGCTTGTCCCTGGCGATCCCCTTGGACAAAAAGCCGGGAGATCTTACCCAACCCCTGCAGTTCACTGTGGGTAACAACTTCTGATGCTCCGGTGATATGGGTATGATGCGTCAGTTACTTCTGGGTTTGGGTTTGTTGCTGTTTGCCGGGATAGCCTTCGCCGACCCCATGAAAATCGGCTTTGTCGATCTCGATAAAGCCCTGCGCGAACTTCCCGAAGCGCAGGTCGGCGCGGCGAACCTCAATAAGCAGGTGGAGGCCAAGCAAAAGCAAATAGAAGCAAAGCGCCAACAAATAGATGCTTTTCAGAAATCGCTGGAAAAAGATTTTCCACATTTGAGTAATGCCCAGCGTCAGGATCGCGAAGCACAATTGCAAAGTATGATTCTCAGTCTTCAGCAATTTCAGCGCCAGGCTCAGGATACGCTCAACTATCAGCGCAATCAGATTCTCAAGAATATTCAGACCCAACTGGTCAAAGTGGTCAGTCAAATTGGCCGTGCCGGGCATTACACGGTTATTCTCAATGACAAATCAGTGTTGTATGTCAGCGGTGCCATTGATTTGACCGGGC
Organism: Acidithiobacillus concretivorus; assembly: GCF_018853445.1. GTDB lineage: Bacteria > Pseudomonadota > Gammaproteobacteria > Acidithiobacillales > Acidithiobacillaceae > Acidithiobacillus > Acidithiobacillus concretivorus. The sequence continues at coordinate 32,399 of NZ_JABELD010000044.1, forward strand.
AGGTGGTGGCAGCCATGAACAGCACGATGAGTGCGGCAAAGTCCGCAGGAAAAAAATAATGAGAGCAAGCAGCACGCATCGTCTTCAGGATCTGGCACAACAACTTGCTGGAGAATTGCGCGGCGATGCAGAATACCTGGTTACCGGCATAGCCCCACTTGATACCGCCGAGGCTGGGGATATTACTTTTTTCCAGGCAAGCAGCTTACGTGGCTGTTTGCAGTCCAGTCAGGCAGGTGCCGTTATCCTCAGCCCTGAATCTGCCGATGATTTTTCTGGAAACTGCATTGTTGTCAAAAACCCCTATGCGGCTTTTGCCAAAATTATGCAGTACCTGTTTCCTGTGGCCCGTCATGAACCGGGTATTCATCACAGCGCTCAACTGGATCGGAATGTGCAAATCCATCCTGAGGTGCGCATAGATGCTTTCGTCAAGGTGGAGTCGGGGGTACAGATTGCAGCCGGAGTTTGGCTGGAGGCGGGCGTATTTGTGGGTGCTGACGTTCTGATAGGGGCAGGAACCCATGTTTACCCGGGTGTGAAAATCTATTCTGGTTGCCGCATTGGCGAACGTTGTGTTATTCACGCGGGTGCAGTTATTGGTGCGGATGGATTTGGGTTTGCGGAAGAAAACGGGAAATATCTGAAAATTCCCCAGATAGGCGGGGTATTGATCGGCAATGATGTGGAGATAGGTGCCAATACCTGTATTGATCGTGGTGTTCTGACCGATACGATTCTTGCCGACGGAGTCAAGATCGATAATCTGGTGCAAATCGGTCACAATGTGCAAATAGGCGCGCATACGGTTATTGCTGGTCAAACGGGCATAGCGGGTAGTACCCGTATTGGCAGCCATTGCCGGATTGGCGGGCAGGTTGGCGTTACCGGACACGTTGAAATAGCGGATAACTGCGTGATTGCCGGACAAAGTGCTATTACCCATTCCTTGCGTAGCTCGGGGGTTTATTCGGGAGTGGTACCAGCCCATGAAATTACCCGTTGGCGGCGCATTGTTGCCCGCTTTGACGGGCTGGATGCCTTGTTCCGGCGGGTAAAAACTCTGGAGAAAAAATCTGCGCACCAAGCATCATCTGACGGAGAGCCATTGCATGGAGAGTGAACTGAATATTCAGGATATTATGAAGCGATTACCGCATCGCTATCCTTTTTTGCTGGTAGATCGCGTGCTGCATATGGAGATCGGAAAGTCGTTGCGAGCAGTCAAAAATGTCACCATGAATGAGCCGTTTTTTCAGGGACATTTTCCGGCCATGCCCGTGATGCCAGGGGTTTTGATTATTGAGGCCCTGGCCCAGGCCGCTGCTCTGCTGGCTTTTGTTTCGGAAGATAAATATGGTGAAAATGCCGCCGTGTATTTTGCCGGTATTGATAAGGCCCGCTTCCGCAAGCCGGTCACTCCAGGCGATCGTCTGGAGTTGCTGGCTAACGTCAGTCGGCGTCGCTCGGGAATGTGGCAAATGGAAACCCAGGCACTGGTAGATGGTCATGAGGTGGCTTCGGCCCTGTTGCTGGCAACGCTTCGGGAAACTGCTCCATGAGCGCAAGCATTCATCCTACGGCCATTGTTGATCCAAGTGCCATTATTGGTACCGATTGTAAAATTGGTCCTTACGCAGTGATTGGTGCTAATGTGGAGTTGGGTGATTACTGTCAGATTGCTGCGCATGCGGTACTGGAAGGTCCGACCAGGATTGGCAGCCATAATCATATTTTTCAGTTTGCTTCAGTGGGTACGGCTCCCCAGGATTTAGGCTATAAGGGCGAGCCTACGGCACTGGAAATCGGTTCGCACAATACCTTGCGGGAGTTCGTGACGGTGAATCGCGGCACGGTAAAGGGGGGCGGTGTGACGCGAATTGGTAGCCACAATCTGCTCATGGCTTATTGTCATGTGGCGCATGACTGCTGCATCGGCGATCAGGTGGTGATGGCCAATGCGGCGACTCTGGCCGGACATGTATGTATTGAAGACCACGCTATTCTGGGTGGCCTTTCTGCCGTCCATCAATTTGCACGCATTGGTTCGCACGCCATTTTGGGTGGGGGAACCATGGCGCCGCTGGATATTCCACCCTATATGATGGCTGCCGGGAATCATGCCAGTCTTCATGGTATTAATGTGCGTGGTCTGGCCCGGCGTGGTATTTCCCGCGAGACTATTTTGCAAATCAAACGCGCTTACAGAATTTTGTTCCGCTCTGGACAGCGTCTGGATGATGCTATGGAAGAGGTGCGTCAGCGTGGTCTTGATGCCCCGGAAATCGCCCATTTGCTGGACTTCATCCAGAACAGCAAGCGAGGAATTACCCGACCATGAAACATCTCAAAACCGCCGTGATCGGTGTGGGTCATCTGGGTCGCTTTCATGCCCAGAAATATGCAAATTTGTCCGATCTACAAGGCGTTTATGACGCCAACCCCGATCGTGCCGCTGAAGTGGCCCAGGAACTAGGTTGCCGGGCTTTTGCCAGCATTCCTGAGCTGCTGGCCTCAGTGGAGGCCATATCCATAGCGACCCCAACTTCAACCCATCATGCGGTTGCTGAAGAAGCACTGCGTGCGGGGGTGCATTGCCTGGTTGAAAAGCCGTTCACGCTGGATATTCCAGAAGCAGATGCCTTGATTGCTCTGGCTCAGGAACGCCAACTGGTTCTGGCTGTGGGGCATATTAAAAGAGTGCATCCGGCCATTCGCCATTTGCGACAGGCAGGTTATGGTGCACCTCGTTATTTGGAAGCCGAGCGCCTGGCGCCTTTCAAGCCCCGTTCTCTGGATATTGATGTCATCATGGATCTCATGATTCATGATCTGGATCTGACCTTACTGCTGACTGAGGCCGAACCTGTTGATGTGCGCGCGGTAGGTGTTGCTGCGGTGACCGACAAGGCCGACATGGCCAATGCCTGGATCACTCTCAGTAATGGTACCGTGGCGAACCTTGCGGCTTCCCGGGTGGTTCGCGAACCGGCCCGGCGCTTGCGGATTTTCTGGCAGGACCGTTACGCTTCTGTAGATTTTATCCAGAATACCCTGCATATTTATCATCGCGGAGAAGGGGCCGTGCCGGGTATTCCCGGTGTTCGGGATGAAGCCGTCAGCCTGAGCAAAACCGATGCCCTGGCCGCAGAAATTGAAGATTTTCTGGGTGCGGTGCTTCATCAAATTCCGGTATTTTGTGATGGTACGGCGGGTCGCCGGGTATTGGCGGCAGCGCTGCAAGTACGCAAGGCGGTGGATGGTTTTCTTTCCCGCTGAGGGGTGGACCAGACCCAGTCAATGGATTTTTAAACAGGATATCAATACATGAGTCATAGTACAGCCATTCCCATGGTCGATTTGCGCGCACATTTTCAGCCACTACGTGAAGAAATTCTTGCCGGATTGGGAAAAATTCTGGATCAGGCGGGTTTTATCCTCGGTGAACACGGTCGCGCTTTGGAGCAGGATGTGGCGCAACTCTGCGGGGTAGCACATGGGGTGGGCTGTGCGTCGGGAACCGATGCATTGTTGCTGGCTCTGCGTGCTTTGGGAATTGGGCCGGGGGATGAGGTGATTGTGCCTACCTTCACTTTTATTGCTACGGCAGAAGCGGTCCTTTACGTGGGTGCCAAGCCGGTTTTTGTAGATGTGGACCCGCAAAATTATGTGTTGACCGTGTCACTTATTGAAGCGGCCATCACCGACCGCACAAAAGCCATTATTCCAGTACATCTTTATGGTCTGCCTGCCGATATGCCCGCCATCATGTCTCTGGCGCAGCAGCATCATCTGAAGGTGATTGAAGATTGCGCCCAGGCTATTGGCGCCAGTATTCATGGGCGTGCGGTGGGAAGCTTTGGTGACATCGGCTGTTTTTCCTTTTTCCCCAGCAAAAATCTTGGCGGTGCCGGTGATGGCGGCATGGTGGTGACCAATGATCCAGAACTGGATAAACAATTACGGGGCTTGCGCAATCATGGTTCATGGCAGACCTATCATCATGATGTGCTGGGTTATAACAGTCGTCTGGATGAAATGCAGGCATTGATTTTGCGCACGGAATTCCCGCATCTTTCTACTTTTAATGCCGGACGTCAGCGGGCGGCTGCCTGGTATGCCGAGCATCTCGGCGGTCTGGACCTGCAATTACCTCGTGTTCCGGAAGCTTATCAGCATGTATATCACCAATATACCATTCAGCTGGAAGGTCGGGATGTGGTAAAGGCCGCCTTACAGGCAGAGCACATTGCCAGCGCCATTTATTACCCCATACCCGGTCATCGCCAGAAAATGTTTGGTGATCAGCCTCAAGGTCATTGTCCAGTAGCGGACAAGCTGGCCGAGCGGGTTTTGTCCTTGCCCATGTTTCCCGAGCTGCAAGAGGCGCAGGTTGCCCGGGTGGCAGAGGTGATTCGCCGCACTCTGAAGGATTAAAGCATTGGGCAAGGTGTTTATCCTTGCTGTGGAGCGGTCCGGGGAAAATCTCGGACTGGAAATCATGGAAAATGCGACTGCTGCCGGTCTGAATTTACATTGGTCAGGCGTGGTAGGTTCGCGTTTGCAGGCTGCCGGCGTTGAAAATATTGCCGACGGGGAAACTCTTGCCATCATTGGTCTGGTTGAGGCGCTGCGCCATTATGGGGCGCTACGCCGACTGTATCATCAGGTTGTGTCGCACCTGAAAAAAGAACGGCCCACTTGTGTCATTCTGATTGATCATCCGGCATTCAATATGCGCATTGCCAAGGCGGCCAAGGCACTGGGTATTCGCGTCCTTTATGTAGTGGGGCCGCAGATTTGGGCCTGGCGCGGGCAGCGCATTCATCAAATCAAGCAGATTGTTGATCAAATGCTGGTGCTTTTTCCCTTTGAAGTGCCCATTTATGCCGAAGCTGGTGTTCCGGTGCAGGTTCTGGCGCATCCTTTGCTGGCACAGACTACTGCTGCACCCGATCGTTTGACCTCTCGGGCGGCTCTGGGGCTCGCAGCGGAGGATCAGGTCCTCGCTTTGCTGCCCGGCAGTCGGCATGGTGAGCTGGAAAAACTTTCCCGCCGTTATGCCGAAACTGCGAGTTTGCTGCGCGAGCAAATGCCCCGGTTGAAAATTGTTGTGGCTCTGGCGCGTGATGAACTGGCACCGGCCTGGAACCGCCAGTGGGAACAGGGAGCCGGCCCCAGTCATGTTCTGGTGGTTATTGCCCAAACCCGCACGGTACTGTCAGCCGCTAATGTGGTGCTGGTGGCTTCTGGAACGGCGACCCTGGAAACCGCACTGATGGAGCGTCCGGCGGTAGTGGTTTATGCCCTGAATGCCCTGACCTACGCTTTTGCGCGGCGCCTGGTAAAAACGCCTTTTGTGGCCATGCCCAATATTTTACTTAAGGAGTCCGTGTATCCGGAGTTTTTGCAGGATGCCTTTACACCCGGACAAGTGGCTGCAGCACTGTTACCCTTATTTGCCGAGGCTGGCCATAAACAAGTTCAACGCCTGAAGCAGATACGTGACTTGTTGCAGGGGGATTCTCCGGAGGCATTGCGACAGGTTTTACGGAAAATGCTTTCATGACGTGTAAATCTAAAAATGGTCAGTGGCATGAATAATCCCGAATGAGTACAGCCAGAATATCTCCGGTTTTGGAACACCGTGGCCCAACTTGCGCGGGTGTGGATGAAGCCGGTCGTGGTCCGCTGGCGGGGCCGGTCATTGCGGCGGCGGTGATTTTGCGTGAACCTCTTTACGGTCTGAACGACTCTAAGAAAATGACCGCCAAGGCCCGCTTGCAATGGGCTGCCAGAATTCGGCAGGAAGCGCTGGCCTGGTCTTTGAGCTGGGCTGCAGTTTGGGAAATTGAGCGTTACAATATTTTGCAGGCCTCGTTACGGGCCATGTCTCGGGCTATTGCTGCTCTGCCAGTACGTCCTGAATGTATTGTTGTGGATGGTAATCAGCCACCGCCGGGCTGGCAGGTTGAGACTCTGGTGGGCGGCGATGGTCGGGTTGATGCTATTGCAGCGGCCAGTATTCTCGCCAAGGTGGCCAGAGATCAGACCATGCAGGCGTTGGATGCTTATTATCCGCATTATGGTTTGGCCCGGCACATGGGTTATGGTACTGCAGTCCATATGCAGGCATTACAGCGATATGGACCTTGTCCGCTGCATCGACGTGGTTTTGGTCCGGTGGATCGAGCCTGGGAGGCAAAGCAGTGAGTGAACCAACTTTTGTCCATCTTCATGTGCATTCCGAATATTCACTGGAGGATGGCATTATTCCGGTCAAGGCGCTGGCCAAGCGTTGTGCCGAAAAAAATATGCCAGCAGTGGCGATTACGGATCATGGTAATCTTTTTGCGCTGGTGAAGTTTTATAATGCCGCTCGCAGTCAGGGCGTGAAGCCGCTGATCGGGAGTGAAATCTGGGTCCACGATGAGGGCGATGCAGACCGCCCCGCCAGTCTGATTTTGTTGTGCATGAACAAAGCCGGTTACGCCAATCTCAGCCGTCTGTTGAGTCGCGCCTATCTGGAAGGACATCAGCAGGGTCGCCCGCAAATAGCTGCCGAATGGTTGCAATATGCCAGTGAAGGATTAATTGCCCTGTCTGCTGCAGGGCAGGGTGAAATTGGTCGGGCTTTGCTGCGCCGCGATCATGCGCAGGCTGAACATTTGGCAAAACGCTATGCAGACTGGTTTCCCGAACGCTTTTATCTGGAACTGCAACGGAATGGCGAAAAAGATCAGGAAAGTCTGCTGCAAGCAACCCTCGGGCTGGCCGAAAAGCTGAATTTGCCGGTGGTGGCTACCAATAATGCCCATTTTCTGGATGCCGCCGATTTTGCCGCTTTTGATGCCCGTCAATGCATTTCTGCAGGGCTGACCCTGGATGATCCACGTCGGCCAAGACGCTTCACCACGGCGCACCGTTTTCCGGATCCAGAGGAAATGCGGACACTTTTTGCGGATTTACCCGAAGCTTGTGACAACACGGTAGAAATTGCCAAACGCTGTAATCTGGAGTTGGTGCTGGGCCAATATGCCTTGCCGGATTATCCGATTCCTGAGGGCCAGTCTGTGGATGAATATCTGCATGAAGCGGCTCAGAAAGGGCTGCAGGCGCGTCTGGATGCGTTGCAGATTCGTGCCCAGGATAGCCTCCCCTACCATGAACGCCTGCTGCGTGAAGTAGGGGTTATTCAACAAATGGGTTTCCCCGGTTATTTTCTGATTGTGGCGGACTTTATTCAATGGGCCAAGAATAACGGGGTTCCAGTCGGACCTGGACGTGGTTCGGGCGCCGGTTCTCTGGTGGCCTATGCCCTGGGGATTACCGACCTTGACCCTATCAGCAATGGCCTGCTTTTTGAACGCTTTCTGAATCCGGAGCGGGTTTCCATGCCCGATTTTGACGTGGATTTCTGTATGGATCAGCGCGACCGGGTCATTCAGTATGTCGCTGAAAAATATGGCCGCGAACGTGTCGGTCAGATCATTACCTTTGGAACCATGAAGGCGCGGGCGGTAGTCCGGGACGTTGGCCGGGTGCTGGGGCTGCCCTACGGATTTGTCGATCAGCTTGCCAAGCTGGTGCCCGGCGATTTGGGCATGACCCTGGCCAAAGCCCTAGAAGAATCCGAAGAGTTGCGGCGTCGCCAGACTGAAGAAGACGATGTGCGTGATCTTCTGGATATTGCCTTGCGTCTGGAGGGATTGCCTCGCCATGCTTCCACCCATGCGGGTGGGGTTGTCATCTCTCCAGAACCTCTGGCGGATCGTTTGCCGCTGTTTACGGATAGTTCCGGAGGCGGTGGTAATGTGACCCAGCTGGACAAGGATGATGTCGAAAAAATGGGTCTGGTAAAATTCGACTTTTTAGGTTTGCGCACCCTGACCATTATTGACATGGCGGTGAAACTGATTAATGCCGCTGCCGCCATGGAGGGCCGTGCGCCCCTGAATATTCAGCTACTCCCGCTCGATGATCCAGAGACTTTTGCGCTGCTGAAATCCACCGAAACCGTGGCTGTGTTTCAGCTGGAATCATCGGGTATGCGTGATCTGGTGCGACGTCTGCAACCCGATACTTTTGAGGATATTGTGGCCCTGGTCGCCCTGTTTCGTCCCGGTCCTTTGCAGTCGGGCATGGTGGACGATTTTATTGCCCGCAAGCATGGCAAGGCCCAGGTCAGTTATTTGCACGCCAACCTCGAACCCATTCTCAAGGAAACTTACGGCGTCATTGTTTATCAGGAGCAGGTCATGCAATCGGCTCAGGTCCTGGCGGGCTATTCCCTGGGGGGGGCCGATTTGCTGCGCCGGGCCATGGGCAAGAAAAAACCCGAAGAAATGGCCAAACAACGCAGTATTTTTCTGGAGGGTGCCCATAAAAATGGCCTGCATCCCGATCAGGCGGGAGCCATTTTCGATCTGATGGAAAAATTTGCGGAATATGGTTTCAATAAATCCCATTCTGCCGCCTACGCGCTGGTTTCCTATCAGACGGCTTATCTCAAGGCGCATTATCCCCAGTTTTTTATGGCGGCAGTACTGACTGCAGATATGGACCACACTGACAAAGTTGTGGCGATGATTGCCGAATGTCAGCGCATGGGCCTGCACATTGCCCCGCCCAGCGTACAATGTAGTGGTTTGGAGTTTAAACCTGAAGACAAGCAGGATGTCCGTTTCGGCCTGGGGGCGATCAAGGGCCTGGGGCGGGCGGCGATTCAAAGTATTCTGGAAGCGCGGCGAGAAGGTCCTTTTAACAGCCTTTTTGATCTGCTTTGTCGGGTAGATAGCCAAAAAATCAATCGTCGCGCGCTGGAGGCCCTGATACGTGCTGGCGCCATGGATGACTGGCAGGTGTCCAGAGCGGATCTGATAGCTTCTCTGGAAAGCGCCATTGAAGCAGCCGCCCAATTTCAGCAAAGCCAGGCCAGTCTGCAGGAGTCCCTCTTTGACGGACAGGAAGCCTTGCCTGTTGCGCCTTCCATTTGTCATGCTGAGCCATGGACATCTACAGAAATACTGCGTCAGGAACGGGAAACCCTGGGTTTTTATTTTAGCGGCCATCCCATGGATGATCTGCGTACAGAACTTGCCGGGCTGGGTGTGCAGCCTTTAAGCAATATTGTTGCAGGAACCGTTGTGTTGGTGGCTGGATTGGTGGTGGCGCGGCGCAGTACCCGGACCAAAAGGGGCGATCGTATTTATTTTCTGACGCTGGATGATGGTGTAGGGCGTCTGGAGGTGGTGGTATTTGCCGAAGTCTGGGCACAGGCGGGGAAAATCGGGGAAGGGGAAGAACCCGTGCTGGTGTTGGGTGAGGTCGGCGAAGACAGTTATTCTGGTGGTCTGCGGCTCAGTGCTCTAAGAGTGCTGGATCGCCAGCGCGCTCGTGAAGAGTTGGCAACCCAATTGATGGTGGATATTCCTCAGGGTAAGCCGCTGGCTCCTGAGCTTTTGCGTGATTGGCTTCAGCAATATCCGGGATCTGTGCGTCTGCTCGTGCGTTTACCGGTAGACAATGACCTGCAGGTACTGTTAAAAGTGCCGGAAAGCTTAAGTTTTACGGCGAGTGAAGAGGCCCTGGCGGCACTGCAGACGCATATGCCCGAGGGATATCAATGGCAGTGGACGTATCGTGCTGCCAATTTGCTGATAAATAATGTGATTCCTCTAGAACGTGGACAGCGCAAGACCCGGCGTCCCGCCTGAGGTAAGTTTTCAGAATGTTCAGGAGTGCCAATGAAAATCAGTTATCTGGATTTTGAACAGGGTGTAGCGGAGCTGGAAGCCAAGGTAGAAGAGCTGCATGCTCTGAATCAGCCCGGTATTGCCGATGAAATCAAGCGCCTCGAAGTGAAGGCCCGCAAAGAGTTGCAACGCATATACAGTAAGCTGGGGGCCTGGCAGACCGTACAGGTGGCGCGGCATCCCCAGCGCCCCTATACCCTCGATTATGTGCAGGCTCTGTTCAGTGAAGTACAAATTCTGGCCGGAGACCGGGCTTTTGCTGATGATCAGGCCATCATTGGCGGTTTGGCCCGCTTCAATGATCAGCCGATTGTCTGGATGGGACATCAAAAAGGGCGCGATACCAAGGAAAAAATCCAGCGTAATTTTGGTATGCCGCGCCCTGAAGGATATCGCAAGGCACTGCGCCTGTTGCGTTTGGCCGAACGCTTTCAATTACCGGTATTCACTTTTATTGATACGCCCGGTGCCTATCCTGGAATCGGTGCAGAAGAACGCGGCCAAAGTGAAGCCATTGCCCGGAATCTGGCTGTCATGTCCGATCTCGCCGTTCCCATCATCTGTACCGTCATTGGCGAAGGCGGGTCTGGCGGCGCGCTTGCTATTGGTGTGGGTGATCGGATGCTGATGCTGGAGTACAGTGTTTATTCGGTTATTTCACCGGAAGGCTGTGCGTCTATTCTCTGGAAAGACGCAGGAATGGCAGCGGAGGCCGCAGAAACCCTTGGCATTACCGCTCGCCGCTTACAGTCTCTCGGACTGATCGACGAAGTCCTGGTCGAACCTCTGGGTGGTGCTCATCGTGATCCCGAAGCCGTTTTCAATTTGGTCCGGGAGCGTTTTACCCAGCATCTGAATGAACTGAAAGCGATGGATACCAGTAAATTACTGACCACCCGTTATGAACGCCTGATGCACTATGGAGTGGTCGGCGCGGCCTGATCTGGAGCAAAGACTCCAGAATGTTCTTCAAAAATGGGAGCTCCTGCCTCGGGAGCGCCCGTTTTTTGTGGCCTATAGTGGCGGCTCAGATTCAACCGCTTTGCTGGTCGCTCTGGTGGCCTTGGGCTGTCCTGTGCAAGCCCTGCATGTAGATCATGGCTGGCACGCCGAAAGTCCGGACTGGGCGCGTTTCTGCGTCGCGCAGGCCCGCGCTCTGGGTGTCTCCTGTACCGTACTGCATTTGCCTCCGGAAACTTCAGGTGAAGGCCCGGAAGATCGGGCGCGTCGTGGTCGCTATGCGTTGCTGGCGGCACAGCTTGAGGCCGGGGACTATTTGCTGACCGCTCAACATCAGCAAGATCAGGCCGAGACTTTTTTTCTGCAGTTATTGCGGGGTACGGGTATTGCCGGACTCTCGGCCATGCCCCGGCAAAAATCCCTGGGAGTAGGGGTGTTGCTTCGTCCTTTTTTGCAGTTTACCAAACAGGAACTGCTGGACTACATCCAGGAAAAGAAAATCCCCTATATTTCCGATCCGGCGAATCAGGATTCCCGTTATGACCGGACTCGTGTCCGCGCACAGCTATTACCATTGCTCGAACAAATCGGCTGGCCCCACGCGGTGTCCACTGTGGCCCGAACCGCTGAAAATCTGGGCGATGTTCACGAGCTCGTCGATGACTGGTTTGCCATGTATTGGGGCCAGCACCAGTCAGAACACCCCGGGTTGAAGGAAGACGCTTTGTCCTTAAGCTTTTTGCAGCAGTTGTCTTCAGCCCGACAAAGAATGTTTTTGCGGGGTTGGCTGCAACGTCTTCAGTGTCCATTACCCTCACGGGCGCGTCTGGAGGTCCTTCAGCACGCATTGAAGACTGCTACAGCTAAAAGCATTCAATGGGAAGGCGGTGCCTGCAGGATTCAGGGGAAAGTGCTCTATTTAAGTCGTGCCCCGGAGTTTGATGATAATTGGCAAGACGGTAGCTGGAATGTTGACCAGCCCCTTCCTTTTTGCGGCTGGGAATGCCGGTTACTGACGCAGTGCCCTGAAGAGGGCGTCAGTCACGCCTTGCGCACAGAGTGTGCCCAGGTCAATTTATATTGGCGGCGCCGTCAAAACGGTGAGCGATCACGGATGGCTAACGGACAGCATCGAACAGTAAAAAATATCATGCTGGAGGCTGGCATACCGCCCGAGTGGCGAGCGAACATTCCCCTGCTGTGGGATGAAGCCGGGCACTTGTTGTGCATTCCCGGCTATTATCTGGCCCCGTGGGTGCGCGCCCCGATGGGGGGCGCTGCGCTCTGCCTGCTCCGAAAATAAAACTTTTCAGTCTTGCGCCATTTGCTTTTCGCGTTTTTCTTCAAGTGTTTTGCAATCAATGCAAAGAGTGGCCGTTGGTCTGGCTTCAAGACGCCGCAGGCCAATTTCCACACCACAGGATTCGCAATAACCGTATTCATTTTCCTTGATGCGACCCAGAGCCTGGGTAATTTTACGAATCAGTTTGCGTTCGCGGTCCCTTGCCCGTAATTCCAGACCCATGTCGGTTTCGAGACTGGCGCGATCATTGGGGTCCGAGTAGTTGACGTTTTCCATTTGCATGTGTTGCACAGTACGATCGACCTCAGCCATCAGCTCGCCGCGCCAGTCTTCCAGAATTTTCTGGAAGTGAGCGATTTGCGCGTCGTTCATGTATTCTTCGTCTGGCTTTGGTTCGTAAGGAACAAATGCGGTATATTGCTGAACATTTGTGGGGCTGATGCCAGCAGTTTGAGGGGCTTTGTCTGCCATGTAATCTTCCTGTCCTTGTAATAAATCCGCTTACGTTTAACAGAGATCAGCCATTTTGGCAATCTTGCGGCTTATGTTTACAATGCCAGCACCTTCAACTCTGTACCAGGAATAAAGCTTATGCCCTTGCGCGCCCTGATTTTTGATGTGGACGGAACTCTTGCGGATACCGAGCGGGATGCTCACCGTGTGGCTTTCAACCGGGCATTTGCCGCTGCAGACCTCCCCTTTGACTGGGATGTCCCTACCTACGGACATTATTTGAAGGTGACCGGTGGCAAGGAGCGTTTGCGCAGCTTTTTGGATGATCACCCGGATTATCCGCAGCTTGGTGATGCGGATATTGCCCGTATCCACAAGCAGAAAACGGCTTTTTATGTGGAGATGATGGAAGCGGGTCTTTTACCCTTGCGCCCCGGCGTGGAACGCCTGCTGAATGCTGCCAGAGAGGTTGGGTTACCCATAGCCATAGCGACCACCACCACCCCAGCCAATGTAGAGTCCTTGCTGAAAAGCACATTGGGTCAGGACGGACCGGGCCGATTCCGGACCATTGGCGCCGGCGATATTGTCCCGCACAAAAAGCCTGCCCCGGATATCTATTTGTATGTACTGCGGCAATTAGGATTTTCTGCTGCGGACTGTCTGGCTCTGGAGGACTCGGAAAATGGCTTGCGTTCTGCTGTATCTGCCGGTTTGGCTACGGTGATTACGCAAACGGAATATACTCAAAATCAGGATTTTTCATCGGCACTGCGCGTACTTGATCAACTCGGCGAGCCCCAGGCTCCCGCACAGATTTTGCATGGACGCGAAGCGGGGGCACGCATTGTTGTTGATGTGGATCGGCTGTCCCAATGGTGGGAAGAAAAAACGCAGTATTAACCTGAAAACGGCCGTTGGCTATTCAGCTTTTTGCGCCAACGTCCCTTGCCTGTTGTTCTAAGGCTCTCATCCTACTGTCAGGAGAGAACTCGCCCTTTGGGCTCAAACAGCTCTCCTGACGGGCGCTGGATTTCGCCAAGAACAACAACGGCGCGGGCCAAAGTCGCTGCAAAGCTTAATGGCCAACGGCCGTTTTCAGGATTTATCAACGAAAAAACACCCGAGGGTGATGGGTGTTCTTTGTTCGTGCATGTGCAGGCTTAATCCGACGTGAGCATCCGGTATATCTCATCTTTCAGGAGCAAGCGCTTTTTTTTCATTTCTTCCAGGCTGTGCGAACCGGTAGCCGCATCATTGCGCTCAATGTGCTCAATGTCTGCAGTCAGTTTATTGAACTCTTCATAGCGCCTGGCGAAATGCCCCTGTTCTGCCAAGAGTTGGTCCATGTGTCCAGCCAGTTCAGGAAACTCTGTTTTCAAGTCTTGATGTTCAGTAATCATATACATTCTCCGATTAGTGATTAGATCTACAGGTTGGCCGTGAGCCATAGTCCATACTTTTCATCTGCCAGTATAGCCTGCCGTTTTGTGTACGAAAAGCAAGCAGCACAGGTTTGACGGAGATAGTTTGTTCCAATTTTGTTAAAGAAAGACTTTTTTTACTGCCTTGGTTTTGATGAAGAATGTTTTTTTGTGTGTAAATATGTATCACAAGTTTTACGTCTGGCTTCTGTCTAGGGGTGATTTTTTAGAGAAAGGGGTGGCGCAGAGCTCTATTTGTATCGCATGGTATAAGAATTGCTTATGCTTGGTAATTAAATTTTTGACTATGCAAAAAAGAGGTGTGTCATGCAAAAACATGTTCCGGAAATGACAAAATTAATGGTTAGGACTGCGGTCTTTCCGGTGGCGGGCATGGGTACCCGTTTTCTTCCTGCAACCAAGGCAACACCTAAAGAAATGATGCCCGTGGTGGATAAGCCGCTGATTCAATATGCCGTAGAAGAGGCATTAGCAGCAGGTTGTGATCGCCTGGTTTTCATTACCGGGCGGGGTAAGCGTGCTATTGCCGATCATTTTGATGTCGCTTATGAGCTGGAAACAGAACTAGGGGTTTGAAGTCCAACGGAACGAAAACGTACGCTAAGGCCATTCATCCAGCTCCGAAGGCTGCTTTAGTGGTCTGAGCTGGCCATTCAGCACCTGTTCTGCCAGCGTAAACGAGTAGTGTCCCA
>NZ_JABELD010000045.1 GCF_018853445.1 Acidithiobacillus concretivorus
AACTCGGCAAACTCCGGACGCAATGGGGTGTCCGGCAACTGCGGAAAATGAAACAGTAAATGCCAGGAAAACTCCCGCCAGCCCAATTCCCGCAAAAAATGCTCCCCTTCATCCGTAAGCTCAGGATGTTGCCGCAGGTAAAAACGCGTTTCCTGCCATATCTGACGAGGACTGAGTTCACCATGACTCAGGTGCGGAGAAAGTCGGGATACGGAATTTTGAGCAGGAAAATTACGCCCCTCACTGTAGTTCACCAGTGATTCATCCAAAAATTGCTGAAGTCTGTTTTTGGCGCCGGTCTCACCGGGGGCCCAGAATTCCGAAAAACGAATAGCCCAATTGGGTTTTTGCGGAAGCAGATGCCAATCTGCCAGAGTTTCGGTTACCAGGTTTTGGGTCAGTTCATGCGGTAAAGGCGAAAAATCGGGTTCTGGTAATGCTGGCGCAATGCTGAAGCGAGCCAGGAGGCTTTTCCAGAAAGGAGTAAAAACCTTATAGGGTTTCTTGTCGTGATGATGCAGCCAGGGTTCAACCAGGCAATCACCCGTAAACGAGCGCACAGCAATACCCTGGCTGCGCAACTCGGCCTTGATGGCAGTATCCTGAGCTATTCCAGCAGGATCATAGCGGCGATTCCAGAAAACTGCTCGCGCCGAAGTTTCAGCAATGATTTCCTGCAAAATCTGCAGAGGCTTCCCACGTCTGAGCAGTAAAGGCAAACCATGCCGGGCAAGAGCTTCCTGTAATTGTTGCAGACTATGATGCCGCCACCAGAGCTCGGCAGCACCAGCCTGCTCATCAGCATCATGAATATACAGCGGTATTACTGCTCCTTCCTGGGAGGCTTCCCACAAGGCCGGATGATCAGCGAGACGAATATCCCTGCGCAACCAGACAATCGTAATGGTCATCCTGTAGCCCCATAGTGTAGATAAACCAAACCGCTATCAGACAGATGAATCGTCGTCTGCTACAAACAGTGTTTGCTCAGAACAGGTTCTTGATGGTATCCATCAATTTGCTCCCCATATCGGTTCCCGCACTGCTGTTTGTCGAAGCGGTTGAAGAAGTGGTCGCAATGGGGGGGTAACCCGCCAGATAATCACTGACCCCAATGATGTTGCTGCCTCCACTGATGGTAGGCCCAGTGACCGAAGGGGGACGGAAAAAGCCTGTCGCCGGATTTCCCGCCATGGCAGTACGCATATAGTGAATCCAGATCGGCAAGGCTTCCCGTGCCCCGGCGGCCCAGCGTCCCATGGTATGGTTATCATCATAACCCACCCAGACGCTGGTGGTCATGCGCGGGCTGAAACCATTGAACCAGGCGTTGTTTTCATTGTTGGTGGTGCCGGTTTTGCCGGCAATGTCATTACGTCCGAGGCTTTGCGCTGCCACACCCGTACCAATTTTAATGACCTGCTGCATCATTTGCGTCATCAAGTAGGCAACGCCTGGCGGTATGGCTGTCTGTTGGGGTGGGGGAGCATAACCCATGGGGCAGTTCAGCAAGGAAATCTGGGTTCCCCGACCATTGACGATTTTGGTAATGAGGTAAGGGTGGGGTAGAAAACCACCGCTGGAAAATACCGAATAGGCTCTGGCCATTTGCAGCGGGCTGTAATCTCCGGCACCCAGGACCATGGAAGGCACCTCTGGAACCTGCTTGGCAGGAAAGCCAAAACGCTGCACATACTGGGCGGCGTAGGGGATGCCAATATCCATCAAAATGCGAACACTGGGGACGTTGTGGGAGTAAGCCAGATTGGACCATACCGGTATCGGCGTGTTCGAGAACTGCTTACTGTAGTTGGTTGGCGCATAAACCTGTCCATCGGGCAGAGTGATGGACAGAGGGGTATCCGGTATCGGGGTCTGTGGCGTCATGTAAGTACTTTGACCGGATGCCAGAAGTGCCGGTGCATCCATGGCTGCTGCATAGACAAAAGGTTTAAAACCTGAGCCGGGTTGCCGATAGGCAAATACCGCACGATTAAAGTGGCTGAGTTCGTAGCTGAACCCACCCACCATAGCGTGAATGGCTCCATTGCGGCTGTCGAGACTGACCAGTGCGCCCTGTACCTTGGGAATCTGGGTAAGCTGCCAGCTGGGATCCTTTCCGGCAGAAGACCAGACATTGGCTCCCCATTCCTGACCGGCCCCAGCAGTCATCGCATGAACGTAGGGACGCAGCCAAATCAGATCGCCACTATGTAAAACGCTATCGACCTGACTCGGCAGGGGACTGTTGAAACGCATTCGGGCCCAGCGCATATCACGCAGGGTCATGGTGATATTTTTCTTGCCCTCCAGCGAAACGGTAGCGGTCTTACTGTTGGCGCTAATGACTACCCCCCATCTCATATTGGCCGGGTCATGAGGGGGGAGGGCATCCGGACGCTTTCCTGCAAGGGCCGTTTGCAGGGCATCGCCACTCAAACGGGCAACGGGGCCGCGATAGATTTTCGGGTCCATGCTCGAAAGTCCCATGTCGTAGTTTTCCAGTCCTACGGCTACGGCTTCGTTGGCGGCAACCTGATCTTTGGGAATGATACTGGTATATACCTTGAGTCCTGAGCGATAGGTAAAATCACTGCCAAATTGCTGGGTCAGCCAGCTTGCGATCCAGTCGGTGACGTAAGGAGCACTATCTGATGCCTGGGCATGGAAGCGGGAAAGAATAGGTTCAGCGTTGGCCTTGGCTACTTCAGCCTGCGAAATATAACCCCGGTTTTCCAGACGTTTCAGAACATAAGCGCGGCGTTTTTTGGCAAGATCCGGATTCATGGCCGGATTTAATACCGAAGGTGCTGGCGGGAGTCCGGCAATGGTAGCCATTTCACCCAGTGTCAATTGTTCGACACTCTTGCCGTAATACGTGCGGGCGGCAGCCTGAACCCCGTAGGCCCCCTGACCCAGATAAATTTTATTGAGATACAGTTCCAGAATCTGTTTGTGACTAAAATGATCTGCCAGTTTGTAGGCCAGTAAAATTTCCGCAATCTTACGGGTGATGGTTTTTTGTGGGGTAAGATAAAAATTACGGGCTACCTGTTCGGGGATGGTGCTGGCACCCTGTACAGGAGACATATGGATCAGGTCGACCAGCGCCGCGCGCACAATGCCCGGATAGCTGACCGGATAGTACAGTGGATTATTACTGTAAAAACGGGCGTTCTCTGCAGATATGAAAGATTCCTGCAATTTGACCGGAATTTGATCAATGGGCAGGGCATAGCGCATTTGCGGGCCGACTTCCTGGAGCAACGAACCGTCTGCGGCATAAATCCGCAGGGGTTCATCGGGATGCCATTCTTTCAGCTCATGAACGGGCGGCAGGGTTTCCCAGATGCGATATACATAAATGCTGATCCCGATGAAAATGTTGATGATGATCAGCGCGATGATCAATAAAATCCAGCGTCCATAACGAGGACGTTTGGGTGCCTTGCCACGCGCGCGGGGGCTGCCAGTTTGAGCCATGTTGTTTCTTCCATTTCCTGAATGCTTGGCAAAAGAGAGAGGAGACTGCCTTTTACCAAGTATCCTGTTGCCGTTTTGTCATTGCGAGACGGCTTATGGCGCAATACTATACCACCATGAATCTAAAGAGTCGCTTCGCCCCTAGCCCCACCGGCTATCTTCATCTGGGGAACGCCCGCACCGCCTTGTTTGCCTGGTTGGCAGCACGGGCTGTCGCGGGTCGTTTCGTTCTGCGGCTGGAAGATACAGACCAGTCCCGCTCGCCGCAAATTTATGAAAAAGCCCTGTTGGAAGACCTGCACTGGCTGGGTCTGAACTGGGATGAAGGCCCTGACATCGGCGGCCCGGTGGGGCCTTACCGGCAGATGGAACGCCTGGATATTTATCATCAATACTATGAAACCCTGCTGGCAGCGGGACAGGCCTACCCCTGTTATTGCAGTGCCGAGGATCTGGCCGCAGAACGAGCGGTGCAACGGGCCTCTGGCAAGTCACCGCGCTATGGCGGGCGTTGTCGGCATCTGCATGCAGACCAACGCCGTGATTTTGAAGCCAGGGGTATTCAGCCGGTGTTGCGTTATCGGGTGCCCGACTCGGGAATATTGACCGTGCCCGACCGGGTCTGGGGGGAGCGCAGCTATGCTCTGGCCGATCTGGGTGATTTTGTCATTCGGCGTAGTGATGGCAGCCCGGCCTTTTTTTTCGCCAACGCGGTGGATGACGCCCTGATGGGGGTGAATCTGGTTTTGCGCGGAGAGGATCATCTCAGTAATACCCCGCGTCAGATTCTGATTTTGCAGGCGTTGAATTTGCCTGTCCCCGAATACGCCCATCTGCCGCTTCTGTTGGGTGGCGATGGTCAGCCGCTGTCCAAACGCCACGGCGCGGCCAGTTTGCGTGACCTGCAATTTAACGGTTATCTCCCGGCAGCCGTGCGCAATTATCTGGCGCGCCTTGGTCACCACTATGTGGAAAGTGACTTGCTGGATGATCAGGCTTTGGCTGCGGGTTTTTCAGTGGAAAAAATCAGCCGTGCGCCGGGGCACTTTGATGTCGTGCAGCTTCAGCATTGGCAGCGTCTGGCGCTGCAGGCGTTGAGTGATGCACAGCTATGGGAGTGGCTGCTTGCCGCCAATTTATCCAATAATACTATTGAAAATAATCTATTGGAAAGGATTTTGAAGGCGGTTTCTGAAGATGAAGATTTGCCAATAAAGTTTGTCGCAGCAGTGCGCGCCAATGTGCTGTTTCCCGAAGATGCCGTGGATTGGGCCAGGCGTTGTTTCGCCGATGAGGCATTCACTGAATTGGAAAAGGAGGACGCTGCACTTGCCGCCCTTGCGGAAGCCCCGGCAGAATTCTGGCCTTTGGCCGCGATGCTCCTCCAGCAGTCAGCTGGAGATTACCGAATCTGGACCAAAACCCTGCAGCAGGAAAGTGGATTAAAAGGAAAATCTTTGTTTATGCCCCTGCGGGCAGCCTTGACAGGGCGCAGTCATGGCCCCGAACTGGCAGCCCTCCTGCCTTTGATTGGTATGGAGCGCGCGCAACAGCGCCTGCGTACTGCCCCCAGCATATTATCTGAAGCGAGAAAGTAATGCCGCCATTCCTGCCGTCCATCACTCTTTACGACACCCTGCAGCGTGACAAGACCCCTCTGGAACCGGCAACGCCGGGGCAGGTGGGTATTTATGTTTGTGGTATGACGGTTTATGACTACTGTCATCTGGGTCACGCCCGGGTTATGGTCACTTTTGATACGGTGGTGCGTTATTTGCGGGCACGGGGCATGAAAGTGACCTATGTGCGTAATATTACCGATATTGACGATAAAATTATCCGCCGTGCTCTGGAACAGGGCGAGTCTATTCAGGCGCTGACCGCGCGTTTTATTGAGGCCATGCACGCCGATGAAGCCGCCTTGCTCTGCCAGAAGCCAGACCTGGAGCCGCGTGCTACGGAGCATGTGGGCGCCATGCAAAACATGATTGCCGAGTTGATTAAACGGGGGCATGCCTACGCAGCAGCCAACGGCGATGTGTATTACGCCGTGCGAAGTTTTCCGGAATATGGAAAACTTTCGGGCAAATCCATTGATGAGCTCAATTCGGGCGCGCGCGTGGAGTTGGGCGAAGATAAACACGATCCTCTGGATTTTGCCCTCTGGAAAGCGGTCAAGCCCGATGAACCCTCTTGGTCTTCACCTTGGGGTGAGGGTCGGCCGGGCTGGCATATAGAGTGTTCGGCCATGTCTGCAGATGCTTTGGGCTGCACTTTTGACATTCATGGTGGCGGCGCCGATTTGCAGTTTCCGCACCATGAAAATGAAATTGCTCAATCCCAGGGGGCAGGGTGCGCTTTTGCCCACTACTGGATGCATAACGGCTTTGTGCGCATCAATGACGAGAAAATGTCTAAGTCCTTGAATAATTTTTTAACGGTGCGCGAGCTTCTTCCTCTTTTTTCAGGCGAAGTGCTGCGCTTTTTCATTCTTTCCAGCCAATATCGCAGTCCCTTGCATTATAGTGAAGAAGGATTGGAGCAGGCCCGCGCCGGATTGACGCGCCTGTACACGGCGCTGCGCGGCATGCCAGCACGCCAAATTGTGCCCGAATTGGGCAGTGAATGGCGGGAGCGCTTTCATAACGCCATGAGTGATGATTTTCATACACCGGCGGCGCTCGCCACCCTTTTTGACCTTGCTCGGGAAATCAATCGCTTGCGAGATGAGCAAAGCGAAGTAGCCGCACCCTTGGCCACCCTCCTGCGCGAGTTGGCAGCCATGCTGGGCATTTTGCAGGAAGATCCGGAAAGCTATTTCCGGGGTTCCCATGAAAGCGATAATGCCTGGATTGAAGAACGTATAGCGGCCCGTCTTGCTGCCCGCCAGCAAAAAGATTTTACGGGTGCAGATGCTATTCGTGCGGAATTGGCTGCTGCAGGAATTATTCTGGAAGATGGTCCTGCCGGGACCAGTTGGCGACGGCAGGGAGTCTGAGTTGCGGGGAAAGGGAAGCCGCCGCTTTACGAATTAATCGTCGTTAAGCGGCAGAGACTGCTGGCCGGGGTCTTCAATGCTTTCTGCAACGGCCTCTTCCGAAGCGGTCGCTGTTTCTGCGGTTTCAGTAAACAGCGGTAAATGCCAGTCTTCAGGACTTGTTACCGGAGCCGCTGTCGAGGAACTCTCGGTGGCGGAAGGTTCCGCCAGATCGGTCACTGGCTCAACTACTTCCAATGTTTCCGCCCGGGTTTCTTCATGAGCTTCCGCTGGCGCTTCCTCGACAGTTGCGATGACTGCAGGCTCGGTAGTAAGACTCTCGGTAAGCACTTCTGTGCTCACCGGCGTGGCTATCAGCATTTGATGCCAGTCATCCGTGGCCGGAACCGGCCCAGGATAGGTCAGCAGTTCACGTGGCGCAGGCTGCTCAAGCTTTGCCGATGTTTTGGTCGCGACTTTAGGCGTTACTTTGGTGGTTTCCGGAGTGGTTTCCCCGGCCTCCATTTCCTGAGCGTTTTCGTTCTCTCCTGGATTACCCTGGGTCGAACGCCGGGCTCTGGCCCGCCGACCGCCGCGCCGCCGACGGCGGCCCCGGCTTTCTTCGCCGGAGTTTTCATCGACTTCTTCACTTTCAGGAGCAGACGGCGTTTCGCCGCCATGACTTTCTGCCAGAAAGGTAGCCGCGTCCACAGGAACATAACGCGATACCAAAGCGCGTACCAGACGGGCGAGAATCCCCTCTTCTGGCACGGCAGGCTTGTTGTTGCTGCTGCCAGTATTTTTGCTTTTGGCTGCTGGCGCCGGAGTACGGAGCGGGGGAAGCACGTCGGGCGGTGGCGGTGCAGTCAGCGGACTTAGCGCCGCAGATTCGATATTCGGACGGCTGGGACGTGTGGGTAGAGCATTATTCAGATTTTGTGGCAAAGTCCGCGTAGCACTCGCCTCCATGCGGGTGCGCTCAATGTTGTAGTGCGGGGTTACCAACTCCGGCTTGGGAATAATGACAATGCGGGTTTCTGTTTTTGCCTCAAGTTCGAGAATCGGCAGACGTTTCTCGTTGAGCAGATAAACAGCCACATCCACCGGTACTTCACACTGTACTTCAGCAGGACCGGGTTTCATGCATTCTTCCTGCAGCAAACG
The DNA here is from genome assembly GCF_018853445.1 of Acidithiobacillus concretivorus. GTDB lineage: Bacteria > Pseudomonadota > Gammaproteobacteria > Acidithiobacillales > Acidithiobacillaceae > Acidithiobacillus > Acidithiobacillus concretivorus. The sequence continues at coordinate 7,625 of NZ_JABELD010000045.1, forward strand.
CAGCACATGCATGCTGGTCGCCTCACAGCCGCGAATCTGGCCCGTACCATTACAACGCGGGCAGGGTTCCGAAGACGCTTCTTCCAGGCTGGCTCCCAACCGTTGCCGGGACATTTCCATCAAACCAAAGCGGGAAATACGGCCGAGCTGTACCCGCGCCCGATCCAGTTTAAGGGCTTCCTTGAGCTTGCCTTCCACTTCACGTTGATGTTTAGGAGACTCCATATCAATGAAGTCCACTACAATCAGGCCGCCCAGATCGCGCAGGCGGATTTGACGAGCGATTTCTTCCGCCGCTTCCAGATTGGTGCGGAAAGCGGTTTCGGCAATATCCTGACCCTTGGTGGAACGGCCAGAATTGACGTCCACGGCAACCAGTGCCTCGGTATGATCAATGACAATGGCCCCGCCCGACTCCAGCCGCACTTCCCGACTGAATGCCGATTCAATCTGCTGTTCAATTTGATAGCGGCTGAAGAGGGGCACGTCGTTATCGTAATATTTCAGGCGGTGCACCATTTTCGGCATCATGGCGCCCATAAACTGCACGGCAGCGTTATAGGCCCCTTCCTCATCAATGAGGACTTCACCAAAATCTTCCGAAAAGTGATCGCGCAGGGCCCGGACGACCACATTCCCTTCCTGGTAAATCAGAAAAGGGGCGGCACGGGGTGCGGCCGTATCGACAATGGCCTGCCAGATTTGTTTCAGATATTCGAGATCACGATGCAGCGCCTCGAGTTCTTGACCAATACCGGCAGTACGGGCAATAACACCCATATTTTCGGGAATATCGAGAAGTTGAAGATGCTGACGAATCTGGGTGCGATCATCCCCTTCAATGCGGCGGGAAACGCCGCCCGCCCTGGGATTGTTGGGCATCAGGACCAGATAGCGACCAGCCAGACTGACAAAGGTGGTGAGGGCGGCACCCTTGCTGGAGCGCTCTTCTTTGTCCACCTGAACAATGACTTCCTGACCTTCGCGAATCAGCTCTTGAATACGCTTGCGGCCCTGACCGGCTTCCTGTTGCTGGAAGTATTCCCGGGCAATTTCCTTGAGTGGCAGAAAGCCGTGACGTTCGGCGCCATAGTCAACAAAAGCCGCCTCCAGGCTGGGCTCTACACGGGTGATTTTGCCCTTGTAGATATTGCTCTTTTTTTGTTCCTTGTAGGCGCGTTCAATATCCAGGTCGAGGAGTTTTTGACCATCTACCAAAGCTACCCGCAACTCCTCTGCATGGGTAGCGTTAATCAACATCCTTTTCATAAGTTCTTCTTTCTCCGGCGCTCAACCCGCATGCTCAATAAAGCAGGCCGGGGAGCGCAGCGTTTGTAATTGGGACCGAAAGGCTTGCCCTTCGATGCTAAAATGGGGGCCGCACTCTGTTAGCGCAGCGTCCTCAGTCGCAATATATGCCATAAAAGAATAGAATCGCAAACGAAAAAATGCAGGGGCGGTGAAAATATGGCGGAAAACGGAGTGCGACAGTGGCTGGTAACCGATGCGGATGCGGGCCAGCGTCTCGACAATTTCCTCTTGCGAGTCATGAAGGGCGTGCCCCGTTCCCACATCTACAAAATCCTGCGTAGTGGCGAAGTGCGGGTCAATAAAGGCCGGGCGCGGCCACATTACCACATTGCCGTTGGCGATGTGCTGCGCCTGCCGCCGGTGCGGGTTGCCGAACCCAGCGATCCGGCCATTCTTCCTGCCCACCTGCGCGGACAACTGGAATCTGCAGTTCTTTTTGAAGACAGCCATGTGCTGGTGCTGAACAAGCCCAGTGGTCTTGCAGTCCATGGGGGTTCCGGTTTGAGCTGGGGCATTATTGAAGCCCTGCGCCAACTACGCCCTGAAGCCCGCGAGCTGGAACTGGTGCATCGCCTGGATCGCGACACTTCCGGTTGTCTGGTGCTCAGCAAAAAGCGCTCGGCACTGCGGGCGCTGCATGAGGCCTTGCGCCAGGGACAGATGGAAAAACAATATCTGGCCCTGACCCTGGGCGACTGGAAAGACAAAACGCGCTCCGTGCGCTTGGCCTTACGCAAAAACACACTGCAATCGGGAGAACGCATGGTGCGGGTGGATCCTGTCGATGGCAAATCCGCGCATACGCGTTTTTCGGTGTTAGAGCATTTCCCCGGTGCTGCTTTATTGCAGGCCGATCTGGATACCGGCCGTACTCACCAGATTCGGGTTCATCTACAGGCCATAGAACACCCAGTGGCGGGTGACGAAAAATATGGTGACGCAGCTTTCAATCAGCGTATGCGCAGTCTGGGCTTGCGCCGCCTGTTCCTGCACGCAGTCAGCATTCGTTTTACGCATCCTCGTGACCAGCAGCCCATGCATATCCAGGCCCCGTTGCCTGCAGAGCTGGAAGGATTACTTCAGCAATTACGTCAGGAGCCCAAATCATGAATCCCGTACTGCAGGATCGCCGTCTGATCATATTCGACTGGGACGGCACTTTGATGGACAGCATTCCCACTATTTGCCGATGCCTGGCCCATGCATTTGCCTATGCCGGACTGGCCGATCGCGGTGAAGAGCAATATAAGGAAATCATTGGCTTAGGTCTTGGTGATGCGCTGGCGGTTCTCGCCCCTGATGCGGACGAAAACTTACGCTCCCGCATTCTGGAGGGGTACCGTAATTGCTTTTTTGCCACCCCGGCAGTTGATATGCCACTTTTTCCTGGAGTGGAGCAAACGGTCATTGCTCTGGCTGAAGCCGGTTTTCAAATTGCTGTAGCAACGGGCAAGGCGCGCCGTGGTCTGGACAAGGTGCTGCGCGAAAACCCGCATCTGGCTGCCTGCATCAGTGCCAGTCGTTGCGCGGACGAAACCCGCTCCAAGCCCGATCCCCTCATGCTCGAACAGCTCCTGGATCATTATGCGCTGGCACCCGAAGCCGCCGTAATGGTCGGGGACACCGTCCATGATATGGAAATGGCCGTAGCCGCAGGAGTCCTGCCTTTAGGGGTACTTTGTGGTGTTCATGATACCCAACGATTGACGAAGGCGGGTGCGGCGCTGTGCTTGCCTGATCCGAGGTTTTTGCTGCGTGAGGTTCTTTGAAGCGTTGTTCATGCTATTCATTCGGTTGACGAAGGATCCTTCTATACTCAACGGATAAGACGCTCTATGCTCAGCATTCAGGTCAGGAAGACTAACTAACCATGGCAGAAGAAATCGGAAACTTGATATTGGAACACCTGAAACGTTTTCAGGTCGGGCAAGCTCGTATAGAGCGCAAGCTGGAGGAAGTGGTAACCCGTTTAGGTTCCTTGGAGGTCAGTGTTGCGAGTGTGCGCCGGGACATTGTCCATAACAAAGAGAACACAGCAACTATCAGTGTGTGCGTGGATCGTCTGAGTGAACGTATAGACCGCATCGAGCGCCGCCTGGAGCTGTCTTGAGCCAGCACAAAATGAACGGCTTCTGCTTTTTGTCTCGTAAAGGACAGGACCAGGCAGTAGCCGAGTCCTGTCCAATCAATGGGTTGAGGACTAGACCAGTTCGGCCCATGAGACATAATGACGCATTGTGTCTCGTATCAGCGACCACACCCTACACGCCAGAAACCCAAAGTACGGCCAACTCCAGATATAACGTCCCGTCATTTATTTGATCGGGCGCATCCTTTACGTGCTAAACGCAACTTAAACATATTCCAGAGTGGGTCACCGGTAAGAGCATGTAGAAACACCATTCCGACGTGCCCAATCCACTGCAAAGCAATAGCAACAGCCCCCCAACGAAGAATGTCCAACAACCATCCAAATGGAATTCCGAACCACCACCCGCGAAACCCGCCTAATAGGAGCAGTCCAGCGGCGGCAACCAGAGTGACCGAGAGAAGAAATACCCCGTGCATCAATCCAGGCAGCCCTGCGCGTGGCCCGGGAGGCGCTAAAACGCCTTGAAAGAGCCCTCTGATATCTTCGGCGACCGCTCTTAACCCAGCGGGATTCAGGGGAAACAAGTAGCGCAACGTCATGCGTCCACTGCGGCTCAACATCAGCCAACCCCACTGTAAAAGCAGGACCACGATCAGCACCTGACCCACGATAATATGCCATTCAAAGGGAAACCATCCATATAACCACCCCATAAGTCCTGTGATCATTTGAAAGGTAACGGTGGAAAGCAGCAAGAGATGGAGCAGCTTCGCACGATTGGGCCAGCTATCATGGGTGCGGCCATATGGAGCGGTAACAAGAATCATCGACATACACAGCGTACCTCATCAAAGTTAATCCATTTATAAAAAACCTGTTTGGTGGATATACGAATAACTAAATGATGTAGATGCACAAAAACCCCCAGATATACGGATGCATCCAAATTCTAAAACCTATCGTATACATATATGCGTGATATGCGTGAAGTTCTATTACCTTGTTACCGCGAGCCTTAAGGACAATCTCTATGAAAAAATCGATGAATCGTCGTGAATGGTTAAAAACGAGCACTCAAATTGTGGCAGTTGCGGCCGTAGCCCCACTAGTGTTCTCCCCCCTGGCGGAGGCCGGCACGCTGTCGAGCAAGGCTTCCGTCAGCTATCAGGATCATCCTTCGGGCAAGGATATGTGCAGCAACTGTACCCACTTCTTCCCAGGCCCAAGCCCTACCGCAGACGGAACTTGCAAAGTGGTGGAGGGCAAAATCAGTCCTCACGGTTATTGCTACGCCTATACACCTAAATCGTAAACACAAGTCAGGAGGTTTAAATGAAAATGTTCAAACTGAAAAACGCCGCTATGTTGACTGGTCTGGCCCTCACTATGGGCTTGGCCACACCTTTGGCAATCGCCTCACCAAATGCGGCATCCATTCAGCGTGCTGACATCAAGCTACCTATCCAGAATTACATCGGTGACTTTGGTGGCCCATCGGGCGTAAAAGCTCTGATTAGTACTTTTGTGGGTTATGTCGCCGCAGATCCCCACATCAATTATTACTTTGCGCACACCAACATCAAGGCCCTCAAATATAATCTGACCCAACAGGTTTGTGAGGTAGTGGGTGGGCCCTGCAAATACACTGGCCCTACCATGACCGCCACGCACAAAGGATTGCATGTCACCACTGCAGCTTTCAATTATCTTGCACAAGACATGATCAAGGCCATGGACAAGCGAAGCATCGCTAAGCCTGCGCAGAATTACCTTTTGGCACAACTGGCCGCTATGGAGCCACAGGTTGTCACAGCCAATGGCCCTTTGGGCTGAGTTGAATGGTTCGCAGGGATGGCCACTACATTCAGGATGTATTTTTTGATAGATACGCTTGATGGAAACCAGAAATTCTAAGTCAGGAGGAGATTATGAGTACACTAAAGAGTAAAGGATTAGCTGTTGCAATTGCTTGTGCATTGGGTGCAATGGTGCCGCTGACCGCCAATGCGGCGATCGGGGCTGCCAGCCTGTTTGGTCAGGGCCGCATTTTGGGCACTGGCGCAGTAACTATGGTGGACCCATGAGTCAAGACAAAAAGAGCGAGAGTTTAAGCTAGTCTGGTTTCTAACATTGCAGCAGAATGGCGCTGCCCCAAATTGTCCCTGAGTAATGGTTATGCTGCAACCTTCG
>NZ_JABELD010000046.1 GCF_018853445.1 Acidithiobacillus concretivorus
CCAGCCTCTTATACGTTGAATGGATGGATTTGTCCAGCGCTCACCGTACATCCAAAAAAGCCGAGTCATTCATATGGTGGTGCCACCCCATAAAAAGGGCTCTTGGCCATATTGAGAATTGCTGCTTTGATATGGAACGTGAGAACCTCGCCTCTGATGCCAAGGGAAATGACAAGCGGCTACCACCGCGAGGAAGAATACCGATGCAGAGGCCGAGGGGCGGAGCCATTCGTAGTAGTGATGAAATTCCTGTAATGGGGATGGAGCGAAGGGATGGCGTTGCCCAGCTGGCGACGGTCACCAACTTGCTTAGGCAAGGAGGAGTGGCATGAGCACAGCAAAGTCGTACAACATTTCCAAACAAGTAGTTTGGAAGGCTTATCAATGCGTAAAAGCTAACGGAGGCGCTGCTGGAATAGATGAGCAATCCATCGCTCAGTTCGAGCAGGACTTGCAGCGGAACCTCTACAAGGTGTGGAACCGGATGTCATCCGGTTCCTATTTTCCACCACCGGTTCGGCAGGTGGAAATTCCCAAGCGATCCGGAGGCAAGCGCGCATTGAGTATACCCACGGTGGCGGACAGGGTGGCCCAGACGGCGGTCAAGCTTTTAGTTGAGCCACGTTTGGATTGCCTGTTTCATCCGGACTCCTACGGGTACCGGCCGGGAAAGTCGGCCCAGCAGGCAGTTGCGATCACACGTAAACGCTGCTGGAACCACAACTGGGTGGTGGAGTTCGATATCAGGGGAGCCTTTGATCACATTGATCATGGGCTGCTGCTCAAAGCGGTAAAACATCACATAAAGGAAGGCTGGATCTTGTTATATATCGAGCGTTGGCTTAAGGCCCCGTTCGTGACCGCCGAGGGTATCCAAGTACTGCGTGAAAGCGGCACGCCCCAAGGTGGCGTTATCAGCCCTTTGTTAATGAATCTGTTTATGCATTATGTGTTCGATATCTGGATGCAAAGGTCATTTCCTGCATGTCCGTTTGCACGGTATGCTGACGATGCGGTGGTTCACTGCCGCACGGAGAGGCAGGCACATGAGGTCATGACAGCAATTGAGATACGCCTGGCAGAATGCTTGTTGAGCATGCACCCGGACAAGTCGAAGATTGTTTATTGCAAGGACAGTAACCGCAAAGCAGCTTACCCTACGACGCAGTTTACGTTTCTGGGGTTCACCTTCCGATCACGGGAGGCATGGGGCAATAGTGGATGTCGGTTTACCAGCTTCCTGCCCGGGGCCAGTACTGAAGCGCTAAAGCGAATGCGTCAACGAACCCGCAGCTGGAATATCCAGCGACAAACACCGGCCAGCCTTTTGGAACTATCAAAACAGTACAACGCCATCCTACAAGGGTGGTGGAACTACTACGGGGCTTTCTACAAAACGGTTATGCGTAAGGTCTTCAATCATTTTGATCAGAAGCTCCAGCGCTGGGCTCGTCGGAAATACAAAGCATTGGCGGGACATAAGCGCCGCAGTGCTGACTGGCTCAACCGGATGAGGAAAGCATGCCCATCGTTGTTTGTGCACTGGCACGTTTATGGAAATGATAGCCGACTGGACAACGGGAGCCGTATGAGTTGAGAGACTCACGTACGGTTCTGCGAGAGGCTGAGGGTGAAACTCCTACGGCCTACTTACCATCGCACCGGATTCTGCCTCTGGGCCAAGCGTCTGGAGCGCGGTCGCTTTCTCCCGGACTGGCAGAAAGTGGTGACCCGGGAGATGGATTGGACGGATCTCAAGCTGATGCTCGAAGGGATTGTGCCGGGCGCGCAGCGCAAGCGCTATCAAGCGCCGGAACCAGCGGAATAACATGCTTTTTTACGCCGTTTCGAGGCCTTTTTTATGGACAGAATCGGTGATTATTGCTATGATTTTACACATGAAAAATGTCACGGCAGCGGCCTTGTTCCCGACCCCTTTAAGCCTTGAAGAGGCCGCCGCCCTGTCCCCGCAAACCGTCCTCCTGGCCGTGCAGGGATGGCTGCATACCGAACAACAATTAACGGCCTTTCAGCAGCAAATGACCGCTTTCCAGGCACAGATCGACGCGCTCAAACATCAACTGGACTGGTTCAAGCGCCAGACCTTCGGCCAGAAGAGCGAAAAGCGGATCCCCGAAGTTCCGGCCCAGCAGTTGACCCTGGCGGAGGCGCTGGGCATAGAAACCCCGGTGCCCCCGGCAGCAGCGCCCACCCGCCGCATTCCGGCCCATACCCGCAAAAGCGCCTGCAGCAAGACCGAAGACCGGGCCGAAGCGGTCCCCTTCTTCGATGCCGATCAAGTCCCGGTCACCACCATTGAAGTCCCTAATCCCGAAATCGCGGGTCTGACCCCGGAGCAATACACCGTCATCGGCACCAAGGAAACCTACCGTCTGGCCCAGCAGCCCGGCAGTTATGTGGTGATCAAATATGTCCGCCCGGTGATCAAGCGTCTCGATACCCAGATCATCCATTGTCCCGCCGCCCCCGTAGGCGTCCTTGAAGGCAGTCGCGCCGACGTCAGCTTCGCCGCCGGGATAGTCGTCGATAAGTTCCTCTATCATCTGCCGCTCTACCGGATTCATCAGCGCTTACAGGATGGCGGTTTTACCCTGAGCCGGCCGTGGCTGACCCGGTTGATACAACAGATTGTGGGGCTGCTGGAACCCATTCATGATGCCCAGTTGGCCTCCATCCGCGCCTCCCGGGTGAAGGCCATGGATGAAACCCCCATCAAGGCCGGTCTGAAAGGACCGGGCAAAATGAAACAAGGGTACTTCTGGCCGGTATATGGGGAACAGGATGAAATCTGCTTCCCCTACTGTGAAAGCCGCCGGGCAGAGCATGTCGATCAGCTCCTGGGCCTGACCGCACCCCCCGGATCGATACTGATTACAGATGGTTATGCGGCCTACAGCCGTTATGCCCAAAAAACGGAAGGACTCACCCATGCCCAGTGCTGGGCGCATACCCGCCGGGAATTCTACGAGAGCCAGGATGCCGATCCGCAGCGGGCCACCGTCGCCCTGGACCTGATTGGTCAGATCTATGCAGTGGAAGCCGAAATTCGGGAGCAGGGCCTGAAAGGCGCGCAAAAGCACGCGCTCCGGCTGACGAAAGCGAAGCCTTTGGTCGAAGCGTTCTTCACCTGGGTGGCGGATACCGCCGCTGATACCGGGTTACTGCCCAGCAACCCCTTGAGCAAAGCCCTCGCCTATGCCCACAAACGCCGGGCGGGACTGGAAGTCTTCCTCAGCGATGCCGATGTGCCCATGGACACCAACCATCTGGAACGCGGACTCCGAGTGATCCCCATGGGCCGGAAAAACTGGCTGTTCTGCTGGACGGAACTGGGGGCCAAACAGGTCGGCATCGTGCAGAGCCTGCTGACCACCTGCCGCCTCCACGACATCAACCCCTACGACTATCTGGTCGATGTCCTGCAGCGGGTCGGCCAGCACCCCGCATCCCGCGTCGCCGAGCTGACCCCCAGACTCTGGAAACAGCACTTCGCCGCCAACCCCCTGCGCTCGGACCTCTACAATATCCTGAAGTAACCCGCAAGATACGCCGCTCAGTTACCGGTTACGCCTACGAGATACATTCCAAGGCTGCAAAAAGTATGGGTATCCCCAAGATACTCTCTACGCACCATCCCGAAGTTTGCGCCATGCTTTATGAGGACCAGCACGGTGCCGTCTGGTGTATCCGCCTGAATGGACCGGGTTTGCCGGTCTTTCAGGATGACTGGTTCCAGAATTATGCCAAGCTGGCCGTGCTGGTATAACGAACAGCGTTTATTCCACCAATCCCTCAGCCTGCGCAATAACCAAATTCACTGCTTCGTCCTGCAAGTTGGTCGACGTAGGTTCTGGCGCACGATATCGGCCACTTTCTTGGCGGCGGACGGGCTAGGGCTTTCCTCGCGTGTCAAACAGCGCTGGTGATTGGCCAGTTTTCAGCAGAAATCAGCGTTTGGATGGTTCGCCATTGAGAGCCTCAGTGTTTCGCTAATGCACCTAATATTTCAACAAACTAATGATTCATATTCCGCGATATGGGGTGGCAAATACCCAATGCTGACAGATGGCAAACGAATGGTGCTGATTAACATTCTTGATGGGTCGACAGCAGGACAGCGGTCGTTCAGCAGTGGAAAGGCTCTCAAAGGAACGAAGTCTGCTTCAGTTATGTGAACCCTTTGATTACGGCTTGGCATTTACGAGCTTATCTTGTGTGCGTAGATCAAAGTCACTCGCATCATGGCGTTCATGCAACTGGCTGGAAAGTTCGCCAACGATACGGTTAACTTTGATTCCGCGTTGCACCTCAGGACGGGCGTAAATATTGTCTGTCCAGCGCCGAACATTCGGGTAGTCCTCCACCGAAAGAAACTCCGCAGCATCGTACAGCCAGCCTTTAACCAAACCACCATACCAAGGCCAGATGGCCATATCAGCAATCGTATATTCGCTACCTACTATATATTCATTTTCCGAGAGCCGTTTATCGAGCACATCAAGTTGTCGCTTGGTTTCCATAGCAAACCGATTGATTGCATATTCAATCTTTTCTGGGGCATAGGCGTAGAAATGACCAAATCCGCCACCCAGGTAAGGGGCGCTTCCTATCTGCCAGAATAGCCATGATAGGCACTCGGCGCGCCTACTTGGATCGGTAGGCAGGAACGTCGCAAATTTCTGGGCTAAATACAGCATGATCGCCCCAGACTCAAAAACCCGAATAGGCTGTGAACCGCTGTAGTCTACGAGAGCTGGGATCTTGGAGTTTGGATTCACCGCTACAAAACCACTTCCAAATTGATCCCCGTCACGGATACGGATTAGCCACGCGTCGTATTCTGCATCGATATGACCCTGTGCTAACAACTCCTCTAGCAGGATTGTCACTTTTTGGCCATTGGGCGTCGCCAGAGAGTACAGTTGCAATGGGTGATGACCGACGGGGAGTTTTTTATCGTGGGTTGGTCCTGAAACAGGACGGTTGAGAAGTGTGACAGCGCTAGCTGCTTCAGTCTTGTTCCAGACCCAAATCTTAGGGGGCACGTAGTCCGTTGAATCGGTCATGAATAATTCTCCTTGGATTGAACCAGGTTACAATTTAACCATACTCGGTCATCACAACAATTGGTTCAATGCAATCCATGCGCATCAAACGGACAGGTTGCCCATCTCGCCTGTGACGTCCTCAAATTTGGCAACCATTCTTCTGTAACCAACTCCTTGTAAAAATTGAATTCAAGACGCTATCCTCATTGTCAGAGGCTATGCGCGCAACACAAAGACAGGGATGTTGTGATAAGCTCAAGGCATTGGTGGGGTATTATTTTCACTGACAAGCCCAAAATTATCAGATTTTCATTCGCGAGGTTCATGCTCAAAAGACGGCCACGGTTTACAGTCATAGAGCCAAGTTTCGAGAACATGCTGGTCAGTCCGCCGAATGACCGCTCCCGCTGCCCTGCTGCCGTTGAGCCCTGATGGTCGGCAGCAGACTAAAAGCGGTCATTCATTATGCATGACCACTTGCAGAATTTAGTTTTGTTTCATGGCGAATCGCATCTCATATTCTTGATCTATCAGTGATGCCAATTTCCATGGTGCCAGGGTCCGTGGTGCCAATTGCCATGTTGCCAAGGCCCTGGCCTTCCATGCCCTGCCCATGGTGGTGGCCCCCGCCGAAGCCAAGGTCTGGGTCCATAGGCAACGACAGGGGGTGGCACGGGATAATATCTGACCACCGGTGGCGGCGTGTAATAAGCGACGGGGGGCGGCGCATAATACACCGGCGGTGGCGAGTAGTAGACGGGAGGGGTACCCAATTGCACGC
>NZ_JABELD010000047.1 GCF_018853445.1 Acidithiobacillus concretivorus
GGTCTCGATGATGCTGTAGAAGGACGCGGCACGCTCGCCACCGGCATCATTTCCAACAAATAAAAAATTCTTGCGCCCAATGGCCACGCCCCGCAACGCCCGCTCTACAGGGTTATTGTCGATGCTGAGCCGACCTTCTTCGAGGTAGAGGGTGAGCGCCTTCCAGCGCTTCAGGGCATAAGCGATGGCTTTGGCGATACCACTTTTCGGCGCCACTTTCATCTGGGTTTCGCTGAGCCAGGCGCGGAAGGATTCCAGCAGCGGGCCTGCCCGTTGTTGGCGAGCTTCGGCTTTCTGTTCATGCGGGAAGGCTTTGATGTCGGCCTCGATGCCATAGAGTTTGGCGATCCAGGCTAGCGCCTTCTGTGCCACCGGACTCGGACCCCGCTGCTCCACGTCATAGAAGTGGCGCCGCACATGCGCCCAGCATCCGGCTTCTGTGACTTGCTCCTTGCGATAGAGGGCATCATACCCCCCATAGTCATCGGTCTGGAGGATCCCTTTCCAGTCG
>NZ_JABELD010000048.1 GCF_018853445.1 Acidithiobacillus concretivorus
AATGGGCATCAGCTGGGACAAGGCCAAAGCCGACTTCCAGGAATACCTCAAACAGGTCGAACAGGGTAATGTGGAATACCTCTACAACCCCGAACTCGCCACTAACCAAAATATCAACATGAAAGCGGGCGCTTAAGGAGAAAAATCAGTGAGTGCACAGGATACAGTATTAGTCGTAGGTGCCGGCCCAGCCGGTCTGTCAGCAGCTGCAACCATCGCTTCGATGGGCAAGAAAGCGGTCATCGTCGAGAAGGAAGATATTCTCGGTGGCGCCCCGATCATCTCTGGTTACGCCAAACTGGTTCCTTCGGGTGAGTGGGCCAAGGACGCTATTGGGCGTATGGTCAGTCGGGTTGAAGGGGACGGCAATGTGGCTATCCACAAATCGACCAAAGTGACCACGGTTGAAGGGGAAGCCGGTAATTTTACGGCGACCCTGAGCAACGGTGACAAAGTCGAGGCAGGATCCATCGTGCTGGGTACCGGTTTCACCCACTTTGACTCCATCAATAAGCCGGAATGGGGTTTTGGTACCTATGAAGACGTACTGACCACCACCCAGATGGAACAGATGGTTGGTACCGGTCAAATTACCTGTCCTTCGGATGGACGGGTGCCCGAGCGCGTTGCCATTCTCCTTTGCGTAGGTTCCCGTGACCGTCAGATTGGTCGTGAATGGTGCTCCAAAATCTGCTGCACCGTTTCTACGAATCTGGCGATGGAAATCAAAGAAATTTCACCCAGTACCGACGTGTTCATTTACTACATGGACATCCGTACCTTCGGCCTTTACGAAGACAAGTTCTACTGGAAGAGTCAAGAAGAGTACAAGACCAAGTTCGTCAAGGCGCGTATTGCCGAAGTCACCAAATCACCGGACGGTCGTTTGCTGGTGAAGGGCGAAGATACTCTGGTCAAGCGTCCTATTGTGATTCCTATGGATATCGTTGTTCACGCTATCGGTATGGATCCCAATGCTCTGAATTCTGAAATTGCCAAGACTTTTGGTATTGGTCTCGAAAAACACGGCTTTATTGATCGTGCCGAGCAGTACACCAACAGTCAGGGAACGACGCGTAAGGGTATTTATGTGTGTGGTGCGGCTACCGGCCCGGAAGATATCGATACTTCTATTGCTCAAGGCCAGTCCGCTGGTTCACGTGCAGTAGCTGATCTCTACGGACAGCAGAAAGTTGCCAGCTGATATCTACCAGGATAGGAACGAAGAACATATCGTTCCTGCCACACTGCCCATTGAGCTCGACAAGGGCCTGCTCAATCGTTCTTTCTATGAACTGGAAGAAGCTTTTGAGGGACAACAGGGTCTTGCCGATCTGGTGAGCAACATGGCAGAAAAGACGGCAAGCTTTCGCCGTCTGCTACTGGAAGAACAGCAGCCCCTGACCGAAACACAAATGGAACATCTCGTCGCGCAGATGTTTACGGCGCGGCGGAAAATATGGCCGCTCATTGAGGAACAAGGTGCGGCCAAGGTTGGGGAGTTGATGCGCGACCTGCTCACCGGACACGGTGATCTGACGCAGCGCATGGCAAGGTTCGAAGAGGCCTTGCCAGCTACCGGAAAAGTCAAACGTGTCATCAGGGACGTGGCTGCTGAAGTCCTGCACTTCAGTGACCCGGAGCGGTATCCCCTTATGACCCGCTGGATTTGGGATCAAGGAACCACATCCGGAGCTATCCGCGAGTTTATTCGCGGTGGAGATTACCTCACGGATTTTCCTTTTGGTGAAAGTCCCGAGATGTTTGAGGGATTACGCCAGTGGATGCGCGAAACATTGCTGGAGTTGGGCGTATATCGTGATGTTCCCTATATGGTAGACATCATTCTCGCTCATCAGTATTCACAATATGTGCGGGCAATGGCAGAAGGCTTTTTGCGTTCGGACTTTGGCGGTCAGACCGACTTTACGGAGCAGATTCGTAAGTTGCTGGGTGTTGAAGTGCAGCGGCGGATGGGCGGGTCTCGTATCAAAAGAGACGACATTCATTGATGAATTAGGGATTAGGAGCAGCTATGGCTATTCATGAAAAAACACTGATCGATCCAGATCGGATTTTACAGCACGACCATCTGGTAGTGGACGGAGTGGATGTTTCAGGTTCCTGGAACACGATGATTACTCCTCGTACGCTCACCGACTATGAAGAAAATTTCGAAAAGATCATTCAGAGCTACAGTGGTGGCGAGAATGTGCATCGTTGTTGGCAGTGCGGTTCCTGCACCAACTCCTGCACCATGTACGCCCAGAACGTGGACTTCAATCCCCGTTACTGGATTTATCTGATTCGTCTGGGCCTGAAGGCCGAGTTGATGAAAGATAAAGACATCATCTGGCAGTGCGTGTCCTGTAACAAGTGCACCAACATTTGCCCCAAGGACGTGCGTCCTGAAGGCGTAATGAAAGCCACTGCACACTGGATGGAAGATAATGGGCTGACCCCCAAGACCCTATCCACCCATTTTGACGAAGAATTCACCCATCAGTGTATTGAGTTTGGTCGCATTGAGGACACCGAGGTTATGATGGGTTTTTTCAAGCGTTCCAACCAACCTCTGGTCCAGGCTTGGATTGTTGAATTCGGAAAGCGTTTGTCCAAGGGATTACCTTTGGGACAGTTGGCGAAAATGGGCATGAATGTTGTCTTCCGTCCGAAAACCAAGTCCTGGGGCAAGACTGGTGAAGTACTCGCAGAATATGTGAAAGCACAGAAGGAGGCTGCTCATCATGGCTAAGGTTGCATATTATCCGGGTTGTGCGCTGGAAGGTTCCGGCGGACCCTACGACAAGTCCACCCGCGTTCTGGTTAAAGAACTGGGCCTGCAGATGGAAAACCTTGAAGACTACAACTGCTGTGGTGCCATGGAGGTGAAGAATATCCACCCCATGCTGCAGACCTACATGTCCGCCCGCAATCTGGCCATTGCCAGTAAATTGCAGGGTTGTGATACGGTGATGGCACCTTGCAACGGTTGTTACCGCAACCTGAAGCAGACGGAATATGAATGTGCCACTTCCGAAGAAACCATGAAGACGGTTCAGGATCTGGCAGATAAATCCGGTGATCCGGTATATGACGGTGATGTGCGTACTTTGCATGCTCTTGAGTGGTTCATGGAGGATGTCGGTCCTGATGGCATCAAAAGCAAGGTCAAGAAAAGTCTGAACGGTCTGAAAATCGCCAATTATTATGGCTGTATGTACACCCGTCCCCGGCAGATTTTCCCGGAAAAAGATCAAGGTCCCGGTTCTGAATCCAGTTATGCACCGCATTTTATGGACGATCTGCTCAATGCAGCGGGCGCGGTAGCCGTCGATTTTTCCTTGAAAACCGCTTGCTGTGGTGGTGCGCATACGCTTTCTGACTCAGATACTTCCACGCAGTTGGTGTTGAATATCCTCCAGGCAGCCGAAGATGCCGGCGCTGAAGTCATTGCTACGGAATGCCCCACCTGTCACTCTGGCCTGGAAATGCATCAGGTCCGTGCGGAGACGGAATTCGGTATCAAATCCAACGTTAAGGTCATCTACTTCACCCAGTTGTTAGGGTTGGCTATGGGCCTGTCTGCACGTAAGGTCGGTATTCCCGACAACGTCAGCGATTCCATGGATCTGCTCGCGGCCAAAGGCATCGTATAACAAGGTTAGGAAGCGCCCCGTAATGGGGCGCTTTTTTTTACCTGCCGCTGTCAACAGGGGGAGGCTATGGAATGTAACGGATGCGAATTTCGCGCCGAATTATATTATGATCAGGAGTGTCAGATCTGGGTACGTCGTGAAGGCGACGGAACCCTGACGGTGGGTATGACGGATATTTCCCAGTCAATTGCCGGAAAAATTTTGCATGTGCGGGTGCGCCGTCCGGGTACACGTCGGCCCGTCGGTAAGCCAGTGGCAACCATTGAAAGTGGCAAGTGGGCGGGTCCGGTTCCTAACGTGTTTGATTGTGTGATTGATTTGGCCAACGAAGATGTGCTCGAAGATCCCAACCTGCTGAATATTGAGCCTTATGAAGCGTGGATTGCGCGGGTTCGACCGGTGGCATCCGTGGACGTAGCGTTAAAAAAACTGTCTACTGGGGATGCCGCATTTGAGTTGTATCGGCAGCGCTGTCTGCGCGACGACATCCATTGTGAACGGGGTATGCGATGAGTGATCATTATTTGAACGATGACGGTGAAAAGTCAGTGGTTATTGTGATGACCAGTGGCCCAAGCACTGCCCATCGTTGTGCCACGCCTTTCTATTTGGGTTCGTTGTTGTCTTCCATGGACGCAGAGGTTAAGATTTTTTGCACCATGGAAGCGGTAAAGCTCATGAAAGTGGGTGTTGCAGAAAATTTGGCAGCGATGGAGGGCGGAAAGCGGATTATTGATTTTATCCGCGATGCCAAAAATGCCGGGGCTCAGCTTTATGTATGCAGACCGGCACTTCCCGGTTATGAGATTGAAGCGGACAACCTGATTGATGAAGTGGATGAAGTGGCTTCAGCCGGTGATCTTGCTGATTTGATTTTGTCGGTTGACCGGCTATTGTTTTTTTAATTTAAAACCCGAAGGAGAAAATGATGGGAACTGTACGTGGCTGTGAAATCCCCGAAGATTTGATGTACAACGTGGATAACAACGTTTGGTTGCGCAAAGAAGATGACGGTAGCATCACCATTGGTATGACTTCTTATGCCTGTGCTTTGGCCGGTCAGATTGTTTCCTACACACCCAAGGGTGCTGGAAAAGACATCAAAAAAGACAAGTCTGCCGCGACGGTTGAATCTGGCAAGTGGGTAGGCCCACTGAAGAGCCCGGTGAGTGGCACCGTGGTTTCCAGCAATGATGATGTAGCCAAGGACCCGGGCCTGATTAACAAGGATCCCTATGGTAGTGGCTGGATTGCCAAGTTGACTCCGGCTGACTTCGCTGGTGATTCCGGCGAGCTGAAAACTGGTGCCGACGCTCTGGCCGCTTTTGAGGAAAAGATGACGGCTGATGGTTTTGGTGGCTGCTGAGTTATTCAGATAGCCCTATCCAGTCAGACGGCCGCATTTTGCGGCCGTCTAGCTTTCTTAATGCTTGATAAGGATGGAAATTAATATGAACCCATGGTTAAACGCTGTTTCGCAAGTGGAAGCATTAGAAGATCTGACGCTCAACGCTGATCTGGTCGAATCCATGCGGGAGCGTTGGTCTGGCCTGGCTGGCAGTCAGGTGGGTCGTATCAATTTCTATACGCCTTCATTCAAACACCACGAGACTTCGGAAGTTTCTGCTTGTGGTAAAAATGCGTTCCCGGCCATCTCCATTACCGGCGGTGACTGCAAACTCCAATGTGATCATTGCAAGGCCAAAATTCTGGAACCTATGATTCCGGTACGCAGTCCTGAAGAACTAGATCGCCTGGTCGATCAGATTGTTCTCGATGGTGGTCGCGGTTTGCTCTTGTCAGGTGGGTCGGACCACCAGAATGTGGTTCATTATGAACCGTATTTTCCTATGGTGCGCAAAATCAAGGATCGTTACCCCAACCTGCAAATTGCCATGCATACCGGAATCGCCACCCCGGAATTTGCCAGAGGCATGGAAGATGCGGGAGTGGATGTGGCGATGATGGATGTGATCGGCGCCCAGGACACCATCAATCAGGTCTACCATCTGCGTCGTACTGTGGATGACTTCGAGGCGGCCCTGGAAGCTTTGGTCGCTACCTCGATGAAGGTGGTTCCCCACATTGTCATCGGCTTGCATTATGGAGAACTGCTGGGTGAGTGGAATTCGCTGGAAATCATTCAACGGCATCTGCCCAGCGCTTTGGTGCTGGTCGTTATTATGCCCCAGTATGCCTCCTCCAGTCGTCCTTTTGTGACCCCACCCACCGATGAAGTCGGTAAATTCTTTATGGATGCCCGTGCTGCACTTCCAGAAACCCCGGTGTTGCTGGGTTGTGCGCGGCCATCAGGTGTGCATCGTTCCATTACCGACACCTATGCGGTGATGGCGGGCCTCAATGGGGTGGCATTCCCCTCCGATGGCATGTTGGCATTGGCCAAACATCTGGAGCGGGATGTGTTCGTGACCCCGTCCTGTTGCTCCATGATTGTCGGTGAAGAAGTGCTTAGCATGGGTGACGAGTCCACGACCATGCCTCTGGATTACGTACCTGCTGCTCCCAAGCGCCGCACCCAACTGCGCGATATTCCCATCGTTTTTACGGCCTGAGCAATGTACGTGGTACTTGTGACCAGCTTGCAGCTTCGGGGTTACCCGCAATGAACCCTGCAGCTCAGGCTCCCTGGCTGGTGGTGAATACGGGTTTGCGCCCAGCCGATGAAAACATGGCGCTGGATAAAGCTTTGCTGCAGGCTATGGGTGATCAGGCCATTCCCAATATTTTCCGCTTTTTGCGCTTTGAAGAATCGGCGCTGGTGGGTTACCACCAGTCTCCGGATCAGGAATTGAATCTGGATTTTTGCCGGGAAGAGGGCATTGCTGTTCAGCGCCGGCTTACGGGCGGTGGCGCGTTAATTTTTGATCCGACTCAAATTGGCTGGGAACTGGTCTGCCATCGGGATGCTCTGCCCAAAAGCGACATGGCGGGAATCTCCCGGAAAATATGTCTGGCGGCTGCCGCTGGTTTATCGAAGCTGGGGGTCAATGCCCGTTTCCGTCCGCGTAATGATATTGAAGTGGAAGGTAAAAAAATTTCGGGTACGGGCGGTATCATGGACGGCGATGTTTTGCTTTTTCAGGGTACCGTGCTGGTGGATTTGGACATACCCAGAATGTTGCGGGTCCTTCGGGTTCCGGTGGAAAAACTCGATGCCCATGCCATTGCATCCGTCGCTGATCGGGTTACCAGTTTACGAACTCTGCTGGGCGAGGCGCCTGAGCTGGCAACGGTTCAAGAGGCGTTGCTGGAAGGTTTCCGCTTACACCTGGGGCTGTGCTTTCAAACGGGAGAAATGCCAGAACCGGTTATGGCATTATTGCCCGATATGTTGACTGAAATCCGCGATCCTGAATGGTTGGATGTGAATAATCGTGCACGCGACGGTATGCCACTGCGCAAAGCCAGTCTGCGTGCGCCGGGTGGAACCCTGCAGGCTGAAATCCTCTGGGATAGCTTCGGTAATCGGGTGCGTCAGGTGCATTTCAGCGGGGATTACTTCATCCAACCCCGCCGCGCCATCGTCGATATGGAAGCCGCCTTGCGTAATGTGCATCTGAATGACGTGGACAGTATTCTTGCCGAGCTGTTTGTGCAGCAAAACATTGATGGTTTTGGTTTGCAGGCTGAACACTTTGCCAGTGTGCTGCGTATGGCAGCGGAGCAGCCATGAGTAAAATTAAATTGGATCTGCTGATTGTCGGTGCCGGTCCGGCCGGAACAGCTGCTGCCCGTGCTGCCGCCGATAAGGGGCTGCGGGTACTGTGTGTGGATCGTCGGGCACAAATTGGGCTGCCGGTACAATGCGCAGAATTTGTGCCCATGCCCTTGCTGCGTACTGTTCATGAGACTCAGGCGCGGGTGCAGGAAGTGGCAGGCATGATGACGGTACTTCCCTCTGGTATAGAGCATCATAGCGTCTTCCCCGGTATCATGATTGATCGGGGACGCTTTGATCAGGGGCTGGCAGAGCTCGCTCAGGCTGCCGGGGCTGAGGTGAAAACACGCAGCGCCTTTGTTGCCTGGGATGGTCGCCACGCCCAAATCAAGCTGTCCACCGGTGAGATACAAGAGATTGAACCCTTGCTGCTGATTGCCGCCGATGGTCCGCATAGCCCGGTGGCTGAAGCCATTGGACTGCCGCATCAGCAGGTAGTGTATACCCGGCAATACACGGTACCCTTAAGTTATCCCTATGCCGATACGGATATTTTTCTGTCTGATGCTTTTCCCGGCGGTTACGGCTGGTTATTTCCGCGTGGACCGGTTGCCAATTTGGGTTTGGGGGCTGATAAACGCTTTGAGGATAATCTCAAAGTGCCGTTGGAACATCTCCACCAGCAGATGGTGGAGCGCGGCATTATTGGCCCCGAAGTGCTTGGTAGAACTGGTGGCGCCATACCCGTTGGTGGATTGCGTCCCATGATCCACGATAATGTTTTGCTTTGTGGGGATGCTGCAGGATTGACGCATCCCATTACCGGCGCCGGCATACCTGCGGCGGTCATCAGTGGGGAAGCCGTCGGTTTGGCCGCTGCCGCTTTTCTGTCCGGCGATGAAGATGCGCTGGAAAGTTATGAAGAAGATATGCAGGATCAGTTCGGACCCGCTTTGCGCCGGGCTGTGCAGCGCAGAACATCTTTGGAAGCTGTATGGCGCAAGCCTGCAGCCCAGGAAGACCAGGTAATGCGATCCGCCTGGATCGCTTTTGATGAATACTTTGCCGCTTAAGGCAGATTGACAGGAGGAACGTCCATGAGTGCGGTAGTCGAAGAAAATTCTCAGACCCTAAATTTTTATCGCCCGGATTATTTCGTCAAAACACCGACGATGCGTTCCCCGGACTATGTGCAGTTAAGTACGGCGGCAGCCATTACCCTGGGTTTGGTGCCCGGCGTGATGCATCGCACCTCCTGTACCAACTGCCTGAATCTGCTGATGACCTACCCGGAAGGTTGCCGCGCCAACTGCACCTACTGTGGTCTGGCCCGCCATCGCGAAGAAAGCCGCGATTATGCCGACCGCAATTTCATTCGGGTGGACTGGCCGACGGTGCGGGTGGACGAAATGCTCGAGCGCATTGCCCAGAACAGCGACAAGGGTGATTTTCAGCGCATGTGCATCAGCATGATTACCCATCCCGATTCAGACAATGACACCATGACCATGCTCAAACGCTGGATGGAAGTCGCCCCCCATATTCCGGTTTCCATTCTTTCCAACCCGACCACCATGGAAAAGCAGGATCTCATCAACCTTAAAGAAGCCGGTGCGGACATATTCACAGTAGCTTTGGATGCTGTGACCCCCGAAATTTTTGAGCGGACCCGTGGCAAAACCGTACAAAGCCCGCATTCCTGGGATAAATACTGGCAGGCCATTGAATGGGCGGCCGAAATTTATGGACCGGAAAAATTCGGCGCCCATCTGATTTGTGGCATGGGCGAAACCGAACAGGAAATTCTTGAAGTCTGTCAGAAAATGAAGGACATGGGCGGTCATAATCACATGTTTGCCTTTTTCCCGGAGAAAGGTTCCATGATGGAAGACTGGGATCCGGTGCCTCAGGATCATTGGCGTCGCGTTCAGTTGGGTCGTTTCCTCATTGATTATGCCGGTGGCCGCTACGATGACATGAAATTCGACGAATATGGCCGGGTAGTGGACTTCGGCTATCCCGAAGCGGAGCTGGAAGACATTATCAACTCCGGTAAGCCTTTCCAGACTTCCGGCTGTCCCGGCAAAGATGACGAAGAAGTCAGCGCCTGTAATCGTCCCTATGGGGATTCTTCGCCCTCCGACATTCGTTCCTTCCCCTTCGCCCTCAATAAGGAAGATGTGGAAATCGTGCGTCGGCAGATGCGTTTGCAGGATCTGCAATTCCCAGGCTGACAGGCCTTTGGGAAAAATATTCAGCCGATTCATGATAAATTGGCTGAATGAAAAAAGGGGCTTCGGCCCCTTTTTTAATGGGGACTCCCGAAAATCCAGAAATATTTATTGTTGCTAATATACCCATATTTTAAGCGCTGATAATTGGATTAAAAAATTGATAGATCAATGTTCTTGCAACACTGTTCCTGATAAGACACAATCACCGTGTCATTAGCGACACAACTGTGGGCGGAGGATACAGATGAAAAAATCACGGATTTTAGGGGTAGCAGTAGCAGCAACTCTGGCAATGGGCATTTCCAGCAGCGCTTTTGCAACGAATGGTTATCAGTTAATTGGTATTGGTCAGTATGCGATGGGCATGGGTGGTGCGGTTGTTGCGGCTCCTGGTGACCCTATGGCTGCTCTTAGTAACCCTGCTGGTCTTTCCTGGATAGCTCCTCAGGTTGCATTTTCGGCAGAGGTTTTTAACCCTACGCGTTCAACCAATTTCGGTTTTGGAAATATTGGAAGTCACACAAATATTTACGCCGTACCTTCGTTAGGTTGGGTTGCCCCTGTAGGTCATAATCTGGTTTTTGGCGGCGGAATGTATGGTACTTCAGGGCTTGGAACGAATTATATTCAGTCTATCCCTGCACCATTCAATAAGGTATTGGGAGATTCAGTACTGGCGACCAGTAATATTCAATTATTCCAAATGTCCCCCGCGCTCTCCTGGAAAGTTAATGATCATATGAGCCTTGGTGCAGCACTGAATATTGGTTATGAATCCGCGTCCTTTCAGGAAGTTTTCGGTGGTCCAGAGGGTCAATCCGGTTTTAACCTGGCAAGTCCAAGCTCGGCATACGGTATTGGCTTAACATTAGGTATGATTTACAAAGTAAACCCTATGGTTACCTTGGGTCTTTCATACAAGACGCCGCAAATTTATACCCCGCTTAATTGGCAGGCAACTGGTCAGTTTGTTCCCACAAAATTTGTGCCATCTAGAACTGGTGGGACAGTCGAAGGTGTGTCTGGGAATTCAGGTGAATATAGTGCACATCTCAATTACCCACAGCAAGTTGCTTTCGGTATGGCTATCAAGCCAACAAAGCAATGGTTGGTGAGTGTTGAGGGCCAGTGGATTAATTGGAGCGCTACTCTTGGATCCTTTAATATTTATGGACCGTGGAATGGTACTAATGTTGTAAGCCTCCCCACTAAATGGAAAAATGAATGGGTATTCAATATCGGTACTCAGTATGATCTGACAAACTGGTTGCAGGTTCGTGCCGGTTACTGTTATGGAACAAATCCAATAGGTCAAGGTGCTGATACTACGGCTAATCTTTTGTTCCCTGCTCTTATTCAAAACTCAATTACGGTTGGTGCGACGCAGAAGCTCGGTAAAGGTTGGAAGCTAACAGAAGCTTATATGCATGGATTTAGTAATACCAATAACGGTACGCCGTTATTACCCGGATTAGAGCCTTATGTTCAGGCAGGATATGTGCAGAATACGAGTGCAAAGCTGACGGAAAACTCCTTCGGTCTGCAACTCGGTTACGACTTCTAAAACCATACCCCTCCTCAGGGTACGTGGGAGACGGGCAACCGTCTCCTTTTTTTGTGTTCAGCTTTCGGGCCCGCGTTGGCGTCGCAAAAATCCGTTTACCTTGCAACGCAAGGGGGTTTTGCGCGAAACTGGTCAGAATCCGATCAGCAAGGAATCTAAGGAAACTCATGAAGTCCATACCAATTACCGATGTCAGCAGCCTCAAAAATGAACTCAACAAATACAAGATGGGGAAAAAGCTGGAAATTCCCCGTTTTAACCAATTGGCGAGAATGGCCTATATGGGTCGTTTGGTCATGACGCCACTGGATCCCGAAGATCCTGCCTGCAAATCATTTCTGGTGCATGTGCAGGAACCTTTGGGTATGGCCGCGCACTTTATCGAGCTGGATGAAGATTTGCAGGATACCATCCTGATTCTGGATAGCGAGCAGTCCATGGCTATGGCGGGTATTATGCAGGCGGGTGTGGAAGAACGGGTACGCTGGCATGAGGCCTTGAATGAGCGGGATTTCTATTTCTCGGCTTTTTATCGTCCCAAGGATAAGGAAACCCGGGAAGAAAACGCCTGAGTTAATGCGTTTTCACCAGTTACAACACCTGACCGGGCAGCTCTGAGGGGTGCAGTTGCGCATCATCTCCCTGGGCGTGTTGTCCCCGGAGTTACTCCACAAAACCTATGTGGGGCTGGCAGAGACGCAAAGTGACAGCGACCTGCCCATCTTGCTGCTGGTACAAAGCGCGGCGCATCTGAGTCTGGGTGCCGCACAATCTGCCGGAGCGGAACTCGACCTGCGGGCCTTTAAAAAGCTGGGGGTCCCGGTGCTGCAACGATCCTTGGGGGGCGGACTGGTCTGGGTGGATGGCGGGCAGCTCAACTACTTTTTTATTTTTCCGACGGCGTGGGGTATGCACCGTGCCCCTGAGCTTTTTGACTATATCGCGCCCTGGATAGTCGCTCTTTATGCGCATTTTGGGGTGCTCGTTGAAGCACGCGATGGGCACGACTTCTGGTGCGCCGGGCGTAAAATCAGCGGGACCGGAGCAGCGAGTATCGGGCGCAGTCTGGTGCTGGGCGGTAGCGTCATGCTTCATGTGGACTGGCAGAATTTTGTCGCTTGTGTGGCAGCTCCTTCGCAAGCGTTTCGCGCCTGGCTGGTGGAGGCCTTGGAGGACAGTGTCTGGAGTTGGTCGCAACTGTCCTCCTCGCCACCTACGCCCGAGGCCATACGCTCGGCTTTTCCTAACGTGCTGGAAAAGTTGGGAGTGCAAGCGGTCGTCGAGACGGTGCTGAGTCGTGATGAGCAGCGCGCCGTGGCAGAAGCGGAACTGGAAGAGCCCGAATGGGAAGACCGCAGAAGCCGCCGCGTAGCTGCGGGCATTAAGATTAAAGCAGGCGCTTTTTTGACCGAAAGCCATTGGCCGGAAGGACCGTATTTACGTATCTGGACAGAAAATGGCTGCTTTCGTAAGGTGGAAGGCTCGCCGTGGACAGAAAGTGAGACGCAGACATTTATTGGCCTGCAGAAGGATTCCCGCGCTTTCAACGCCGCCTTGCAGCAATTAGCCGGTGACGAATACGCCCTTTGGGCGGCGCGCTTTGCCGAAACCGCTGTCTGGAAAGATTAAAAGCCGAATCCAGAATGACAGGAGATGACGAATGCCCAGTATTGATGACCGGATGCGCAAGCGTTTTATATTGATGAATAGTGATGCGGTATTGCGTCAGGCGGTGGAATCCTCTATTCCGGAAAAGTGGGAAATGACGGAAGCCACAGATCTGGATGCTTTTGATGAATGGCAGGAAATTCTCTTGCACCGCTTTATGCTGCTGAATCTGGAAGACCCGCAAATCAGTGATCCGGTGGAATTGATAGACATGATCCGCCGCGAACACCAGCTGAATATCCCTATTTTCTGTTTGGGTGGGAGCCGCGAATTGCGTGATCAGGCGCGTTCGGCGCGGGCTGACCGCTTTTTTGATCGGGAAGAAGGCTTGCAACGTCTGCCGGAATTTTTCCAGCAATTTGCCTGGTAATAAAAAAGCACGGCAAAAAATAGCGCCGCAGGCTTTGTTCAGCCGGGCGGCGCTTGATAGACCGATTGGCTCGGTGGTTCAGCCGACCTTGGCGTGGGCTTCGGTGTCCAGCAGCAGGTCATGGCTTTCGCTCTGACCTTCGGCACTGACGGTCAGGGTGGCAATGCGAATGCCGGCATCCTTGAAGGTGACTTCGTAGGAGAAAATACCCGGCAGTTCCAGGGTGCTTTCTTTCAGAGTCTTGCCCTCACAGGTTACACTGACTTTGGCGCTGCCCTGACCTTCCAGCATGGCCTGAATCCGGAAAGGATGTCCGGCGACGCGACGGTAGACCTGGGGATCGCGATTGGCGTTGTATTGCAGGTTGTTCAGTTTGACCATCTTGACGAGTTTGTTGCTCATGGTTGCCCCTTATTAATCACACTATAAAATGAATTATACACGCATTTAGCTAAAACTCTTTTATCCTAGACGAAAATCTCCCGGAGTGGTAGCGGGTTTCGCCGAAAAACCGATCAGGAGTGATGATGACCGAGTCAACACAGTTAATTACGGCACTGGATGCCGCCCATGAACGTATTGAAGCACTAGCCAGACAACAAATTGCAGGAATGCCCTTGCCCGAATTGCTGGAAGCGGGCATTGCCGAAGCACAGGCCATGTTGCGGATTATGCTGGAAGCCGAGCATAAGCCTTATGCCAGTGATGCGGATTTGCTGGAATTGTGGAAAACCCTGGTGAAGGGCAAGCCCCACTGGAATACTATTCGCGATAATTGTCGTGAACTGATTTACTACCAGAATTGTCTGAAAGCAGAGCGTCAGGATGCGCTGCCCGCCCAGCCTGAGCGGATGGTGATTCATACCCTGCGTCATATATTTCTGTATTTGCGTAGTCATGCCGAACAAAATCAAGAGGGTTGAGTAATGAGTGAAATGATTATCCAGGAACCTTTTTATCAACCCGTAGCCAATGAAGTCGGGGTGTTTATGGCGGCCTGGAGCCGCCGTTTGCCGGTCATGCTTAAAGGCCCGACGGGTTGCGGCAAAACCCGCTTTCTGGAACATATGGCCTGGCGCCTCAAGCGGCCTCTGATTACCGTAGCCTGCCACGAAGATCTGACCAGTTCAGATCTGGTCGGGCGCTTTCTCATTGAAGGGGATGCTACGGTCTGGCAGGACGGACCTTTGACCAAGGCGGTGCGTGAGGGAGCGATCTGCTATCTGGATGAAATTGTCGAAGCGCGGACTGACACGACGGTCGTGATTCATCCCCTGACGGACCATCGCCGTCATCTGCCCATTGAAAAGCTGGGCACGGAAATTAATGCGCATCCCGATTTCATGCTGGTCATTTCCTATAATCCCGGTTACCAGACGGTTTTGAAAGATCTTAAACCCTCGACCAAGCAGCGTTTTGTGGGTATGAATTTTACCTATCCCCCGGCCGAGGTGGAAACCCGGATTGTCATGAAAGAGGCGGGGCTGGATGAATCCCGCTCCAAGGCCCTGGTGGCGGCAGCAGATAAAGCCCGTAATCTTAAAGATCAGGGTCTGCAGGAAGTGACCTCGACGCGCGCGCTGATTTACGCCGGAGCGTTGATGGTGGCGGGACTGGAATCTCTGGAAGCCTGCACTATGGCGATCATCAACCCGCAAACCGATGATCCGGAATTAAGTGAAGCCTTGCTGGAAATTTTCCGGACTTTTTTCCCGGAACGCTAAGGAGCTTTCATGTCGGAAGCGACCGAAGAAATCCTCGAGCATCTGGCGGCCATCAGTTTTGTGGCCGGGCGTGATGCCCGCGAAGCGCTGCCTGCAGTAGCGCCTCTGGGAGAAGAAGCCTCCCTGCGCTTTCTGGAAACAGGCAGAGACCTGTTTTTTTATGACCGGGAAGCTGGCAAGGCCTTTTTCCATGCTACGGCCAACATGGTGGCAACTTTTGGCGGTCTGGACCCCTGGCTGGAACAGGCGCGGCAGTTTCTGACTCAGCGCGGAACCTTTCGCGCCGTGGTTGGTTTTTTTGCGCAGGCGGCCACGGTGCGTAAAAACTGGGGAGTCGAAGGCGAGGCGCTGTGGTTCAAGCTGGGGGCGGCCTGGATTGACCGTCATGTAGATAGTGCTGCGGCTTATTTCCGGATGCCGGTAGCGACGCTTTTTGGGGATAACGGCACCGCTGGCCTGACTGCCCTGCTGCAACCCGCTGACAGCCTGGCTAAAGGCCGTCTGGGGTTGGGGACTTATCTGGATGGCGCCATCAAGGTGCGCGGTATCTGTGGTCTGGACGGTGTGGCGGAATGGGCGCGACGCGGGGCAGATGTGCTGGCTGCCGGTCGGATTCGGGGTGAGGCCTGGTTCCGGCTGGAAAGTGATGAAGCCCGCAGTTTTCTGCTGGAGGTGCTGCCCGGTTTTCGGATGGGAACCCACAAGCGGTTGTTTGGTTTGTTGCTGCAGGCCTGGACCGGATTGCATTTGCCTTTGGAAGAGGGCGACTGGAGTCTGGAAGGGGGCCGCAGTTTTCTGGAAACCGATGGCCGCAGTCTGTTTGTGCCGGCGGTCATGCCGGATCGGGAAGAAGCCCTGCTGGCTTTTTACCATACCGGTGCGCATCTGGCTTATGACAGCTATGAGCAGGATGCCATCCACGCTCTGTTTGCGGAAATTGGTATGGAGCATCCTCCGCTGGACCCCGATCAGCGTATTACCTGGCGGCCGTTGTTTGCCCAGTTTGGTGAAGACCTGATTCGTTTCCAGATGATTTTTGATTTGTGCGAAGACCTGCGCGTAGATGTAGCACTGGATCGGGAAATGCCAGGATATATCGCTCGGTTGCTACGGGCGGCCCGCAAGCACGGACTGCCTGAGGGCGTGGCTGCTGCCTATTATGAACAGGCCCAGCGTTATCTGGAAGATTACCAGCAAGGTCGGTTGAGCCCTGATTTGGCGGAGCTGACCCGTTGTGAAGCCGGTATTGTGGATGCCTTCCGGGTGGCTATGGGGTTGTATGCCACAACCATCCTGCCGCCTTTGACCCTCACGGAGCGTGCCCGCGCTTATTTGCCCGGTCATTCGCCCAATGCTGCAAGGCCCGTCTATCCCCGGCAAAAACACGGCAACGATGGACCGGAAGTAGAGGGTGACAGTGCTCTGGGTGCGGCGGGTCATCAGGAAAAACCCAAGGAAACCCCACAGGCCGCCGAGGGGAATGACCCGGACATGGAAATCCCGCCCGAAGACATTCAGGGTACGGGCGGGCGCGTGGGTGTGGGGATTCCTTTGCCAGCCAAGGTGGCGGGCAGTGGTCGGGGTGTGAAAGGTCCCAAGGGCGGCTGGCCCTACCGCGAGTGGGACTACCGCCATCAGCAGTACAAAATGGACTGGGCGCGGGTGCACGAGCGTAAGCTGCGCGAAAAAGATGAAGCCAAGGCCATTGAAATAGCCGCCGAATATGATGGGACTTTGCGGCGTCTGAAGCGCGCTCTGCAGGCCCAGAAGCCGACCCGGATGTCTCCCCGTCGTCGTCAGTATGAGGGGGATGAACCCGATCTCGAAGCCGCTGTGCAGTTTCTGATTGAAAAACGTGCCGGACGTTCGCCTAAAGCCAGCGTGTATTTGCAGCGCCGTCCCCAGCAAAGGGATACGGCAGTGCTGCTGCTGGCCGATCTTTCCACTTCCATCATGGCCGAAGCAGGAGATTCCGGGGTGCGGGTAGTGGACCGGCTGCGTGCGGCCATGCTGCTTTTTGGCGAGGCTTTGCTGGAAGTGGGGGATCCCTTTGCGGTCTATGGTTTTGCGAGCAAATATCATGATGAGGTGCTGATGTATCCCATCAAGCGATTCACCGACAAATTTGACGCAAGAGCCAGGGCCCTGCTGGGAGGCTTGTCTGGGCGTCTGGCGACGCGCATGGGCGCGGCTATTCGCCACAGCAGCAAACTGATGCTGCGCAGCCCCGCCCAGCGCCGCCTGTTACTGATTCTCTCCGATGGTCGTCCGGCAGATTATGATGACGGGGGAGATGCCCGCTATTTGCAGGAAGATACCCGCATGGCGGTGCGGGAAGCGCTGGAACTGGGTATTCACGCCTTCTGTATCAGTCTGGATCCCCAGGGTGGAGAATATTTGCCACAGGTTTTCGGGCAGGGACATTATCTGGTACTGCCGCATCTGGATAGCCTGCCAGCGCGTCTGCCCGAAGTGTACCTGCGCCTGCGGGGGCATGGCTGATGAATGAGAAAGAATTGCTGCAGCCCCGGCTGGCGGCCACCCGTCCGGCCCGCTTTGTCGGCGCTGCCCGCTATCGCCGCGCCAGTTATGGCAGTAATCATCCGCTGGCAATTCCGCGCGTTTCCCTGACTCTGGATCTGATCAACAGTTATGGCGCTATTACTCCCGAAGAATATTGCCTGGGGCGTCCAGCCAGTCATCAGGAGCTGTTTGGTTTTCATACCCGCGATTATATTCAGGCCTTTGAGCGTGCGCAGTTTCGCGGTAATGTCCGTGATACCGATCGTAAACAATATCAACTGGGCACTCTGGAAAATCCATATTTCCCCGGTTTTTTTGATACCCCCAATCTGGCTACGGGGTCCAGCATATTGGCCGCAGAGCAGGTATTGCAGGGTTATACCGCGTTCAGTCCGGCAGGTGGCATGCACCATGCGGCACCTGGCCAGGCGCGCGGATTTTGTTATCTGAATGATCCGGTGCTGGCTATCCAGCATCTGCGCAAGGCCGGGCTGCGGGTGCTGTACTGGGATATGGACGCCCATCATGGCGATGGGGTAGAGGCAGCTTTTTATGCGGATCCTGATACCTTAACGGTTTCCCTGCACATGGACACGGCTTATGCCTATCCTTTTCAGGGTGGCGGGCTGGATGACCATGAAGGAATGGCGGTTAATCTGCCCCTGCCAGCAGAAATCAACGACACGGAATATGCGGCAGTTTTCGAAGCCTTATGGTCCCGGGTCATGCGGCAGTTTTCCCCAGATGTGGTGGTCTTGCAGGCAGGTACGGATATTTTGTCTCCTGATCCGCTGAGCAAATTCCGGATATCCAATGGACTGTTCTGGCAGATGCTCCGGCGTCTGCTCGCCGAAAGCCCGCGTTTGCTGGTGCTGGGTGGAGGAGGGTATCATCCCATTGCTTTGGCACGCTGCTGGACCGGGGTCTGGGCGATTTTGTCCGGACGGACACTGGATGAAAATCTGCCGGAGTCAGGCCGCGTCCTGCTGGAAGGCGTGGAATGGGATCTGGACGATGAAGAGGCCCCCGATTATAGCCGTCAATTCCAGTACCTGGATGATCTCCCCTTGCCGGGTTCCTTGCGGACTGAGGTGACGGATCGCCTGGATTATCTGTTCCACCATCATCCTCTTTTTGCAAACAGGAGAAACGCTGCGTGAATGCTGCGGATAACACATTGATTCCCGGAGCCGCCAATAGTGTCGGCAGTAAGGCTTATGTAGCGCGTTTTGCAGAGACTCTGGCGGAAGAACATTTCAGCGATTTTCTGAATACCCGGATCAAGTTGTCCTCGTTGGGGGTGGGCACATTCCCCGGCGCGGTGGATGACGTGACCGATTTGGCCGTTGCGGCCATTGTTGCTCAAGCCCTGCAGTCCGGGATTAACGTGATTGATACCGGTGCGAATTATCGTTTTGGCCGGGCTGGTCGGGCGGTGGGTGCCGGTATTGCCAAGGCCATGGCGGCGGGAATTCTCCGCGAGGAGTTTTTTGTGGTGGGCAAGGGCGGGTTCTTGACCTTTACTGGCGGGCGTCCCGAAGATCCTCTCGCCTTTTTCCGTGAGGAAGTGGTGGCTAAAGGCTTGGGCAAGGAAGAAGACCTCGCCCAGAATGTGCATTGTCTGAGTCCCGAATATATTGCCTGGCAACTGGATGATTTACGCAGCCAAACCGGCCTGGAAACCCTGGATGTGTTTCTGGTGGATCAGCCGGAGGTGCATATTCCGCTGATTGGCAAAGAACGCATGTACCAGAAGTTGCTCCAGGTCTTTACCGTGTTGGAACAGTCGGTTAAAGAAAACAAAATTCGTTATTACGGCATCTCTACCTTCAATGCCTGTCGGGTGGAAACCGATCATGCCCTGTTCCAGTCCCTGACCAGTCTGATTGGCCTGGCCGAGAAGGCGGCCGGTGAAGGCAACAGGCACCATCTGCGGGTAGTGGAACTCCCCTTTAATGCCCTGATGCCCGAAGCCTATACGCGCTTCAGTCAGGTTACTGGACAGGGAAATATTGGTTCGACCATTCAGGCTGCTTTTCAGCTCAAGCTGACCGTCATGGCCAGCCATACCCTGGGTAAAGGATTGCTGGCCCAGGAAGAAATCCCTTCCTTGCAGGAAGGGATTCCCGAACTAGCCAATGCGGCGCAACGGGCCATTCAGTTTGTGCGCTCGACACCGGGCATTGGTGTTACCCTGGTGGGAATGAGTTCACCCCTGCATCTGGCAGATTTTTTGGCGGTGGCCAAGCAGCTCCCCTTACCCAAAGAACGTTATCTGGCAATGTTTGAAAAGGAAAAATAATTTTTGAGAAAAGCGTGCATTAACATAAAACGTTTTTGACTCATGGCATAATTTGCTCGTGTTTCTTGTGATGGTGCTATACTCGTATATCTTTTTAAAAGCAGGATCCTGATATGCTGGCCATCCGACTCCCTGCCGAAGTGGAAACTCGCCTCGAAGCTCTGGCGCAGGCCACCGGGCGTACCAAAACTTTTTACGCTCGCGAGGCTATCCTTGAGCACTTGGACGACCTTGAAGATTTGTACCTTGCAGAGCAACGTCTGATTGATATTCGGGCAAGTCGAAGCCGCACTTATACACTGGATGAGGTGGAGCGCGATCTTGGTCTGGCGGATTGAGTTCGATGACAAGGCCAGGAAGGAGTTGGCTGCATTGGATAAGTCTGTCGCCCTACGCATCATTGCGTTTCTGCGCGAGCGTGTTGCGGCACTTGAGAATCCTCGCAGCATTGGCGAAGCCCTCAAAGGCTCCAAACTGGGAATTTTCTGGAAGTATCGTGTAGGGGATTATCGAATCATAGCCAGCATTGAGGATGGCACGATGACCATCCTCGTTGTGCGCATTGGCAATCGCAAAGAGATTTATCGAAAAGCATAAGTCTCAAACATCCAGTTCCACCTAATGATCTTTGGGCTTTTCGCCTTTGGGCGCGCTGGCAATTTCCCGCAACAATTTTTCCTGTTCCGCAAAAGACATGCGTCTTTGTCCCGGGGCAAAACCCTTGTTGGCAGGGTTTTGTGTAGCAGGATGTCCGGCCCGTTCACTTTCCTTGGTGGCTGTATAGTTTTGTAACTCACGTTGCCACTGGGCAGGTGCTTCGCCCGTATCCGTGCGACCCTGATAACCAGCAGGCGCTGCAGGGGTTTGTCGGGCAAACCAGTTGGCCTTGCGCAACTCCTTGTTATAGATGCTGATCCAGTGGCTGATGCGGCTAAGATCCCAAAGGGCGAATGCCAGCATCAGAACGGCCAGGCCAATGGCTTCCCATAACAGCCCCAGTATGGCCAGTACCACCACGGCAGCCGTCACCAGCGGAAATACCCAGGCCCAAGATTCTTCCAGATAAAAACGATGGGCGCCAAAGGGGAACAAAAACCAGTATAGATAGGCCCATAGAGGTTTTTTCTGGAGTTTTTGCAAGCGAATTTGTAAACTCTGTACCCCGGCGCCTTGCAGATCGAGCTTTTCCCAAGCCTTGGGCATGGGTTATCCTCCTTAAATACTGTATTGAAGCGCTCAGATATTACCCCTAAACTCATTAAAAGTCGCGGGTGACTAAGGATTTCCATGGCAGATCGACGGTTACAGGTTTTTCACACGGTGGCAAGGATGCTCAGCTTTACCAAAGCGGCAGATACTTTGCACATGACGCAGCCTGCGGTGACTTTTCAGGTGAAACAGCTTGAAGAGCAATTCAATACGCGGTTGTTTGACCGTACCCATAATCGCATCAGCCTCACTGAAGCGGGCATGGTGGTGTACGAATACTCAGAACGCATCATTTCCCTGTACACGGAAATGTCTAATCGTGTCGGAGAAATGACCGGAGACTTGCGTGGTCATTTGCTGATCGGAGCCAGTACCACTATTGCCGAGTATATGCTTCCCCGCCTGCTCGGTGATTTCAAAATGAAATATCCGGACGTGCAGGTACGTCTGCATGTTGGTAATACCGACAAAATTGTCCACATGATTGAAGATAACAGTATCGATTTGGGACTGGTGGAAGGCGTGGTGACCAATAAAAGTCTGGCCACGCTCAAGTGTTGCATGGATTCCATGATTGTCATCGCCCAGCCTGATCACGCTTTGGGCCTTCATGAAAGCGTGTCTGCTCAAGAGCTGCTGGATTATCCCTTTGTGTCCCGCGAAGAAGGTTCCGGCACCCGGGAAGTCACCATGGAGTATCTGCATCAGGCCGGCATCGATACGGATGATCTGCATATCACCATGGAATTGGGTAGCCCAGAGGCGGTCAAGGGCGCGGTGGAAGGGGGGCTCGGCGTGGCCATTGTCTCCGAGGCCACGGTGCTGAAAGAGTTGGCCCTGGGCACCTTGCTGGCCCGTCCTCTGAGCCCGGCTCTGGCAAGACCGTACTTTTTTGTGTACCAGAAACAAAAATTCCGCAGTCTGGTTATGGATGAATTTCTGGAGTTTGCCAAGGAACGTTGCAGCAAGGACATGTTGGCCATGCCGGTGCGTCGCGAGGTCTAATCAACGAGAAGTTTTGAGGAGTATGAATGAAGCATTTTGCAGTCGTGCAGCACAGTTATTCCGAATTTCTGGGAATCGTGGAAAGCCAACTGGAAAAGCGCGACATCGGTTTCAGTTATTTTCGGGTTTTTTTGAGCGGTGAATTACCGGGGAATGCCCTGACTTTTGATGCCCTGTTTTTGTTGGGTGGGCCGATGTCTCCGCTGGAAACAGAAAAACACGAATGGCTGGAACAGGAAATTAAAACCATTGCCATGTTCCGTAAAAACCGCAGACCGGTAGTGGGTTTCGGGCTGGGCGCGCTGCTGCTGGCTAAATATGAGGGCGCAGAATTGCAACTCGAACCTTATCACAACGCCTATTTTACGACGGCGCATGCCACGGAGGCGGGTAAAAACGATCCTCTGGCTCAGGCCGTGGACGGTGCCAAGGTGATGGTCTGG
>NZ_JABELD010000049.1 GCF_018853445.1 Acidithiobacillus concretivorus
CTACTTACGCCAGCATTATTCAGACCCTGCAAAATCGCGAATATGTAGAGACGGAACAACGTCGCTTTAGACCCACCGATCTGGGCAGAGTCGTTGGACGCTTCCTGTCCAATCATTTTGAACGTTATGTGGACTACAATTTTACGGCGGGTATGGAAGATGAGCTGGATGCCATCTCCCGAGGTGAAAAGCAATGGCAGCCGGTACTGAACGAATTTTGGGGACCATTTCGCTCCTTGCTGGATGAAAAAGCCAACGTCAGCCGCGCCGAAGCCACCAGCGAAGCCATGGACGAGAATTGTCCTGAATGTGGAAAACCACTATTTCTGCGCCTTGGGCGTCATGGTCGTTTTGTTGCCTGTTCAGGATACCCCGATTGCAAGTACACCCGTCCTGTGGACGGTCCTCGGGAAGCCCCGGAACCCGTTGGACGCGACTGTCCCGACTGTGGAAAACCCTTGGTCTATAAAACCGGTCGCTATGGACGCTTTATTTCCTGCAGTGGGTATCCGGAATGTAAGCACATTGAACCGCTGACCCAGCCCAAGTCTTCCGGGGTCACTTGTCCACAATGTGGAGAAGGCGAACTGGTAGAAAAGCGCAGTCGTTATGGCAAAGTATTTTATTCCTGCAATACTTATCCAAAATGCACTTACGCCGTTTGGGGGCCTCCGGTTGCCAAGGCCTGTCCACGTTGCGCCTGGCCGATCATGATTGAAAAAAGTGGAAAACGACTGGGAGAACAACTCGCCTGTCCTCAGCAAGAATGCGGATTCCATTTTCAGGTAAC
Source organism: Acidithiobacillus concretivorus (assembly GCF_018853445.1). Classification (GTDB taxonomy): domain Bacteria; phylum Pseudomonadota; class Gammaproteobacteria; order Acidithiobacillales; family Acidithiobacillaceae; genus Acidithiobacillus; species Acidithiobacillus concretivorus. The sequence goes on from NZ_JABELD010000049.1 coordinate 791, forward strand.
CGCCAGTGAAGCAGAAATTGCTGCACTGCTGGTTGACTATACGCCGCCGCCCCCCCGGGAAAAGCGTGTCGCTCCTGCCAAAACTCCAGCGCGCAAAGCCACCAGCAAGACCGCGAAAAAGACCACGAAAACAGCTTCTGCAAAAAAAACCACGGCCAAAAAACCCGCCAAGACCTCAACAACTACCGTCGACAAACCCGCGCCCGCACCACGCAAGCGCGCCAGTAAAAAAGTAGACAACCCATGACTTACGTCGTTACCGAAAACTGTATCCAGTGCAAGTACACCGATTGTGCAGAGGTTTGTCCCGTAGAATGCTTTCATGAAGGCCCCAATTTTCTGGTTATTGATCCTGACGAATGTATTGACTGTGCCGCCTGTATTCCCGAATGCCCGGCAGATGCCATTTTTGCCGAAGACGAGGTGCCGGAAGACCAGCGCGACTTCACCGCCATCAATGCTGAACTCACCAAAAAATGGCCTGTCATTTTGCGCAAGAAAAGCGCTCTACCCGATGCAGAAACCTGGAACGGCAAAACCGATAAGCGTCCACTCCTGAAAGAGGCATAAATGGAGATCATGAAATGTTTCACGTGAAACATGTCTGCTAAAAAAATCGAAGCGGGCTCTCCGGAGTTTTCTCCTCTGCGCTTGAGTGGGAGCGTCTTTACGCTTTCTGTTTTACAGCTGGAAAGTAATGACCCGGTCTTACTTAAGACGCGCATAGATGAAGAACACCGCCGTCATCCTGCTGCTGCGGCATTCCATCGGGAATCACCGCTGGTCTTGGATCTTAGCGGCATTCCTGAAGAAGCCCCACTGGCTCTCGAAAAAATCATCCAGGCATTAAGAACCGCAGGCTGGATGCCCGTAGGCATACGCAATGCCGCAACAGCCCATCAGTTGCTGGCCGCATCCCTTCATCTTCCGGTATTGCGTGGACAAGCCCAGCGCGCTCCGGCAAACCCCGAAGTAACCATAAGCCAACCGTCTCCTGCTCCCAGTTCAGCACCATCTGCTGGTCTGCTGATTGAACACCCGGTTCGCAGCGGACAACGAAATTACGCGCGTAATGGCGATCTGGTTTGTATGGCAACGGTCAATGCCGGTGCCGAAATCATCGCTGACCGCAACATTCATGTTTACGGACCGTTGCGCGGCCGTGCTTTGGCCGGAGTTAACGGAGATGAAAATGCCCGTATATTTTGCATGGCGCTGGAGGCAGAACTAGTATCCATCGCAGGGTTATATCGAACTCTCGAACCGGACCACCCTCTTTGGGGAAAACCTGCGCAGGTTTACAGCCGGGACGAGCAACTGCATATCACCCCCTTAAATTCATAATGATCCGGAGACAAGAAACGTGGCCAAAATAATCGTCATTACTTCAGGAAAAGGTGGCGTCGGTAAAACCACTACCAGCGCAGCTTTTGCCAGCGGCCTCGCGCTGCGCGGGTATAAAACGGTCGTCATAGATTTTGACGTGGGCTTACGCAATCTGGATCTCATTATGGGTTGCGAGCGCCGAGTGGTTTACGATCTCATCAATGTCATTCAAGGTGAGGCAAAGCTCCAGCAGGCCCTGATCAAGGACAAACACTGCGAAAACCTGTATGTGCTCCCCACATCACAAACCCGCGATAAAGATGCCTTGACCGTTGAAGGGGTTACCACGGTTATGGACGAACTGCGCAAAGACTTTGATTATATTGTCTGCGATTCGCCGGCGGGCATTGAATCAGGAGCGCTCATGGCCTTGTATCATGCGGATGAGGCGATTATCGTCACCAACCCGGAAGTTTCTTCAGTACGCGACTCCGATCGGATTCTGGGGATTCTTGCTGCACGCTCACGTCGAGCCGAACAGGGAGAAGAACCTGTCAAGGAACATTTGTTGCTGACTCGTTATTCCGCCAAGCGAGTGGAAGACGGTGAAATGCTTTCCCTGGAAGACGTCAATGAATTATTAAGGACCCCACTGCTGGGTGTCATTCCCGAGTCAGAAGTGGTGCTGCAGGCTTCCAACCAGGGTATTCCCGCCGTGCACATGGGAAACTCCGATGTGGCTGAAGCCTATAAGGATGTAGTGGCCCGCTTCCTGGGCGAAGAAAAACCCCTCCGATTTATTCAGGCTCCGAAAGTGGGTTTTTTCAAAAAGCTTTTTGGAGGCTGATATGTCCATATTAGATTATATTCTCGGTTCCCGGAAAAAAACGGCCAATGTGGCCAAAGACCGTTTAAAACTCATTCTTGCCCATGAAAGGGAGGAAGGGGGACCTGATTATTTGCCTGCCCTGCAAGAAGAATTACTGACGGTTATTGCCAAGTATATTCCCGTGGATAAAAACAACATCAAGGTCAGTATGGAACGTAAAGGCGACTTTGAAGTGCTGGAGCTGAACATCCTGTTTCCTGATCAGCATTAAGTTTTTTTCAATTAAACCAACAGAGTAAGGGAGAATAGTGCATGCAGATGGTCAATGCTTATCTCAATGTGGTCAAAAACAATTATTTTCAGTTTCATGGGCGAATGGCTCGTGCCGAATTTTGGTGGTTTGCCTTGATGAATTTCCTGATAGCCCTGGCACTCTCATTTATTGTACTCATCCTATCAGCGAACAAAAATATAGATCTCGCACTGGCAATCATCGGGATTTATTACCTGGCTTTATTGCTGCCTTCACTGGGTACGCAAATTCGGAGATTACATGATATTGGCATGTCCGGCTGGTGGATACTCATCAATCTGGTTCCGTATGTAGGCGCCATAGCCTTGCTGATCATGCTGATTCTTCCCGGTAAACCCAGCGGCGAAGTATATGGTCCTTACCATGACAGCATGTCTTATTAATTGTAGTTTTGCTGAGTTCCCGATTTTTTTAACTTAAAAGCGGCTCGGGTTAAAGTCACTACAAAACACCCTCCAGGCTAACTGCCGCTTTCAGTTGTTATTAGCTTAATCCTAAAAACGGCAGTTGCCGTGGGGGCTTTTTGCTCCATTGTTCCTTGCCTGTTGTTCTAAGGCTCATCCTGCTGTCAGGAGAGAACTCGCCCTGCGGGCTCAGACAGATCTCCTGACGGGCGCTGGATTTCGCCAAGAACAACAACGGCTCAGAACAAAAGTCGCTGCAAAGCCCCCACGGCAACTGCCGTTTTTAGGTTAATTATTCTAAGCGCGCAAATGATCCAGCCACTGACTGGATATTCTTTCCAATAAGCGATTCTGACTCTGACGTGCCGTTAGATTGTCCAGATCTACCCATGCCAGGGGCTGGTCCTGGCCGGCGCAGGAAAATACCGCTTTGGTCCGTTTGCCGGTTTCGGGATCAATCTGCCACTGCAAACACTGGGCGCAGACGCCTTTGAGCATACACTGCATCGGGCTTCCTACCGTGGCTACCGCTTCCAGATCACTGCGGAAATAACCGCTGAGAGATGCTTTCAGAGCCTGCTGAAAGCCTTTTAATAATCCGGTAGAACCCATGACCATCAAGCGATCGACCTGATCCAAGGTTACCGCACCCGGCACTGTACTCTGACTGGGAAGTTCAGCGGCTCCGTAAGCACGTAACAACTCCACCATATCACTGGCTTCGACACTCAAGTCCTGAGGACGATGCGTTGTGATCAGCGGGCCACTCCCCGTGCACCAGATAATCTGATCAGCCGCTTCTTCAAGTTCCGCTTGGTTATCCAGTTCGCTGGCTTTACCCAGGGCGGCGACATACAAAACCCGATTACCCGCAGCACGCAGCGCCGGACCGATATCCAGCATGACAGCAGCGCCCCAGCGGCCTGCCACCACCAGAATGGTTTTATTCTGGGGAATATCTGTCGGTGCTCCAGTGGGACCCATTAATATCAAGGGATCACCGGGTTCCAGGCTCCCTACCAGACGCGGCCCGGTTCCCCATTGCAGTACCATCAGACGCACCGCATCATCTTCGACGCCGGCACCACTGACGGTCAGAACCGGAATCTGCAAGCGGGTATTATTCACAACCGGACTATGGCTTTCAAAAGTCTGCAGTCGGAAAAACTGGCCAGGCCGGAAATTGCGGGCGGCCAGAGGGGCTTTAATCCACATTTCGGTTACCGCCGGATTACTACGGTCCACGCGCAGCACCCGCATGGTCAGCAAATCCCGCAAGTTTTCCTGAAAGTCCTGCAGCTTATGTTGGGCTACCGGAGCGAGGGCGGTAAGACTGTGCATAACCTGCGGATAACTGGCTTTGGCCGAGGCAATGGCTTTGACCACGCTGCCATGGAACACCGGATGCGTATCACCAATGAAGCTGACGCGATGCGCTTGCTCATCTGTATAGGAAGTAAACGGACCGGCTTCCGGTGCCTTACAGTGTTCAGCTACCTGCACCGCCTGGAGAGCACTCTTGCCGTGGGCGACGTGGGTCTGAAAATGATCCCCATCCAGCAGCAGGGTGCCGGGATACTCCCTTTCATATATGGTATTCGGCACGGTTCCCGCCGCAATAAACACCGCACGCGCAGGTAAACGCAACTCTTGATCACTGGTTAGCCAACGGCCTTCGGCTTCGCGCATCTGCCGAAATACCATGTGGGCAATGTGTCCATAGGAATCCAGTTCAGCGCGCAGGGGGTCCAGACCCTCTGCGTAATACAGGCCCTCTTCCATGGCCTTGATCAATTCTTCATGGTTGCGCGTATAAGCCGGGGATTGCCGCATACCCTTGCGATAGGCCAACGTGACCCCACCCCAGGCTTGAATCAGGGGAACAAAATTCGGGAATTCTCCGGTTTCCTGTGCGCGTTCCCGCTCCTGGCGAACCGCGCGCCCGTGGGCAAGAAATTCTTCGAGAATTTCCGTGTCTTCGGCAGAAAGTCCGGCACGCATTTTTTCTTCCCCGACGCGCTCGGACATCTGCTCATAACGCTCAAGGACTTTTTCAACCTGACGAATGTAGTAGGCCTGTACTTCGGTGGCAGTATCCACCGCTGTGAGACCACCACCAATGACCACTGCGGGCAAACGTACCTGCAAATTGGCGAGACTGCTCTTTTTCCCGGCACCGGTCAGCTGCAGGGCCATGAGAAAATCACTGGCCTGACGCATGCCCCGCGCCAGACTTTCGCCCATGGGAACCACTCTGGGCAAACCCGCACCCGTGGCAATACAGACATGATCAAACCCCAGAGACCAAGCATCTTCCAGGGTGATGGTGCCACCCAAACGCACACCCCCAAAAATCTGAAAGCCGGGACGCCGGGCTAAAGTCAGGTAAATAAGTTTGAGAAAGTTCTTGTCCCAACGCACGGTGATACCGTATTCCGCCACCCCGCCAAAACCCAGCAGAATCCGCTCGTCCAGGTCTTCCTGCAAGGTGCTCCAGTCACGAATCGGCGCGGTCAGCCAGGCTTCCGGCAACGGTTCGATTTTCAGTCCATCAATACCCACTACCGCACAACCTTCCTGCAGCAGATGTTGGGCCATGGTGAACCCCGCCGGCCCCATGCCTGCCACCAGTACCTTGCGCCCATTATACGGTTGCGCCGCAAACTGAACGGCGCGCAAGGGATTCCAGCGTGTCAGCAAATCATACAGCTCAATTCCCCAGGGAAGGTTGAGGACATCCGTCAAAATGCGGGTTTCAACCTGAGGAATGTTCACCGGGTCCTGCTTCTGGTACACACAAGCTTTCATGCAGTCATTGCAGATGCGATGGCCGGTTGCCGGAACCATGGGATTATCGACCATGGCCATGGCTAATGCAGCCAGATTCAGTCCGTCCCTTTTCAGAATCTGCATTTCCGAAATTTTTTCTTCGAGGGGGCAGCCGGTCAGGGTCACGCCCAGAGGATCAACCTTCAGGCCCAGTTCCGGCACGCCTTTTTTCTCGGGGAATCCTCTGGAGCAAAAATCGCCATCATGATCATGACAATAAAGACAATAATGGACTTCACTCTGCACGCTGCGCGGGTCCATGCGCAAATCCGTCAGATGAAAGCTGTCGCGGCGACGCAGGGTGCCATCGGGTGCCACAAATGGTGTACCGGGCACCTGATCCAGTTTTTTGAGCGGCACGAGGGCCTCATGATCTACGCGCTGGGGCAAACGGAAGCTCGACCACCCCGTAACCGCCAGAGCTGCCTGGGGATCCTGAAGAATGAGGGCACACCATTGGGTCAGGCGCTGAATCTCCTCAGCATGACTATTTTCATCTTTGAGCCAATCTTCACCGAGCCGGGAAATCGCCCACTCACGATCCGTATCGGGCCAGGCGCGTTGGTGGATCTGGGTATCCAGCCATTGATCAATGTCTGCAAAAGTTTCCGGAAATTCTCCGCGATAACGCCGGGCGCGACGCAACACAAAATGCTTTTTGAATTCCATGACCACATCATGGCTACGGGTTTGTGTCTGTAATTCAGATACTTCTGTTTCCAGGCCAAATAAGCGGGTAATAAACTGTTCTACATGGGGCGCCAGGCGCAGCAGAAATTCGCTTTGTTCCTTACTCGCTGGAAGCAAACCCTGAGCACGGTAATCATGCAGGGCTTCAGCAAGGGCACTATCTGATTGATTCAGACTTGCGAAAAATTCCTGATCCAGGCGCGCAATGCCCTCATCTGTAAAAAGTTCTTTATATTCAAAACCAACTAAATTCAGCACCCGTCTCTCCCCATTCGCGCAGAGGCATACACGCCATCCACTTTCATCAAACTGTCACATTTTGCTGGCATTATAGACGTATGTCACGTTTTCAGGACGAAACTATGCCCCATTACCGCAGTATTTTCCTGTCCGATGTCCACCTCGGGACCCGAGGCTGTCAGGCAGAAAGTCTGCTCGACTTCCTGCGCCACAATTCCTGCCAGCAATTATATCTGGTCGGCGACATCATTGATTTATGGCGACTCAAGATACGCTGGTATTGGCCGCGCAGCCACAATACTGTCGTCCAGAAAATCCTGCGTCTGGCGCGTTCGGGTGTCGTGGTCCGCTATATTCGCGGAAATCATGATCCCGTCTATGAGCTGCTCTCTGATTATGTTCAGGGTCAGGATGATGAGAGCATTTCCCTGGGCGATATTGCCATTCTCAGTGAGACCGTTCATGAAACCGCCGATGGAAAAAAACTCTGGGTCATTCATGGCGATCAATTTGATGCGGCCATGCGTTATGCTACCTGGCTGATTCATCTGGGTGATCATGGTTATACCCTGTTACTCTGGCTCAATCGCCTGCTGCAATCCGCCTTCCGTCGTCTGGGCCTACGCCGGCACTGGTCCCTGAGCGCCTACATCAAATACCGGGTCAAAAAGGCCGTGCAATTTATCAACGACTACGAACATCTGCTTGCCGAAGAAACCGCCCGGCGGGGTTATGCCGGGGTTATTTGTGGCCATATTCATCATGCTGAACAAAAAAGCATTGATGGAATACTTTACTACAATGATGGCGATTGGGTAGAAAGCTGTACGGCGCTGGTGGAACACATGGATGGCCAGATGGAAATTATCCATTGGCCCATCACGTTACGTTTTGATCAGGATGTTGCTGCCTGAAAAAACTGGTTTACGGGCTAAATATCCAGTCGCGATACAAAGCGGGCGTTTTCTTCAATGAAACGCCGACGCGGTTCTACCGCATCACCCATCAACATGGAAAACACTTCATCAGCGGCGATGGCATCTTCTACGTCAACCCGAACCAATCTTCGGTTTTCCGCATTCATGGTGGTTTCCCAGAGCTGCTCCGGATTCATCTCACCAAGACCTTTATAACGCTGAATTTCCACGCCCTTCCGGGCATCTGCCAAAAGCCAGTCCATCGCCTCCCGGAAACGTTGAACCACGCGATTTTTCTCACCCCTTTTGATTACTGCGCCAGGATGCATGTTGCCTTCAATATTTTTGGCATATTCCGCCAGATGCCGGTATTCACCGCCCGCGAAAAAATCCTGGTCAAAAAAGCGGACTTCCTGACTGCCATGATGTTCACGCCGGACCACCAGGCGTAATCCGTCCGCTTCGCCGATTTTCTCGACTTGATAGTGTTCTGCGGGTAAAGCTGTTGCGCTCAGGGCAGTTCGTAGCCCTTCCGCAAACTGGTCCCAGTCATCATTACGGGCGGTTTCTGCAGCAATGGGCGGCAGGGTTGCCAGCGCCCAGAGCAGCGTGGCGGGATAACGTCTTTCCAGACGCTGCACCAGGGCTTCAATATTCTGGTATTGCCGCATCATGCCAGCAAGCTGATCCACACTGACGGCTTCACTATTTGCGGAAAGATGAAATTCAGCGCCATGCATGGCGATCTCGCGCAGATAAGCGGCCAGTTCCGTATCGTCCTTGATATAGCGTTCGTCTTTGCCTTTTTTAACCTTATACAAAGGTGGCTGGGCAATATATATATGACCACGTTCCACCAGATCCGGCATTTGCCGGTAAAAAAATGTCAGCAGCAAGGTACGAATATGACTACCGTCTACATCCGCATCGGTCATGATGATCACGCGGTGATAACGTAACTTGGCCAGATTAAAATCTTCCTTGCCGATACCGGTGCCCAGAGCGGTGATGAGGGTGCCGATTTCATCCGAAGACAGCATTTTATCGAAACGTGCCCGTTCGACGTTCAGAATTTTTCCTTTGAGAGGCAAAATGGCCTGATGACGACGATCCCGGCCCTGTTTTGCAGAACCGCCTGCCGAATCTCCTTCCACCAGATAAATTTCGCAAAGACTGGGATCTTTTTCCTGACAATCCGCCAGTTTGCCCGGAAGGTTGGCAATATCCAGAGCGCCTTTGCGGCGCGTCAATTCACGCGCCTTGCGGGCGGCTTCGCGAGCCCGGGCAGCGTCGACAATTTTTGCGGCAATAGCCTGGGCTTCCTTGGGATGTTCATCCAGAAAAATGGTGAGGGCCTCGGCCATGGAAGATTCGACCACCGGTTTTACTTCACTGGAAACCAGTTTGTCCTTGGTTTGTGAGGAGAACTTGGGATCTGGCACTTTTACGGAAAGTACCGCCGTCAGTCCTTCGCGAGCATCATCACCAGTGACGGAAACCTTGGCTTTGGCCAGGGTTCCTTCTCTTTCCATGTACTGATTGAGGGTACGAGTCAGTGCGGCACGAAAACCGGCTAGGTGGGTTCCGCCATCATTCTGGGGAATATTGTTGGTATAGCACAGCACGGTTTCGTTATAGCCTTCATTCCACTGCAGTGCCGCTTCTACAACAATCCCGTCGCGTTCGCCGGCAAGGGTGATGACATGCGGATGAATGGCAGTTTTGCTGCGGTTAAGATGTTCCACAAAGGCGCGAATGCCGCCGTGGTAATGGAAAATTTCTTCCCGATTCACCCGTTCATCCAGAAGCGTAATGTGTACTCCGGAATTTAGAAAAGCCAGTTCGCGCAGGCGCTTTGCGAGAATTTCGAAGTGGAACAGGGTGTCGGCAAAAACCTCCGGAGAAGGTTTGAAACGAATGAGGGAACCATGTCTGCTCGACGCTTCACCACGGGCGATGGGAGCCAGAGGGGCGCCATCCGCATAAGACTGGGTCCAGACAAATCCATCCCGGTAAATGCGCAGCTGCAGGGAAATGGACAGGGCATTCACTACAGAAACGCCGACACCGTGCAATCCACCCGAGACTTTGTAGGAGTTATCGTCAAACTTGCCACCAGCATGCAGGATGGTCATGATGACTTCAGCGGCGGAACGCCCTTCTTCGGCATGAATATCTACCGGAATACCCCGTCCATTATCACTGACACTGACCGAACCATCGTCATGAATAATGACCACAATGGTATCGCAATGCCCACCCAGCGCTTCATCAATGGCATTATCAACCACCTCAAAAACCATATGATGTAAGCCACTGCCATCATCGGTGTCGCCGATGTACATGCCCGGGCGTTTTCGTACTGCTTCCAGCCCTTTCAACACCTGGATACTGGAAGAATCGTACTTTTCCGTCATATTACTATTTCCTTTTCAAGCTGGCCCTGAGCCAGATAAAAATGACTGCCTTGAACACCTGCCGGTATTTGTCCGGCTGCAGTCACCGCAGCAAAAATCTGTACATTCAGCACGTCCAGTTGTTCAATCCACCAGTTTCTGGCGGATTCATCCAGTTCTGCCGCAAAATCATCAATCAATAGGGTCGGTAAAGCAAAACCGGATTCCCTGAGCAGGAGCAACTGCGCAATGCGATAAGCAAGACCCAATACGCGCAACTGACCACGGGAAAGAATATCCAGGGCCATTTTCTGGCGAATCCGAAAAACCAGATTGGCCCGGTGTGGTCCACTATGGGTATATCCCATTTCCCGATCCTGTCCCAGATCGCGCTGCAAACTTTCCTGTAAGGTTAAACCTTCTTTCCAGCCACTCTGCAGATGCAAACTCAACCTATCTGCAGCGCCAGACCAACGGGTCCAGAGTTTTTGCAAATAAGGCTCTATGCGTGTCAGATAATCCTGACGGCGTTGCTGGATACCCTCTCCGGCCAGAGCCAATGCCGAATCCCAGGGACTTTTGCCTTGGGGGTTTTTCAGCCAGGCATTACGCTGTGCCAGAGCGCGACGATATTCCCGAAAGACCGTGCCGTAGTATGTATCCACATAATAAATTCCCCAATCCATGATCCGTCGCCGATCATCCGCCGTGCCAGCAACAAAATGACTGTTATCATCATGTAGGCTTTGCAGAGGCAGGATATCCAGCAATTCCCATGCTGAATGGATAGACTCCCCATCATAACGTATTTCACGCTCTTCGCCACGTCTGCGCAACGCCAGAAAATGATCCGGCATTCGCGCACTGAGCAGGTATTCCGAATCGCCTTCACGCAGAACGTGGCGCGGTCCATGCCGCCAGGTTTGTCCGGTGCCCAGAATGTGAAGGGCTTCAAGGATCGTACTTTTTCCTGCACCGTTGGCACCAATCAACCAGTTCCACCGGGCATGGGTAGAAAGTTGTAAATTCTGAATACAACGCAACGACTGAATTTGCAAAGTCTCCAGGGTCATCAGGCAGGATTTTTCAGGACGGGATCAGAGCCGCACCGGCATCAAAATGTAAACCGGATTATCCGAGTCCGGCGGTGTGAAAACAGCTGCACTGTTGCCGTCCTTGATGCGCATGCGAATATTTTCCTGAGAAAAGATCTGGATGCTATCGGTGAGATAGCGACTGTTGAAGGCAATGTTCATTTCATCATTTTGATATTCTATAGAAAGTTCTATTTCTCCTTCTTCCTGCTCTTCGTTACGACTGCTCAAGGTCATCAGATTTTTGCCCAGATGGACCTGGGTGGTGGGATTACGATCACTGACCAGTACTTCACTTTGTTGCAAGGCGCTTTTGAAGCTTTGGCGATCGAGTATGGCAAAAAAAGGATGTCCCTGCGGAATAACCCGCCGATAATCAGGATATTTGGCATCAATGAGTTTACAGGCAAATTGCTGATAACCATCATCCAGTACAAAACTGGTATCAGAAAGTGAGAGATGAATATTACCACCGTTGACAATACGCAGTAATTCCATGACAGCCTTGCGTGGAAGAATGCATTGGAAACTTTCTGCTTCCAGACTATTGGCAAATGGCAAAGTCATCATGGAAAGGCGATGACCATCTGTGGCTACCAGGCGCATTTCCTGACCTTGTACTTCGAGGAGAACGCCATTGAGAAAGATGCGCGCGTCGTTCTGTGCCATGGTGTTGGCAGTTACGGACAGCGCCTCCCGAAATAAAGTGGCTTCGCAGTTGCCCTGGCAACGGCTGCTGTGAATATTGAGATAGGGGAATTGTTCTGCGGGTAGTACATGCAGGGTAAAGCGACTTTTTGCGGCCTTCAGCAACAGTTTTTCGCCATCCTTATGCAATTCCAGAGGGGAGTGTTCTGGTAAAGCCCGACAAATATCATACAGTTTACGGGCAGGTACAGCACAACTTCCGGGAGTATCTACGGGATGATCTTTGTCTACAGTGAGCTGCACTTCCTGATCTGTAGCGATGAAACGGCAATGCTGTCCGCTAGCTTCAATCAGCACATGGGCAAGAATGGGTTGGATGGGTCTACGATCAGCAATATTCGCCATATTTGCCAAAATGGGCAGTATGTCTTCACGATCCATGGTGAGTTTCATCAGGAAATGCTCCTTATGGTGTTAATTAAATAAATTATATTCTTCTTTTTAACTATTATTATTATTAAGGGCCTGAAGGCCTGTGGGAAACCTATATAAGTCCTTGTTAGGCATATTTTGATTGCATGATAAAAAGCGCCGGCAAGCTGTGGATAAGCGGGTATGATCGGGGATAAAAATGACCGGTTGTTTTCATACATGCTCAGCACCGTACTTTTCCATGGACTTTTCCACAGCTTGTTCCTTAATCCGGTCATGCGCCCAGTATCCGTAGTAAATTATTATAATCTTCATTGATTTGAGAGTCTTCCTGACGAAGTTTCTCAATTTGTCGGCAGGCATGTAGTACGGTGGTATGATCGCGACCACCAAAGGCCTCACCGATTTCCGGCAGGCTGTGATTGGTGAGCTCTTTGGTGAGCGCCATGGCGACTTGTCGGGGTCTGGCAATATTACGGCTGCGCCGCTTGGACTGCATGTCAGAGCCACGTATATGAAAATATTCGGCAACGACTTTCTGAATGTTTTCCAGGCTGACCATGCGTTTCTGGACGTCAATGAGATCCCGCAAGGCTTCTCTGGCGGTGTCCAGATTGTACGGCTTATGGGTAAAGTTGACGTGGGCGACGACCCGCCGTAATGCGCCTTCCAGCTCACGAACATGGGAGCGGATTTTTTCAGCGATGAAAAAAGCTACTTCTTCGGGTAGTTCTATGCCAATTTCTTCGGCCTTGCACAGAACAATAGCCATGCGGGTTTCCAGATCATGCGGTTGAATGGCGACAGTGAGTCCCCAACCGAAACGTGACTGGAGTCTTTCTTCGAGATGTTCGACTTCCTTGGGATAGCGATCACAGGTGATGATGATTTGTCGGCCACCATCAAACAGTGCGTTGAAAGTATGAAAAAATTCTTCCTGGGTGCGATCCTTGCCAGCAAAAAACTGAATATCATCAATAAGTAGGGCATCGAGTTTGCGATAACGCTGCTTGAAATCGTTGATGGTGTTATGTTGCAGAGAACGCACCATGTCCATGATGAAACCTTCGGCGCTGACATAAAGCACCTTGGCGTTTGCGTTGCGCTGGAGAATGGCATTGCCAACGGCTTGCATGAGATGGGTTTTACCAAGACCGACGCCCCCATATATGTACAGGGGATTGTAAGATTTACCCGGATGCTCGGAAACTTGTCGCGCTGCCGCTACGGCGAGCTGGTTGGACTTGCCCTCCACGTAGGATTGAAAGGAAAAGCCTGGATTGAGGCGATTGCCGTTGCGCGGATCTGTACTGACCGGGCCGGGCGCAGCGCTGCTTTGGGGCTCCGGTGCAGGAGCCGCCGCCGATGTATCCAGATTGAAGCGGAGCAGCATCCCGGGAGCCAGCTCGGCGAGAACGGCTTCCAGCAAATCTATCAGCCGTTCCCTGACCCACTGCATAACAAAAGGGTTGGGGGCAAACAGATGAAATTCGTTACCATGTAGCTCGCCACGCAGAGGGCGAAGCCAGGTGTTGAACTGCTGAGGTGTTGTCTGTTCCTGCAGCTGTATGCAGAGCGCTTCCCAGAGGGCATCGCCATTGTGCAGCGCAGATAAGTTTGAATCACGGCTCATACGTAACCTGGTCGAGTGCTTGGCGGTAAAATCGTGATGTTTAGACACGACAATCAGTCGCTGCAGTATAGCCAAGTGACACGATCTGCGCCAGTATATAGTCTGGTCAGCCGGGATTTGTTAACTGAACAGGAGTAAATTTTTTTATTTATCCCTATAGAGTCTAATATTAATAGTTTATCACCATGTTTTTTAATGATTTATTTATTTATTTTGTTTTTTAAATTTTATAAATAATTAACTAATTAAAAGAAATAAAAATAATTTTTTATGATGTTTATTGTAATAATTTATGACCTGTTTTAGATGTGAAACAGGATAATCCATTAACTGTGGTATCTCGCTGATCTTAAAAAGGAAGATTTTTATGTCGAAGGGACCTGTCGTCATTACCGGAGCGGGCAGTGGGATCGGACAGGCTTTGGCGCTGGCTTATGCAGAAACGGACCGACCGCTGTTACTCCTGGGGCGCAATCTGCAGAGCCTCGAAGCTACAGCGATTCTGGCGTGTTCCCGAGGCGCTATTGTGCGGGTGCTGATGGCTGACGTGGGCGATGCATCAACTCTGGATGCGGCGGCGCTCAATTTTTCGGATGAATTTGGTGAAATTACGGTGTTAATTGCCAATGCGGGAATCAGTCATGGGACTCTGGCTAGGGAGCGGGATGATCGTCCGGTTTTTGCCGAAATCATCACCACCAATTTGCTCGGTATGGATAACACCTGTACGGCTTTCCTGCCTTATATGGCGCAGGGAGGGCGCATTGCCGGTATTGCCAGTGTCGCCGGGTTTCGCGGCCTGCCTGGAGCGGCTGCCTATTGTGCATCTAAGGCGGGGGTGATTGCCTATCTGGAAAGTCTGCGACTGGAATTGAAGGTTCAGGGTATCCGCGTCTGTTGTATTGCTCCAGGTTACATTGCCACCCCGATGACGGCCGCTAATCACTATCCCATGCCCTGGCTAATGGCTCCGGAGAGGGCGGCGCGGAGGATGCGTAAGGCCATCGACCGTGGTCAGGCCTGGCTGGTTGTGCCCTGGCAGATGGGGATAGTGGGAATGATTTTGCGGCATTTACCCATTGCTCTTTATGATCGGCTGTTTGCCCGGGTTGCAGGGAAGGCTCGGAAAACCGGCTCTGCGCAAGGCGTTTGAATTCTGTGCGGGTACCCTGAAACCGTAGTGGGATGAATAAGTTTTCCACAAAGTGTTTATAAGGAGCTTATGGCACTTTGTTCTTAACATGCTTTCGGTATGTTTTTTAATTTATTGGTTTTTAAAGAAAAATAAAGTTACAAAATAGGTAAAACCTGTTTCAGTAATGGAACAAAGCTTAAAATTCTGGGTTCTGCGGTATATATCCACAAAGTTATCCACAGAAAATACCGGATGCTTTGACGAAAAAGCCCCCATGCGGGGGCTGACATTTCTGGGGGGATGCAATTTGATCAGGCAGCTTGAAGTCGCGGTTTCACAAACCACATCTGGATCAGGCTCAGGAGCATTTCCAGCAAGGCAATGGGACAGGACAGTGCTCCACCAATCAGTACCAGCCAGACGAAAGCCGGATTCTGATGGGTCAGGAACCAGCCACTGAAATCCACGAGCATGGCAATAAAAGGTATTATAATCAGTGGGTATTTGATGCTGTTGGGGAAGCGCGATTTGCTGAATATCCAGCCAGCCACCCAAAAAATGACGCCGAGCATGGTCAGGTGAATCATGCCGTTCAGCAGCATGGTACTGAGGCTCATGCCCGTATCGACCTTGGCTACTGTTTTGACGTCGCCGTAAGTCACCAAAGGCGGATTATGGAGGACCTTGGTCATGGCAACGCTGTGACACTTCAAACAGTTTCCGGCGATCAAGGGTTTGATGGCCTGATTGTAATCTGCCTCGGTTTCGCCCGAAGCAATCCAATGATTGACGGCGGCAACCATTTTCGGTTTATCGGCTGCTGACATGCCTGCATAATCCATCATGCGCGGCAGGACGGTTTGCAGCGTGCTGGAACTGCGATTGCCATAATAATGTTCGGCAACAGCATGTACTGTGAGACCATTATTACCACCTACTGTAACGTATACATAGGCTTCTGCGACCAAAAGGCCCAACCCCACCAGGAAAATAAATCCCGTATGGACCAGTTTTTCTGCTAGACTCAACTCCGGCAATTGCCGCATGTGGTTTTCCTCCATGAATGATGTCGTTAGGATAGGATTTGCGTGGCAAGTGAAAGCAATTTTCCTGCCGGATTTGAGGTTTGTCCATGCACAACATTTTATTACCCGAACGCTCTGAAATTCCGCCCGTTGTGCTCAGTATTGCCGGTTCTGACCCTAGTGCTGGCGCAGGCATACAGGCTGATCTGTTAACTTGTGCCCGTCTTGGCGTCCACGCCTGCACCGCCATTACCGCACTGACCGTTCAGGACTCAGTCAATGTGCAGCGCTTTAGTCTGGTGGATCCTGTGGAATGCCTGCAGCAGGCTCGGGTCATACTGAATGATATTCCGGTGCGGGTGATCAAGATCGGGATGTTGGGTTCCGCTGAGATGGTCAGAGCTGTGGTTGAACTCCTCGATGCTTACCCGCACATACCTGTAGTGCTGGACCCGGTCATGACGGCTGGTGGGGGAACCTCTTTGGCTGGTATGGGATTGCGGGAGGCCATATGCACCGAACTGTTACCCAAGGTGACCATTGTCACGCCCAACGGTCCTGAGGCGCTGGCTTTGACGGGTGCAGCAGACTTGCGGGCAGCTGCTGTCCTACTCAATGCGCAGGGTGCCCAATGGGTTTTATTGTCCGATGGTCATGGCGAAGGCCCAAAGCTGGAAAACCTGGTTTTTCGGGGAGGCGTTCTGCAGCAGACTTTTATTCAGGAACGCCTCCCTCATCAATATCATGGATCAGGCTGTACCCTGGCTTCAGCGGTTGCTGCGGGCCTAGCCAAAGGCCTGGAAGTGATGCAGGCCATAGAATCGGCCCTTGCTTTCACCCATGCCGCGCTGCGTCATGCCTATCCTTTGGGGAGTGGCCAGTTTTTCCCCAACCGTTTTTATTATCCTGAAAGCAGTTATTGAAATGCGTGCAAAAACGCGTAAAGCGATTGCCGGTTTATACGTTATTACCGATCCGCAGTGGATGCCGGAAGCGGTTTTTCTGGATAAAGCTGAAGCCGCTTTACGGGGTGGGGCAAGGATCCTGCAGTATCGGGATAAGGGTGACCCCCGGCAGGACCATGCGCGGCGACGGCGGCAGGCGGGTGCCTTGCGTGAACTTTGTACACAATATGGCGCCCTGTTTGTGGTGAATGATGACCCCGATCTGGTGAGAGCAGTTCAGGCTCCGGCTCTGCATGTCGGTGCAGAAGATGCGCCTTTGGCCGAGTTGCGTCAGGCCTTTGGTCGTGATCTGTGCATTGGCGTATCCTGCTATGCTTCGCTGGATAAAGCCCGGGCAGCTGTCAGGGATGGGGCGGATTATGTGGCTTTTGGGGCTTTTTTTGCCTCACCGAGTAAGCCGCAGGCCCCCCGCGTAGATCTGCAGGTTTTGCGAACTGCCCGTGCGGAACTGAATATTCCACTGGTCGCCATTGGCGGAATTACCGAGGATAATGGTGGGGCGCTGATAGCTGCTGGTGCTGATGCCCTGGCGGTGATTTCTGGAGTGTTTGCCTCGGAACAGGTGGAGGCGGCTGCCCGGCGCTTTACGGTATTATTTGATCATCCCAGGAATATTCCCAAGGAGTAATGATGACCCAGACTTCTCACGACTTATTCAAGGCAGCCCAGCAGTGTATTCCCGGCGGCGTGAATTCTCCGGTACGGGCTTTTCGTGGTGTGGGCGGAGATCCCATTTTTATGGACCATTCCGAAGGTGCGTATTTTTGGGATGTGGAAGGCAAACGCTATCTGGATTATGTAGGCTCGTGGGGACCCATGATTCTCGGTCATAATCATCCGGAGGTTCGGGCCGCCGTTCATGCCCAGGTGGATAAGGGGTTAGGTTTTGGTGCCCCCACCGCTATTGAAGTAGATATGGCCGAGATGGTTTGCCGGCTGGTCCCAAGTATTGAGTTGCTGCGCATGACTTCTAGTGGCACTGAGGCGGTGATGTCGGCTATTCGCCTCGCCCGGGGTTATACCGGCCGCGATAAAATCATCAAGTTTGAGGGGAATTACCACGGCCATAGTGACAGCTTGCTGGTAAAAGCCGGTTCCGGCGCCCTGACCTTGGGGCAGCCCTCCAGTGCCGGGATTCCCCGGGAAGTCAGTCAGGATACCCTGGTTCTCCCGTACAACGATTTGTCTGCGGTAGAACAAATGATGCAGCAATATGGTTTTGATGTGGCCACCATCATTGTTGAGCCGGTAGCGGGGAACATGGGTTGTGTGCCTCCAGAGCCGGGTTTTCTGGAAGGATTACGGGTGCTTTGTGACCAGTATGAAACGATTTTGATTTTTGATGAAGTCATGACCGGTTTCCGGGTGGCGTTGGGAGGTGCCCAGAGCCTTTATGGGGTGCGCCCGGATTTGACGACTTTCGGGAAAATCATCGGCGGCGGATTGCCGGTGGGAGCACTGGGCGGTCCCAAAGAAATCATGGAATATCTGGCCCCTAATGGTCCGGTTTATCAGGCGGGGACCTTGTCGGGGAATCCGGTGGCGCTGGCGGCGGGCCTAAAGACACTGCAGTTGCTGAGCGAGCCGGGATTTCATGACAAGCTGGCCGTGCAAACCCGAAAATTGTGCGATGGATTGGCGGAGCGCGCCAAGGCGGCCTCTATCCCGTTACAGATTAATCAGGTTCCGGCCATGTTTGGCTGGTTTTTCAGTGACGAACCGATACGCGGTTTTGATGCAGTCATGCGTGCCGACAGCCAGCGCTATGCGCGCTTTTTTCATGGACTGTTGGCGCAAGGCGTTTATCTGGCACCCAGTGCCTACGAAGCTGGGTTTGTTTCTGCGGCGCATGGTGATGCTGAAATCAAGGCCACCCTGGATGCCGCAGAATTAGTTTTGGCCCAATTGAAGGAGGAAGCATGACCACTTTATTTACCCGCATTATCGCTGGCGAAATCCCTGCCCAGAAGCTGCTGGAAGACGAACATTATCTGGCCTTTCTGGATATTCGCCCGGTCCGTCCCGGACATACCCTGGTTATTCCCAAACAGGAGCATGATTATATTTTCACCCTGGATGATCAGACCCTCGCCGGATTATTACCTTTTGCCAAACGCGTGGTTCCGGCGCTGGAAAAAGTCACCGGATGTAAGCGGGTCGGGATGATGGTTGCCGGACTGGAAGTTCCCCATACCCATATCCATCTGATTCCCATGAATGCTATTCCAGACCTGAATTTTGCCCATGCTACGGATACTCCGGAAGCGGAACTGGCGGTCATGGCTGATCAGATTCGGGCGGCCTTACAGGGCTGAAGCTACCATGCCGATAGTGTTGCGCTATGCTACGGTGTTGCTCCTGACAACATTGCTGGGCGTCAACATGGCTTGGGGCAAAGGAAAAAACTGTCCACCCCAAGTGAATATCAATCAGGCTGGCACCGAACAGTTGCGCTGTTTGAAGGGCGTGGGAGCAAAGCGTGCTGCGGCTATTGTCGCTTTTCGCGAAGCACATGGTCCCTTTCCGGGGCCCGCCGCCCTGAGTGCCGTATTAAGCCCGAAAATTGTGGCCCGCCTGCGGTCACAGATTATCACGCAAGATCCGGATTGAGGGGCGGGCTGAGAACGACGGTTGGCCGGGAGACTTTTTGCTACAACGTCGCGGCAAAGCCTCCCGGCCAACCGTCGTTCTCAGAATCAATATTCACATCAAAATGATGTCGTACTGCTCCTGGGTATAGGTGGCTTCCGCCTGGACCTTGATGGGGCGACCGATGAATTCTTCAAGCGCCGCAAGGCTGGTGCTTTCTTCGTCGAGCAGTTTTTCCATAACCATGGGCGAAGCCAATACGACGAAACGCTCGGCAGGATAAGCCCGGCTTTCCCGGACAATTTCTCGCAGGATTTCGTAGCAGATGGTTTCTGCTGTTTTCAGAAAACCACGACCATGACAATAGGAGCAGGGTTCGCACAGGGTTTGGCGGAGGCTTTCGCGGGTGCGTTTGCGGGTCATTTCCACCAGGCCTAAGGCTGAAATCTGGGTAATATTGCAGCGGGTACGGTCATTCTGAATGGCTTTTTCCAGGGCGCGCTGCACCCGTCTTTTGTGCTCCTCATCATTCATATCAATGAAATCAATGATGATCATGCCGCCAATATTCCGCAGGCGCATTTGCCGGGCAATGGCGGCGGCAGCTTCCAGGTTGGTTTTGAAAATGGTGTCTTCCTGATTGCGACGCCCGACAAATCCTCCGGTATTCACATCTACCGTTGTGAGTGCCTCGGTCTGATCAATGATCAGGTACGCGCCGGATTTGAGGGTGACCCGGCTTTGCAAGGCCCTTTCAATTTCATCTTCAACATTGTAGAGATCAAAGAGAGGACGCTCACCGCTATAGTGCTCCATGCGGTCTGCGACTTCCGGAATGACGCGCTGGCAAAAACTCACTGCCGCCTCATAAGTCTCACGGGAATCAATGCGTACCTGCTCGATGTTGTCCGACATGACATCACGCATCATGCGCATGGCGAGATTCAAATCACTGTGAATCTGGCAGGGAGCACTGCTGTTTTCTAATTGACGGCGGATCGAACTCCACAGGCGGCGCAGAAAATCAATGTCCCCGACAAAGTCCTGATGTTCAATACCTTCTGCCAGGGTGCGGATGATGTAGCCACCGGCTTCATCACCCGGAATGGCGGCTTTGAGTTCGTCCTTGAGCCGGGATCGTTCTTCCGGCGACTCAATACGGGTGGAAACCCCGATACGGGGAACAAAGGGCATGTAGACAAGGTATCTTCCCGGCAAGGTAATCCGCGTGGTCAGCCGCGCGCCCTTACTGCCGACCGGATCCTTGATGACTTGTACCAGAACTTCCTGACCTTCGTGCAACAGGGTACAAACATTGCGGACTTCATGATGACCGGGGCGTGTTTCAATGTCGGTTTCGCCGTTCAGTTCTTCGCTGTCATCCTGAATGTCGGCGGCATGCAAAAAGGCGGTGCGATCCAGCCCGACATCGACAAAGGCAGCCTGCATGCCGGGTAATACCCGGCGCACGACGCCTTTGTATATATTCCCGACCAGCCCGCGATGGCCGCTGCGTTCTACCTGCAGTTCCTGGAGTACGCCGTTATCTACCAGTGCGACGCGGATTTCCTGGGGGGTGACATTGATGAGAAGTTCTTCGCTCATGTGGATCCTGAAAATGCGGGTGGCGGAAAGCCGCATTGAGATAAAAGCCGGGCCGTTTCAAAAAGGGGCAAGCCCATGACGCCACTGAACGAGCCCTGAAGATGTTCGACAAAAATCGCCCCCAAGCCCTGTATGGCATAGGCCCCCGCCTTGTCTGCGGGTTCCCCGCTGGCCCAGTAATCCGCCATTTCCTGGGGGCTCATGCTGCGCAGGCGCACAGTGCTGCTGTGCAGAAGTTCATAGACCTGTCCATCATGCAGCAGGGCAACTGCCGTATGGACCTGATGGTCTTTCCCACCGAGTTGCGCGTACATGGCATAGGCCTCGGCAGCGTCGCGGGCCTTGCCAAACGCTTGTCCGGCCAGGGCAACCACCGTATCGGCGGCAAGAATCAGATTTTCTGGATGACTTCCTGCCAGGGCCGTGGCTTTGCTGCGTGCCAGACGCTGCACCAGACGTTCCGGGCATTCACCGGCCTGCGGGGTTTCATCGACATCGGCAACCTGCACCTGCGGGTCATAGCCCAGTTGCCGGAGCAGGGCCAGTCGCCGGGGAGAAGCCGATGCCAGAATCAGCTTGCTCACGAAGTGGGGCTAGCATTCACCAGAAGCAGCTCGGCGGTTCCAGCCGTCAGGCCGGAACCCGTTGCCAGGGCCAGAGACTGGTCGGGGACGCCATTGCGCCGCAAGTTACGCAAAATGGCTTCGGCGCGCTGGGTGGCCGCATTGGCTCCCAGCGGCTGGGGCGCTACCCGCACCAGAATTTCATGGGCATTACTTTGTTTGAGAATACGGGAAATAGCCTGCAAACGTTGTTCACCATCACTACTAAGGCGGTTATCGCTGCCAAAAAGACTATCGGCGGGCATGGAGACGTGCACGCCATCGCTGGCGGCCTGCACCTGGGCATATACGGTCAAAGCCTTGCCATAGGCAGGCAGGCTCGTGGTGCTGGTGCTGGTAATGGCGGTACTGCTGGATAAGCCGTTTAGCGAACTTGGTGGTTGTTTGGCAAGGTTGGCGAGATGCTTTTCTTCGGCCTGTAGCATCTGTTTTTGTTGTTGAATTTCTGCCTGCAAATGTTGGGTTTGCGCGCCGGTCATGGTTTTGCTGGCCAGTTGCTGGCGGAGTCGCGCATATTCGTTCTGCAGGGCCTGATGCTGGCTGGTCAGGGACTGCACCTGTTGTTGTAGCTTACTCAGGCTGGTCTGCTGATGGATAGATTGGCGTTGTTCCTGCAGACCGGCCATGCGGGCGTCAAAAATGGCCTTGTCAACTTGAAAAATTGCCGGGTTGACCTGATCTCGGGTCATCATTTGCAAGGATTCCTGCAAGCCCGACAAGGTGGCAGCGGGAATGGCAGGCCCACTACGTTGGGCATTCTGCAGGCGTTGCAGAGATTGTTGTAATATCCGGGTGGTTGCGACATCGGCACTGGCCAGCGCGGGAAATGACAACAACAGGGCGGCAGCAATCAGAGCGTGGGCGCGCATTATTGAGACTCCTTGGCTATTTGTGCCTTGGTGGCATCTATTTGCTGGTGGGTTGTGGCGATCTGGCTTTGCAGATTAGCGATCTGGCTCTGCAGGGTCTGGCGCTGACTGCTACCCGGAGAGCTTTTGAGCCGAACCTGAATATTATCCAGCAATACTTTCGCCAGCAGGGTTTCGCGCTCTGCCAGGAGATAATCGCCCCGGGACTGCGCGGATTGAGCGGCTGTCAATGCTCTTTTAGCCGGTGCAAGCTGGGCATCATTAACGGCCGGTGAAAGGGCCAGAATGTGCTCCCGCCCTGCCTGTACGGCAATGGCATCCGAACTGCTCTGCTGGGGACTGACTTCGACCATTTGCGCACAGGCGCTTAGTCCGAGACTCAGGGTCAGGGCAATACTTATCCGGATGACTCCCGGTTTTCTCCACATTTGCTTCACGTCAGCGTCACTCCTCTGCGCCACGATGATAAGGTAATCCGGCCTGAATGCTCCAGGCCCGATATAACTGTTCCGCTAAAACTACCCGCACAACAGGATGCGCCATGGTTAATGCCGACAGTGACCACTGCCAGTCGGCTTGTAGTTCGGGGTCCAGTCCATCCGGCCCGCCGATCCAGAAAGTGACGTCGCGGCCACCCAGAAACCAGGCATCCATACGCTGCGCCAAGGCCTCACTGCTCAGAACTTTGCCACCCACTTCCAGAGCGACTTTCTCGGACCCTGCAGGCGTGGCACTCCGTATTCGCTCCCCTTCTTCACGCCGCCAGCGGATCGGGTCGCCACTGCGCCCCCTTTTGGCCATTGGCAGAGCGCGCCATTCCACGCGACACTGCGGCGGCATTCTGGCTGCATATTCAGCGACACCGCTTTCCACCCAGGCCGGCATTTTGTTGCCGATGGCAAGAATCCGGAGCCGCATCAAAAATCAGCGGCGTTCGTTTTGCCCACGCATCTGGGGAAGTTCTCCCCAGAGCCGTTCGAGCTGATAAAAATCGCGCACCTCAGGGCGCATGACGTGAACCACCACATCGCCGAGATCCACCAGTGCCCAATCACCCACGCTGAGCCCTTCTTTTCCCAGTGGCCGGACGCCTTCATCGCGCATGCGGGCCATGACATGATCAGCCAGGGCCTTGAGATGGCGGTCGGAGGTGCCAGAGGCAATAATCAGATAATCCGTAATATCGGTCTGTTTACGGACGTCGATGGCTTTGATATCGAGGGCTTTGTGTTCATCAAGAACAGTCACAATAATGTCGCGGAGATTTTCTGCTGTCGCCAAGTGCAATAATCCTTTGTGTCGATTTACGGGCTTTGGTAGAGCCCCTTGCTCTCAATATAATCCAATACTTCGTCGGGTAACAGGAAGCGCGGACTTTGGCCGTTGGCCAGCAGACTGCGAATACTGGTCGCAGAAATCTCCAGAGCGGTGATGGTCTGAAAAAAAATGAAGCCGGCGGGTTGTTGGCGGAGTTGGTTAATGTCGTCACAACGCCGTTGATAGAGAGTTTGTCGTAAAGCTTCGGGGAGTTCGGCAGCCGGCCAGCCCGGTCGTCCGGTGACGATAAGATGGGTTAATTCCAGAATCTGTTGCCAGTCGCGCCAGGTATCAAAACGCAAAAAGGCATCCATGCCAATCACCATGGCCAACAAGGCATCCGGGCGTTCCTGACGCAGGGCGCAGAGGGTGTCCACGGTATAAGACGGCCCCTCACGTCCCACCTCCCGATCACTGACGGTAAAACGGGGGTGGTGGGCGACGGCAATGCGGGCCATGGCCAGACGATGTTGGGCGGCAGCCCAGGGACTTTTGCGGTGGGGCGGATGACCTGCGGGAATGAGCATCACCTCGGCAGTCTTGAGGGCCTGACGGACTTCCTCTACGGCGCGCAGATGCCCGTAGTGGATGGGGTCGAAAGTCCCCCCCAGAATAACCAGATCACGGTTGGTGGAAATCTTCATACCCCGAATATAACGAAGGGTGGAGGCGGGGGGAAGACAGCGACAAAAGACCGGTCTCGCGTTTATGATGTGCGCTTTGCTGAACAAATCAGGAATCAGGTGACTCAATCATCGACGGGATCATCCAAAGGAAGCTTCGGACAGCAGTCGCAGGTGTGGATTATTGTCGCTTTACTGCGTGGAGCAGCAATCCTGCCAGCTTCATGGCGGGCGGTGCTGGGTTCTGCGCTCGGTGATTTCGCCCGGCGGGTTATGAAGCGACCCCGCCAGGTAGTTGACGCAAATCTGGCCATTGCTTTCCCCGATCTTTCTGCTGTGCAACGTCACGATTTGCAGCGCCGACATTTTCGCGCACTGGGTCAGGCCGCTCTGGAACTGGGACCTCTGTGGTTCTGGCCTTTGCCCCGGGCTTTGGGGCTGATTCGTGAGGTGCGCGGTGTGGAGCTGGTGGATGCTGCGCTGGCAGAAGGGCGCGGCGTCATTTTGTTTACCGCCCACCTCGGAGCCTGGGAAGCGGCCGTGCAATATATTGGTCATCGCTGGCCGGTGACGGTGCTGTATATGGACACCCGCAATCCGGCGTTAAATGCATTGATGGCGGCAGGTCGGGGGCGCAGTGGTGCGCGCTTGACGCCCAAAGAAGAGGGCATTCGTCCTCTTTTGCATACTTTGCAGCAGCATCAGGTGGTGGGTATTTTGCCGGATCAGAATGTGGATCCCCGGGAAGGAGACTATGCCCCTTTTTTTGGGCGCCCTGCCTGTACCACCCCCTTGCTGGGGCGGCTGGCCCTGCGTCGGCAGAGCCCGGTATTCGGTCTGTTTGCCTATCGTCTGCCCCGTGGTCAGGGTTTTAGACTGGAGTTTGTGCCCATGCCCGAAAATTTTCCTGCAGGTGAAGCGGTGGCAGATGCCACAGCCATGAATACCGTGCTGGAAACCGCTATTCGCAAGGCCCCGGAACAATACTGGTGGGTGCACCGTCGTTTCAAGGATCAGCCGGAGGGCTGGAATTATCCGTACTGAAGTATTTCTTCAACATTATTTCTCTCAGGGCTTGAAAATGTTTTTTAGCAGCCCCATTAACCAGAACATGGTGATTGGGTCACCGGGATGAATTAAGGAGATTATTCCATGGTTGATGAAAAAAATTCTTCGGTACAGTCGGTGCGTTCTGTGGATCCGGTAGAGCAGTTTTTTGATTCGCTCTTGCCCGGAGTTTTTCGTCCGGTAAATAACGGTAATCAGAATGGTTCAGTACGCGCACATATTGCCCATATTGATGTTCTGGATCGCGATAACGAAATAGTTATTCGCGCTGAAGTACCCGGTATGGATAAGGAAAAGCTGGATGTCCAGGTTCATGGTAACCAGGTATATATCAGCGGCAGCAAGGAAGAAAACAAGGCGGAAGAAGAAGGCAAGTATATTTATCGTGAGCGCCGCTATGGCGATTTTTCACGGACGGTACAGTTACCTGTTGATGTAGATGCCAGCCAGAGTAAGGCAGCTTATAAAGATGGTGTTCTGGAGCTGGTCCTACCCAAGGCGGAATCAGCTAAAAGGCGGAAAATCAGCGTCGAATAATGTTTCGACAATCGTTGAAAACGTAAATGGGCTGGATAATTATCCAGCCCATTTTATATGGTGAATGTTCCTGCTTATTTACCGATACAGAAGCGTGAAAAAATCTCTCCGAGAATATCTTCTACATCAATTTTTCCGGTAATTTGTGCCAAGGCATTGGCCGCTTCCCGCAAAGTTTGCGCCAAGAGCTCCGGGGGGGCGGCGGTTATTTGCAGCTGTAGCGCATCTGCTACTTTTTCTGTCGTGTCGGCCAGTGCCTCGACGTGGCGCTGCCGGGCACTGAACGCACAGGCGCTGTTTTCCATACCCATCTGCAGCATGATTTCTGCTTTCAGAGCATCCAAACCATTCCCGACCAGCGCGGAAATGGCCAGACAGGCTTCGTGAGCGGGTGCTTCGGGGAGGCTGCTTATCAGATCCTGCTTGTTCCAGATAATCAACCTGGGAACGGATGGCAGAGCTTCGAGAATGACCTGGTCTTCGGCTTGCCAACCAGCATGGGCGTCGGCAACCAGCAATATCAGCTGGGCACTTTGCAAAATCTGCCGCGCCCGGGAAATGCCCTCTGCCTCAACCAGATCCTGAGATTCCCGAAGACCTGCCGTATCAATGAGTTCTACGGGCAGGCCGTCGAGCAGGATTTCCTCGCGCAGCAAGTCACGGGTAGTTCCGGGAACCGGGGTAACAATGGCCGCATCCCGTTGGGCCAACGCATTCATCAGGCTGGATTTGCCAACATTGGGACGACCGGCAAGAATGACACGACCACCCCGGGCGAGACGGGCACCTTGGCGGGCTTGCTGTTGCAAGTGAAGCAGCTGCTTCTGCAAGGTTTCGAGGCCATGATGAACAGCACTGTCGTGGGCCGTGCCGAGGTCTTCCTCGCTGAAATCCAGCCCGGCCTCCACCAGGGCAAGAAGTTGCAATAGTTGCCCATAGATAGCGTCAACAGCCTTGGAAAAAGCGCCTTCAAGGCTTGCTGAAGCGGCACGTACCTGGGCTTCGCTGCGCGCATGAATGAGGTCTGCCACGGCTTCTGCCTGGGCCAGATCCAGGCGGCCATGGAGAAAAGCGCGTTCGGTAAACTCCCCCGCCCGCGCTGCACGGGCACCATAAGCGACCGATTCTTGCATTAAGGCGGCCAGTGCCAGAGGACTCCCATGTCCCTGTAATTCGACTACGTCTTCACCGGTATAGCTGTGCGGTGCCGGGAAATAAAGGGTAATGCCGTGATCAATGCCCTGGCCATGGCGGTCGTAAAAGCGCCGGAAATGGGCATGTCGGGCGGACCAGTTCGGGCTTTCCGGACCCCGTCCACAGAGAGCCTTGCCAATGCGCAGGGCGGCGGGACCAGAGAGGCGCAAAATGCCGACGCCCCCCTCCCCGGGCGGCGTCGCAATGGCGACAATGGTATCTCCCTGCTGATAGCGCATCTATAAGAACCTCGCCACGATTCAGGAACCGACGAGACGACCCGGCTGCGAAAAGCCGTGCCGCCCTAGTCTTTGGCGGCCATGATGTGTCGGGTGATCAGATATTGCTGACCAATGGAAACGACGTTGTTGGTCAACCAGTAGAGTACCAGACCTGCCGGGAAAAAAGAGAAAAACACCGCAAAAATGACCGGCAGAGCCGACATGATTTTTTTCTGCATTGGATCGACGGGCGCAGGGTTGAGGCGCTGCTGAAAAAACATGGAAATGCCCATGAGCAGCGGCAGGATGTAATAAGGATCGGGCACCGCAAGGTCATGAATCCAGAGAATAAAGGGTGCCTGGCGCAGTGATACGCTTTCTACCAGAACCCAGTAAAGGGCAATGAAAAAAGGCATTTGCAGAAGAATGGGTAAACAGCCCGCCATCGGATTGACCTTTTCCGTACGGTAGAGCTCCATCATGGCCGCGCCCAGTTTTTGTTTATCATCCCCACATTCTTTTTTCAGTTTTTCCAGTTTGGGCTGAAGCTTGCGCATATTGGCCATGGACCGGTAACTGATGGCCGAGGGATAGAAGAAAATCGCCTTGATGACAATAACCAGGAGGATAATGGCCAGACCCCAGTTGCCAACCAGGCCATGAAACCATTTGAGTACCAGATGCATGGGCTCGGCAATAATGGCAAACCAGCCATAATCCACCGTCTGCTCCAGGCCCCGACCCAGAGCAGCCAGGCGACTTTGTTGTTTGGGACCCAGAAAAATCTGCTGGGTAATGGTGGTGCTCTGCCCTGGAGCCAGGGTGGGTAGAGGTGTATTTATCCCCGCCACATAATTACTGCCGGAAGGCCGGGCATAAACCTGCACATGCTGCGCCTGCTCGGCGGGCAGAACGGCTGCCAGAAAATAATGGTCCATCATTCCGGCCCAGCCGGGTCCGGTTTCAGTGTGGGGGTGGTCACGCATGTCGCCAAAACTGACTTCACTGAAGTTTCCGCCATGCATCAGTACGGCGCCCGTAAAAATAGACATGAACATGTGACTTTCAGCGCGATCATTGCGCAGAATTTGATCAAAATAGCTGCCGTTCCAGGGCTGGGTTCCGGTGTTGGTTACCTGGATGTGCTCTTCAGCGAGATAACTATCGGGCTGAAAAACCCAGGTTTTGGTGATCGCCAAAGGTCCGGCCTTGCCCTTCAGGACGATCGGGCTGTTCGTATCCGAAGATGGCTTTTCTTCTGCAAACTGGGGAATGAGTAATTGTCCGTCGCTTCCCAAAAAACCACTTTGTTGGGTCGTCAGTTTGGCAGTGCTGGTGTCCAGAATAGGGTAAGGGGCGGGATTATTGGTGGCTACGGGATAAGCACGCAGGCCAAGATTCTGGATGTCTCCACCATGCAGGCCGATATGACCGGTAAACACCTTGGTGCTGAAAGGCACGGAAGGACCGCGCGCCGGAGCCATGGCCTGGCTGACGGCTGCAGGAACCGTCGTGGTACTGGGTGAAACCGTCGGGGCGGTGACGGGAGCGGCACTGGGAGTCACCGCTTTGCTGACGGTGCTGGTTGCGGGCGTCACGGGTTTCGGCGCATTTTGCGCCTGCCAGGCCTGAAACAACAGAAAAAAGACCACGGCTAGTGCAATGACAAGAAAAGTTTTCTGATTTTCCATGGAGCCCCAGAGTATTAAGGAACGGGATCAACACCGCCCGCGTGCCAGGGATGGCAGCGGCCGATACGTTTGATACCCAGCCACGAACCCTTGGCGATGCCATAGCGTTCAATGGCCTGACAGGTATATTCGGAGCAGGTCGGATAAAAGCGGCAATGATGGCCCAGCAAGGGACTGATGGCATATTGATAGGTACGAACCGCCAGCACGGCTGCGCGGCGCGCGCTCATGCTTTCCCCAGCAGTTGCCGGAAATAACCACCCATTACGCGCATGCTGAGCTGTTTGGCCCCATTCCGGGCAACCACCATGACATCCTGTCCTGCCGAGCGCGTTTGCTGCAGACGAAAGGCCTCGCGCAGGCGCCGTTTGACGCGATTGCGAATGACGGCGTTGCCTACCTTGCGGCTCACGGCCAAACCCAGCCGGGGATGAGAAACAGTGTTGGGGAGGGTATACATGACCAACTCGGGAAAAACTTTTTTGCGCCCTTGTTTAATGGTGCGCTGAATCAACGCTTTCTGACGGAGGCGATCCTCGCGGGTAAAGCGATGAGGATGCGCCTGCGCCGAATGCATAAACTTACGGACAGAGACGTTGACGGCCCTTGGCGCGCCGACGTTTCAGAACAAGACGCCCGGACTTGGTCGCCATGCGGGCACGAAAGCCGTGAGTCCGCTTGCGATGGGTAATGCTGGGTTGAAAAGTACGCTTCATTGGAACACTTCCTGCGGGTAAATCCTAAGGGCTGAGAAGATAAGGAGATGCTGTCTGAAAGTCAAGGCATTCGCGTTCATTCAAAGCCATTTAAGATGATGCCAAACGCTGGGCACTTTAATACTGGCTAACGTGGTGCCACATTGATATATTTTGACGATAAGCCGCATCTGACCAAAACAAGGGCACTAGACCTTAAAAGGTAAATAGCTAAATTCTAATGACTCCAGAAACTCAGGCGCGCCAACTGATTGACCAGAAGCTGGAGCAGGCGGGCTGGGTCATTCAGGATATGAAGCAGCTCAACCTCGGCGCAGCGGTGGGTGTGGTGGTACGCGAATACCCCACCGATACCGGCCCGGCGGATTACATGCTGTTCGTCAACCGCAATGCCGTGGGCGTCATCGAGGCCAAGAAAGACAGCGCCGGTGAAAATATCACTGTCACCGAAAACCAAACCGAGCGCTACGCCAACGCCACGCTCAAGTGGCGCAAAGACAGCACCCCGTTACGCTTCCTGTTCGAGGCCACTGGCCAGATCATTCGTTTCACCGATGGCGCCGATCCGGTGCCGCGTTCGCGCGAGATTTTCCACTTCTTCAAGCCGGAAACGCTCGTCACGTGGCTCGCGCAAAGCGAAACCCTGCGCCGCCGTTTGGCCGAGCAGATGCCTGCGCTCCCCGAACGCAACCTGCGCGATTGCCAGATCAGCGCCGTCACCGGACTGGAGCAGTCGCTGGCGCTCAACAAGCCGCGCGCGCTGGTGCACATGGCCACCGGCGCAGGCAAAACCTTCACCGCCATCACCGCCGTGTATCGCCTGCTCAAGTTTGGCGGGGCCAAGCGCATTTTGTTTCTGGTGGACACGCGCAACCTCGGCAAACAGGCGCATCAGGAATTCATGGCCTACACGCCGCCGGACGATGGCCGCAAGTTTACCGAGCTGTACAACGTGCAGCGCCTCAGCAGCCCCAGCATCGACCCGCACGCGCAGGTGTGCATCAGCACCATCCAGCGCATGTATGCCATTCTGAGTGGCGAACCGATCGACGAATCCGCCGAAGACCTGTCGCTCAATGAGGTGCAGCAGACAGCGGCGCAGCAAAAGCTGGTGCGCTACAACCCCGCCGTGCCAGTGGAAAC
>NZ_JABELD010000005.1 GCF_018853445.1 Acidithiobacillus concretivorus
AGCAAACCTGACAATTCCACATCGGGCAAACCGGCCAACACCCCGTAAAGCAGGCGGGTTTCCTGGGGAATCCCGTAAAAACCATCCAGGGCGGGGCGCATTTCCATGAGAATGCGGAGATTATTTGGTGATGGATTCATCATTACCAAACTGCATGCAGATAATTCTGCCGAATCAAAAGATCCTTACTTAACAGGGGCTCTTTATTCACTCTTGCCTGGGCCACAATCAACCGGTCGAATGGATCATGCGTCCAAGCCAAAGAAAAGGCCGCACGACTCACCATCGCAAAGGGGATGGTACACACGGCAAGGCCGATGGTCTGCGCCAACTCGGCAAATAATGTGTCCGGAGTCACCGTCACAACCCCTTTTTCGTTGAGATATTCAATTTCCAACAAAGCCTAGGAGACACCCTAAGCTCATGCGTCTCCATCATCTGCTGACCTTCCGCCGTGAATTTGTCCAGCATGCCCGCATAAAGCCAAACCAGAACGTGTGTATCAAGATAAACGATGGACATCTTCAGCCTGCCATTCCGAAGACCAGTCCAGATGCACGATGGTTTCCGGATCGCCCTGAATCACTTCAGGATGAGGGCGGAGTCGCGCCAGCTTAGCCATAGACGATAAACTCTCTTTGGGAATAATCTGTAAATGTCGACCTTTCCACTCCACATCTTCCGGCTTACCCGTGGCCAGTACGCGACGGAGTACCAAAAAAAGATTTGCTCGCAATTGTGTCGCATTCATAGCGCCTCCAACCCATGTACATACATGACCAAAACCGTACACTCACAAAAGCTATTAAGCAAGCTACCCCAAAAAAATCCAGGTTGGCCATTCTGGCGCGGCGCTTCCACGCCATAGATTCTGTTCCGCGTCCCAGCCAAGGCCCTGATCATGCCAAAAATCCCGGCAGGCATCATTGCGGCCAGTGGCGGTAAAATGACCCTGATATTCTTCATGCCCATCTGCAACAAAGCCAGGGCAATCAGCCCGTGCGGGGCAAAACGGTCTTGCGCCGAGACGGCGAGCAAAACACCGCCTGCCGCCAGCCAATTTTGCAGCTCAGCATCAGTCCAGCGCTGACCAGTGGTATTGAACTGATTGGTTTTGTTGAGGAGCTCCAGCGCCCGTACATAACGGGGATGCGCGCCATCGGTCATGGTCTCCACCTGCAAGGTGAGCTGCAAGGACTCCAGCCAGGCTGTCCTATCCATGTTTTCAGCGGCTGCATCCTGCTGTTTTTTGGCCTGAACCAGTTCGGTGCGGCGGGCAGATTCTGCCGATACCTGGGCGACCTGCGTTTCCACTGAATAGAGCAGCAGATGACGCCATTGTTCCGGGTCACCGCTGAGGGTCCGCATCTGTGGATAAGCATGGGTGACTTCTGCAATTTCCAGGGGATTATCATCTATAAAAGGGCAAGCGCTATGCGAACAATTTCGTGATCTGTCCCATGGGCAGAGGAACAGACGCAACGGGGTTTGCTGGAAAGGTTTTTTTTGACTCCATACCGGCCAACTTGTACCCTGACAAATGACGAAAAATCAAGAGTATTGGAAAATTATGGACCGTTTTCTGAGTATTCCCTGGATGGAGGCCTACGCCGCACAATGCAGCGCAGATGAAACATTGGCAGCAGCACTGGAAGGCTTCATGCCAGCATTGAATACGGCTGGCTGAACAAAGGCTATCCCAATATTTACCTAACGCTGGTCAATGGCTTACCGCAAGGCATTTCAGAAACCCCGCCGCAAAAAGCCCAACTGCGCGTTCATGCCAGCCAGGAAACCTGGATGCGCATTCACCAGCGGCAACTGAGTGGCAAAAAGCCTTTCTGACCCAACAGCTCCAGTTTCGGGGCTCCATGCTGACCTTGCTCAAATATATGGACCCCTTCAATGCCACTTTCCTGCGTATGGGTGATATTCCCGCTACTTTTTAAGCGAGACCCCGGCATCGCTGCAAAGCTTTCGCACCGGTTCCTTACGTTTCGTTTCAGTTCCTGAAGCAAACTAATAAAGGCCACCCAGAATGCAGTGGTCTTTACCATTTAAAAACATCCGGTTGTGATCAGAGATCGCCCAACAATCCATTACTACCCAGCAAACCACCCAACAGGGAGGAAGAGCTGGATGTAGTAGAAGCCGCAGAACCGGTAGCTGAATCGACAATCGAACCAAAATACAGGATGGATAACCCCGTAGGGACCAGCACGATCCAGATAAAGAGCTTGTTCAGGTTTTTGATTCGGGTCCAGAGGGCCTTGAGCACGCAGTCGTTTCCTGTTGGGTTTTGGTGTTAGGCAGTGGTTTCAGCCGCTTCGGCACGGCCGTAAATGTCATCAAAACGGACAATATCATCTTCACCCAGATACGCACCACTTTGCACCTCAATGAGCACCAGGTCCATCATGCCGGGGTTTTCCAGACGATGATGACAGCCTGCCGGAATGTAGGTGGACTGGTTGGTCATAATGAGTTTTTCTTCTTGTCCGTTGACAATACGGGCGGTGCCGGACACCACAATCCAGTGCTCGCTGCGGTGGTGATGCATTTGCAGGGAGAGCTTTTCGCCCTTTTTGACGACAATGCGCTTGATTTTGAAGTGGTCACCTTCTTCCAGAGTGGTGTAAGTACCCCAGGGGCGATGGACGGTGGCGTGGAGATCGACGGTGCTGTGTTTGCGGGCCTTGAGCTTTTCGACAATGGTTTTGACTTCCTGATCGCGGCGGCGGTCGGCCACCAGCAGGGCGTCGGGGGTATCCACAATCAGAATATCCTGCAAACCGAGAATGGCCGTGAGCCGCTCAGGACTCTGGACGACGCAATTCTGGCTATCTACCAGCACACATTCAGGGGCGTGCACCTGATTTCCGTGTGCATCTTCGGCCATCAAAGACCCATAGCCGCTCCAGGCTCCCAGATCATTCCAGTCGAAATTGGCCTGCACCACGGCCACATTGGGGGCTTTTTCCATGACGGCGTAGTCAATGGAAATGTCCGGAGCCAGGGCAAACTCCTGACCCAGTTCCCAGGTGTCGCCGTTGCGGGTGGCGGAGGCGATGGCCGCCTGGACGGCTTCCAGCACTTCCGGGGCGTCTGTTTGCAGGGCATTGAGCAGACTGTCGGCGCGCATGCAGAACATGCCGGAGTTCCAGAGGTAGTCGCCGCTGTCGAGATAATCCTGGGCTTTGCTCTGATTGGGTTTTTCGACAAAACGAGCGACCTGATAGCCGCTGTCCAGGGCGCTGCCCTTCTGAATGTAGCCATAACCGGTTTCGGGGCCGGTCGGGGTGACACCAAAGGTCACCAGATAGCCTTGTTCGGCAAGCTGCTGCGCTTTGTGTACGGATTCGGCAAAGGCTTTCTGGTCATGAATGAGGTGGTCTGAGGGCAGCACCAGCAGGATACTCTCCGGCCCGGCGACTTCCTGCGCCCAGAGCGCGGCGGCGGCCATGGCCGGGGTAGTATTGCGTCCAGTGGGTTCGAGCAGGTAGTGCACATTGCGCACCGCCTGACCATGAGTGCGGGCACATTCGGCAAAGGTATCGCGGGTCAGGAAGTAGTAATCGCGGTTAGTCACCGTCAGCAGTGGGGCATCTTCTTTGATGTCGATGACCCGGCGCAGGGTTTTCTGGATGAGGCTTTCGCCGTCGGGCAGGGCCACGAAGGGTTTGGGGAAAGCCTTGCGCGACAAAGGCCATAAACGCGAGCCGGTGCCTCCGGAGAGGATGACGGGTACTAATGCCATTTGAGAAATCCCTCATTTGCGGTTAATCATTCAAAAACTGAGGCTTACCCCTGCTATGGTATTATTGTAGTGCTGTTTGAATTCATAATGCCTCAAGCTGGACCGATAACGCAAGTTTATGGGGTGCTAGTCGGTCCAGTCTAATGGGGGGGCACCAAATATTTGACAATCTGGCTAAGTTGGCCTTGATGCGGTTACTGCGAGAGCTTAAGCATGCAAATAAATATATTGGAGTCTAAAATCGTTTATCCCAACTGGTACGTCTTGCCTAGCAAGGTGAAGAAGTCATCATTGCTAATCGGGGAATACCGGCCGTGAAGTTGGTGCCGGTCAGTCCTGCATCCGATACAGATCAGCATGACGTACTGGTTCATGAGCGACAGGGATGGGATTAATTTATCTGGACACCTGTTTATTGGTCTACGCTTTTGAGGAGCATCCCGTTTGGGGTGCTCGCGTCAAATCTGCGTTGAAGCAGAAACCTGCTTCGAGTTATGCCATTTCATCCTTGGTGAAATTTGAGTGCCTGGTCGCCCTCATGCGCGATGGTAATGTTGCACTACAACGTTACTATGAGGATGGTAGTCGCAGCTCACCGTGCTGGATATGTCTGATGAGGTGTTCACGCAAGGTGCAATGCTCCGTACCCGTTTTGGCTTGAAAACCCCGGATGCGTTACATCTGGCTGTGGCGCTCACGCACCGCTGTGAGGCGTTGTGGACAGCAGGTATGCGCTTGCAGAAAGCTGCCCATGGGCTCGCGGTAGACATACTGCATTAAACCAACCCAGGTTTAACTGAGGTTTTAATCTGGGCAAAAAGGCAATAAGACGCAAAAATCACCTAGCAGATATCGCTAAGTGATTGTTTTATTGGTGGCGCTTCAGGGATTCGAACCCCGGACACGCGGATTATGATTCCGCTGCTCTAACCGACTGAGCTAAAGCGCCAAGAGCGGCAAATTAAAGCGTTTACAGGCGCTGATGTCAAGCCATAGCGGGTTTTTGGAAACGTCGCCGCAAATACGGGGTGAGATACATTCCCAAGCCCATGGTCAGAAAAAATACGATGCCACTGGTTCCATTCAGGCCTAATCCAGCTACGGCCGGTCCGGGACAAAGGCCGACCAGCGCCCATCCGGCTCCAAATAAGGCAGCCCCCAAAAATAACTCCCAATCAATGCGGACTGAGGCCGAACCAGGCAGAGGGTTGCCCAGCAGGGCTTTGCCACGACGCGCACTTAAGGGCCATGCGAGAAGCATGGGCAGAATGGCACCCCCGAGAACAAAGGCGAGGGTCGGATCCCAATTACCCAGAACATCCATCCAGCCCTGGACCCGATCAGCATTGACCATATCCGAGACAATCAAACCCAGGCCAAAAAGTGATCCTGCAAACAGAGCGCTGATCAGTCGTAACATTAAATCACCCCCCAAAGCTGCCGAAAAATAGAGATGGCTATTATCCCACTCAATAAATAAACCGCCGTCGCAAAAATGCTGCGTATGGAAAAGCGTGAGATCCCGCAGACACCATGTCCAGAGGTGCAACCATTGGCCAGACGACTTCCCATCCCGACTAACAGACCGGCAATGATGATCAGAGTGAGGTTGCTGGTGACGTGGGTTTCGACCGGGGCAACAAAGTGGACCCAGAGGGCCGGAACTATGAATAAGCCGAACAGGAAGACAAGCCGTTCCCATCCATTTCCCCAGCCAGAACGATCGATGAGACCGCCAATAAGGCCACTGACGCCCATAATGCGACCGTTGACCACCAAAAAGGTCAAGGCCGCAGTGCCAATCATCAAGCCCCCAACAAAGCCCATAAGCCATTCATGTTGCATCAGAATATCTCCAGGATGTGGTGGGGAACTTAAACCGCATTGAGTGGAATGCGGAGGTAGGCTACGCCGTTATTCTCCTTGGGGGGAAGTTCGCCAGCGCGGATATTGACCTGAAGTGCCGGCAAAATCAGTTTGGGCATGGCCAGGGTGGCATCCCTTTTTTGGCGGAGTGCGACAAAATCGGCCAGACTCCGATGATTGCCCAGATGAATGTTATTGGCTTTTTCCTCGGCGACTGTGCTCTCCCAGCGGAATTCGTCACGTCCTGGAGCTTTGTAATCATGACCGACAAACAGACGCGTTTTTTCGGGCAGCGCGAAAATACGCTGGACTGAATGGTAAAGTGTTTCAGCATTGCCACCAGGAAAATCACAGCGAGCAGAGCCGTAATCCGGCATGAACAGGGTATCTCCGACAAAGGCAGCGTCACCGATGACGTAAGTCAGGCAAGCGGGCGTGTGGCCGGGCGTATGCATGGCCTGGACGGACATTTTGCCGATAGCAAATGTTTCTCCATCTGCAAAGAGATGGTCAAATTGTCTGCCGTCCTGAGGAATCTGATCGGACTCGTCATAGATCTGCGCAAAGGTTTTCTGAACCTGGGTAATGTGGGCCCCAATGCCTATTTTGCAGCCGAGTTCCTTGCGGAGATAATATGCCGCACTGAGGTGATCGGCATGGGCATGAGTATCCAGTATCCACTCAACCTGCAGGTTTTCCTCGCGAACACGCGCCAGAAGTGCATCGGCTGAACTGTGCGAAGTCCGCCCGCTGGCATAATCAAAATCCAGAACCGGATCAATAATGGCACAAGAGCGACCTTCGGGCTCTTTAATCAAATAACTGGCAGTGAAAGTGGCTTCATCAAAAAAACATTCAACAATGGGTTTCATACGCTCTCTCCTTGTTTAGAATTCATTCGTATATTTAGTTATTCTAATTCTAAAGTCAATATGGCTATAAGCACACATACTGTTGCCAATGAGCAACTTAACTGTTCAGCGCAACAGACGCCGGACCAGTAAACGCCAGGCGATCAGATAGGGGATCACGGTATAAAGCAAGAGAACGCCAAGATGATAAAGCACTTCTTGGGGGAGTTGTCCGGTCAATAGTGGTCTTAACAAGGCTACCGCATGGGTAAGCGGTAATACCTGGGCAATATCCTGGGCAAAGGCGGGGAGTGAGTGCAAAGGATAAAATACCCCGCAAAATAAAAACATGGGGGTCACAGCCAGGGTGAAGTAGTACATGAAAAAATCATAACTGCGGGCCATGGCGGTTATGACCAGGGCGAGGCTGCCAAAGCTCATTCCCGACAAAAAAATGACCGGAATACTCAGCCATACCCAGGGACCCTGAATAGCTCCGAAAAAGCTGGCTACGATGATAATGGCGATAGCGCTGATCAGGCCTTTGATGGCGGCCCAGAGCACCTCGCCAGCCAGAATGTCACTGACCCGTAAAGGTGTGGCCAGCATGGCAGCATAAGTATGTTGGGCGCTCATCCGGGTAAAAGCAGAATACAACCCCTCAAAGCTCGCAGTATTCATGACGCTGCTGGCGACAATTCCCGAAGCAATAAAGGTAATGTAGGGCATCCCGTCCATGTGTCCGACAAAATGTCCGAGCCCGTAACCTAAAGCCAGTAAATACAGTAATGGATCACCGAAATTGCCAAGCATGCTGGGGAGCAGGAGTTTCCGCCAAACCCCGAAATTGCGCTGTACCACAGCCAAGGCGCCGGGATTGGGAATGGCATCGTGCCAGGACATCAGTACCCGTCCTCACGCAAATTGCGGCCTGTGAGTCTTAAAAATACATCTTCGAGGCTGGCGGGACGCTGCAACCATCGGTAATCCGGGTTATGGACAAAATGCGTCATCACTTGCTGCAGGTTTTGCCCATAACAAATGAGGGTATCTCCGACTCTTTCGCTGAGCATTACCTGCTGTTGGTGCCAGTTTTCGGGATCCGGGGTGCTGCCATCCAGGCGGCGCAACTCCAACACCTCACCGGGAATGTGGGATTCAATCAACCCTCTGGGGGTGTCCTGCGCCAGAATTTGACCCTGATCAATAATGCCGACCTGATCAGCAAGTCGCTCCGCCTCGTCCATATAATGGGTGGTGAGCAACAGGGTCGTGCCCTGACGTCGTAAATCCCGCAGAC
Organism: Acidithiobacillus concretivorus; assembly: GCF_018853445.1. Classification (GTDB taxonomy): domain Bacteria; phylum Pseudomonadota; class Gammaproteobacteria; order Acidithiobacillales; family Acidithiobacillaceae; genus Acidithiobacillus; species Acidithiobacillus concretivorus. The sequence continues at coordinate 7,775 of NZ_JABELD010000005.1, forward strand.
GTTGCCAGATCAGGTGCCGCGCCTGCGGGTCGAGTCCGGTGGTGGGTTCATCGAGCAGCAGGAGCTGCGGGGCGTTAATGAGCGCGCGGGCAATGGTGAGGCGGCGCTGCATACCGCCGGACAGGGCGGAGATAGGTTGCCGGGCATAGCTGCTCAGGGCCATGAAATCGAGCAATTCCGTGCTGCGTTGACGGATTCTGGTTTTGGGAAGGCGAAAATAACGGCCATAAGTCCAGAGGTTTTCTTCTACGCTAAAATCCGGGTCGAGGTTGTCCATTTGCGGGACTACGCCGATTCGTGCCCGACCCGCTGCCCCCAATGTGGAAAGTGTCTGTCCATCCATGCGGATTTCTCCGCTGTCCAAAGGCGTCAGCCCCTGAATGGCACGTACAGTAGTGCTTTTGCCCGCGCCATTGGGCCCTACCAGGGCATAACAACCCCCCGCAGGAATGGAAAAATCTACCCCCCGCAAAATTTCGCGCTTGCCGTACTGCTTGTGCAGATGCTTCAGTTCAAGAAAAGCGGGATTCGACACAGGGACTTGTTCCCGTATGGCGCATCTTGGCCACTTCGTCTTCAAGGGATTGCAGCAGCGCTGTCTGCAGGGTGTTGAGTTGACCATGAAAAAAATGATCGGCAGGAAGCAGAAGGGTTGTGGGGTTGACGGGTAAGGCAGCTACCCACTGTTTGACGTTGGCTGCCGGCACCAACTCGTCCTGCTCACCCTGAATCAGGGTCCAGGGACAGCGGGGTGGCGATAGGTGCTGGAAGTCGAAAAGATTGACGGGCGGGGCCACTGTCAACAGACGCGTGATATGGGGATGGCGATGTACGGCCCGATAGGCCACATAAGCGCCAAAAGAAAAACCGGCTAGCCAGATATCAAAACCCGGACGTCTTTCCTGCACCCAATCGAGAACGGCCAGGCAGTCTTCTGTTTCTCCACGGCCATCGTCATAACTGCCGGCGCTTGCTCCAACGCCCCGAAAATTGAAGCGCAGGGAGGGAATTCCCAGCAGGTTGAAGGTTCTGCTGAGGTAGTGCACCACCTTGTTGTGCAGTGTGCCCCCATAGAGCGGGTGCGGGTGGAGAATGACGGCCACTGCGCCACGGGTTTCCTTCTCAGGACAAGCCGTGAGGCCTTCCAGTTCACCTGCCGGGCCGGGAATGATGACTTTCTTGCCGACGCACTCCAGGCCCGCCAGCTCGCCCCCGTCATACAGATGGCTGCGGTCTATGGGCAACATCAGATGCGCAACCTGTCTACGGGAACCCCGTCACGCAGGTGGGATTCGACAATTTCCCGCACATCATCGCCATCGACAAAGGTGTACCAGACTGCTTCCGGATAAACGACGGCTACCGGACCTTCCTGGCAGCGTCCCAGGCAGCCGCAGCGATTGACACGGACCTGATGATCACCATGAATACCCAGGGATTTGGCGTGTTTCTTGGCCAGATGAAACATTTCGTCGGCCAGTCCGCTGTTGTTGCAGGACTGTTCACCATTGTCGCGATGATTCAGGCAAATAAACATATGCCGTTGATAGAAACCTTCTTCCATAAGCGTTGACCCTTTCTCTGCTCAGGGACATCATACCCGAATCAGCTTTTACAAACAGCGTACGGAGAAATCATGCTCAGCGATTTGCTTGTCGCCAATCTGGATAATGCCCTGCGAACCCTGACCGGTCAGCATGTTGGAAGTAATCGTCCCTATCCCGGCCGGGCGGTACCCGATACCTTGCTGCGTCCCTGGGAACGTCAGGAGGCAGGCCGGATGATGCGGGTCAATCATGCCGGTGAGGTGATGGCGCAGGCCCTGTATACGGGACAGGCGGCAGGTACCAGTGATCCGCAACTACGTGCCCAGTTGGAACACGCCCGCAGCGAAGAAGAAGATCATCTGCGTTGGTGCCAGACCCGACTGCAGGAACTTAACAGTCGTCCCAGCCTTTTATCCCCCATTTGGTACGGAGCTGGCTGGAGCATGGGCTTTCTGGCCGCCCGCCAGGGCCGCGCCGCCAATCTCGGTCTGGTAGTGGCTGTGGAAAATCAGGTGGAAGAGCATCTGAACGAGCACTTGGATGCCTTGCCGGCCGATGATGATCGCAGCCGGGCCGTGGTGGCGCAGATGCGGGATGATGAAGTGGGACATGCCGAGACTGCAGAATCTCTGGGTGCCGGAAAACTGCCCATGCCGGTACGGATGGCTATGGGTGTGTTCTCCAAGGTGCTGACGCACGGGGCACTCTGGATTTAAGCGCCCCGTGTGCTCAGGATACCGTGTGTTTGGTTGCCATTGGTCGGATATGTAATTCTGAACCCCCCGGTAAATGGATGCGGTAACGACCGGCACGCACGGCTTCAGCCATGCTGCCAATGGTTTGCTTGCCGAACAGACCCACGACTTCGGCCTTCAGGGGCTTCCACTGATAGTGGACCGGGCAGGCGGTTTCGTCGGCACAGGCCTTGAGTCCCAGCACGCAACCCTGGCCGAAGGGTTGACCTTCAACCACTTCGACAATATCCAGAATGTTCATCTGGTCTGCCCCCGGCCTCAGCACAAAGCCACCACCACGGCCCTTGAAAGAATCCAGCACCCCGCGTTTAGCCAGGTCCTGAAGGATTTTTGCCAGATATTGGGCCGGAACCCGCAGATAATCGGAAATATCCCGACTTAGCACCGGTTCGCCCTCCGGTTGGGCGGCAAGATAAATTAATGCTTGTAAAGCATATTCGCTGGTTTTACTCAGTAGCATGAAAACATCCTCAGGATTCGTCGACGACTGTAAAGTCGTGGGTGATTTCCGCTGTTTTCCCCAGCATGACGCTGGCTGAACAGTATTTTTCCGCCGACAGGCTGATGGCGTGTGCTACTCGCTTGGCATCCAGTGCTTTGCCGGATACCATAAAATGCAGGTGTATTTTTGTGAATACTTTGGGGTCGGTATCAGCCCGTTCGGCCTGGATCTCAACTACACATTGCTGGATGTCCTGCCGGGATTTTTGCAGGATCATGACCACATCAATGCTCGCACAACCACCAAGACCCATGAGCAACATTTCCATGGGACGTGCGCCGAGATTATGTCCACCAATTTCTGCGGATCCATCCATGACCAAAGCATGACCACTGTCAGCATTGGCCACAAAACTCATTTGACCTGGACCCATCCATTGTACGCGTGTCTGCATGCGTCGCCCCCTTTTGCTTTTGAACAACAACCTACCATTAGATGCCAATATTCGGGCCATGTAAACCAAACAGCTTACTCAAAGCCGCACCGGGTTGCGGTTCGCGCATGAAGGCCTCGCCGACGAGGAAAGTGTTGACGTCCGCCGCACGCAGTTGCAGGACATCCTCAACATGGCGAATACCGCTTTCGGTGACCACAATGCGGTCTTCGGGTACCTGTGGGAGTAACTGCAGGGTGGTTTCAATGTCGGTCACGAAGCGATGCAGATCGCGATTATTGATGCCAATCAATGGGGTGCGCAATTTAAGGGCGCGCTGGAGTTCGGTGCTGTTGTGTACTTCGACCAGCACGGCCATACCCAGGTAGTGGGCAGATTCTTCCAGGGTTTGCAATTGTTCATCCGACAATGCCGCGACAATGAGGAGAATGGCATCGGCGCCAATGGCGCGTGCTTCCCAGACCTGATAGGGATCAATGCAGAAATCCTTTCTCAGCACTGGAATGGAGCAGGCTTCCCGGGCAGCCGTCAGGTAAATGTCGGCGCCCTGAAAATAATGCTCATCCGTCAGCACCGACAGGCAGGCCGCGCCGTGGGCTGCGTAATCCTGAGCAATGCTGACAGGATTGAAATCTTCCCGGATAATCCCTGCGGAAGGTGAAGCCTTTTTGATTTCGGCGATGACTGCTGCTTGCCCGGCACTGATTTTACTGCGGATCGAGCCGATGAAATCACGGGCTGGCCTGCTCAGGGCTACGGATTCCTGCAATTCAGCCAGGCCAAGACGGGCTTTGCGTTCAATGATTTCAGCGTGTTTGCGGGTGATGATTTCCTGGAGTATGTCCGTCATACGGATCCTTTATTGGTTTTTGCCCAGTAATTCCTGCCATTTACTCCAGGCAGCGCCTGACTTCAAAATGCCTCTTGCCAACACCACACCAACAGCTATATCGGGTACCACATCTGCCGCATAAAGTGCCGCTCCGGCGTTTAGTAAAACCACATCCAGGCGCGGTCCAGCCCGGTTTTGCAGGACTTCTTCGGCGGCCGATAATGCTTCTGCCACACTGTTGATTTGTAGGCTGGCAAGAGGTGCGCGCGCAATACCGAAGTCCTCCGGCTGAATACGGCTGCGCGAAATCAAGCCATCCTTCAGTTCGGCCATGTCTGTAGGGGCAGAAAGACTGATTTCATCCAGACCGTCATGGCCATGAACCACCAGTACGTGGCGGGAGCCCAGTTCCCGTGCCGCTTCGGCCAGTGGCATCAGCCAGCGTTCGGCGTACACGCCAAGAACCTGATGCGGGGCCCCCGCCGGGTTACTCAGGGGACCCATCAAATTGAACAATGAGCGAATAGCCAGCTCCTTGCGCGGACCGACGGCATGGCGCATGGCACCGTGATGCGCCGGAGCAAACAGAAAGCCAATACCGATTTTTTCAATGCTTTGGGCCACCGTTTCGGGGGTCATATCCATGGGCAGACCAGCAGCTTCCAGAACATCTGCACTGCCGCTGCGACTGACCATGGAACGGTTGCCGTGTTTGGCTACCCGAGCGCCCCCCGCTGCTGCGACGACGGCGGATACCGTGGAAATATTGAAGGTGCTCAGGGCATCTCCGCCGGTCCCGCAGGTGTCGAGCAGATGATCGGTGGAAACTTCTACCCGGGTCATGCAGGCGCGCAAGGCCAGGGTGGCACCAACCAGTTCTTCGACCCGTTGTCCCTTCATGCGCAGGCCCATGAGGAGGGCACCAATTTGCGCGGGCGTCCAGTCACCGGCCATGATTCCAGCAAACACATGCTGGGCTTGCTCTCTGGATAAATCCTGCCCGGCGGCAATTTGTTCAAGAATGTCGCGGACCATCATCGGGTTGCTGCTCCCTGTAAGAAGTGCTGGAGGAGGGTTTTGCCACATTCGCTGAGAATGGACTCAGGATGAAACTGCACCCCTTCCACGGCCAGTGTGCGGTGACGTAAGCCCATGATTTCTCCAGCTTCCGTCCAGGCCGTGATTTCCAGACTCTCCGGCAGGCTGTCGCGTTCGACAATCAGGGAATGATAACGGGTGGCGGGAAAGGGATCGGGCAGATCGTGGAAGATTCCCTGACCATGGTGATAGATGGGCGATGTCTTGCCATGCATCACCTGGTCAGCGCGGATCACCTTGCCACCAAAAGCCTGCCCGATGGCCTGATGGCCGAGACAAACGCCCAGCAGCGGGATTTTTCCGGCAAAGTGCTGGATAGCGGCAATGGAAATGCCCGCTTCATTGGGGGTACAGGGACCTGGCGAGATGCAGATATGGCTGGGAGCCAGTTGTGCAATGCGGGCAATATCCATGGCGTCATTGCGTTCTACCCGCACTTCTGCACCCAGCTCACCAAAATACTGCACCAGGTTGTAGGTGAAGCTATCGTAATTATCAATCATGAGTAGCATAATTGATCCATCCTATTGATTTGTATGTAACCTACCATAAAATACTCACGAATCATGCTCCTTCCATACCCTCTTTAGCGACGGCTACTTGGCAGGTACAACGACTGCAGGTGCAACACCAAGACGTTTGGCGCGGCGTGCAAATCGACGGTCATCGAAGCTTATGAATTCCGTGCAATGGCTGCTGGCCAGCAAGTGCAGGGCATCGGCGAAGTCCAGCCCCTCTGTGTGCCAGGCCAGGGCGTCGGCGATGCGCGACCATTCCTCGACATTGACGTTGGGCAGACCAAGCAGATGGTTGACGACCCTGACGAAATCCTCGTCCGCGAAGCCATAAAAGGCGCGCAAGACCCATTCGAGCTCAAGGATTACGGTCAGGGGTACGAATACCTGGGGGGATTCGGTCAAGAGTCTATGGGCAATCGGTCGTTGTCTGGCAGCCTCGGGGTCAGCCGGGTCAGCCACATAGAAACGGGCCAGAATGTTGGTATCAAGGGCGATCATCGTTGGTTTCCCGCATGGCGAGGGCGACGTCGAAATCGGCAAGACGGCGTTTGCCCGGCCGCGTGCAAACCAGCATGCCAAAGCCGTCTTCGGCAGTGGTTTGAGTGACTTGGCGCTTCACCTCGGCGTGGATGACATGACCTTCCAGGCTGAAATCGAGTTGACAGCCTGGGGTGATGCCCAAGCGGCGACGGATTTCCACCGGAATGACAACTTGGCCTTTATCGGAAACAGTTGTTAAGATGGCAGCATCCCCCTCTTACCTGGTAAGAATATTTTAGCACAAGGCATTACGCCGGCAACAGAATGTAAATGCCGAGGAGATCCATCGGTAACTGCGACGATCTGTTGATTGAGCTTGGCTTGTTCGACCTTCAGAAAGCTTCGTCTGTAATTATCATTCATGAGTAGCATGATCTGCCCTCCCTTCGGGATCCAGACCATTTTCGGCCAGGGCCACGGCCCGGAACATGGCGCGGCGCTTGTTCATGGTTTCTTCCCACTCTGCTGCGGGCTCGGAGTCAGCCACAATGCCCCCTCCGGCCTGAATATGCAGGGTGCCGTTTTTGATGACTGCAGTACGGATGGCAATGCAGGTATCCATGTTGCCATTCCAGCCCCAGTAGCCCACTGCTCCGGCATATACAGCTCGGGATACCGGTTCGATTTCGTGGATGATTTCCATGGCGCGAATTTTCGGCGCACCGGAAACCGTGCCAGCCGGGAAAGTCGCTCGTAAAGCATCCATAGCATCCAGCTCCGGGCGCAGCCGAGCAGTGACCTGGGAAACAATGTGCATGACATGGGAGTAGCGTTCGATACCAAAGGAATCTGTCAGGGTGACCGAACCGACTTCGGCAATTCGGCCCACATCATTGCGGGCCAGATCAATCAGCATGAGGTGTTCGGCACGTTCTTTGGGGTCTGCCAGAAGCTCTTTTTCCAGGGCTTCATCTTCTGCCCGGGTTTTGCCCCGGGGCCGGGTTCCGGCAATGGGGCGCACAGTGACTTGCCGGTCTTCTACCCGGACCAGAATTTCCGGTGAAGAGCCCACCAGATAAGTATCGCCCAAATCTACATAAAACATATAGGGAGAAGGATTGACGCCACGCAGGGCCCGGTAAAGGTCCAGAGGATGGGCACTCAGTTCGGTGGACAGGCGTTGCGAAGGCACGACTTGCATGACGTCGCCAGCAGCGATGTAGTCCTTGATGTGATCCACTGCGGCCATGTATCCCTCACGGCTGAAACTGGCCGTGAAGTCCTCCTCCCTGACCCGGCGGGTTTGCACGGGGGGGGGCGGCGGCATGGCACTTTGTCGCAGCCGCTTCTGAAGCTCATCCAGACGCTGAAGGCCTTGGTGATAGGCATTATTGTGACCGGGGTCCACATGAACCAGAAGCCGGATGGTTCCACGCAAATTGTCAAAAATCAGCAGCTCATCAGCCACCAGCAACTGGATTTCCGGCAGATCGAGCGGGTCAGGGAGTGTTGCGCTACGGGCCAGACGCGGCTCAATATAGCGCACAATATCATATCCGAAGTAACCGACCAGGCCACCACTGAAGCGGTCATCAACGGCTTCTTCCAGGGGCGCGACCCGAAAGCGCGTACGAAAGGCACTGATCCATTCGAGCGGGTCTTGCGGCTGGGCCCGCTCCGTTTCGATACCGTCATTGTGGACGGTCACCAAGCCGTGATGCACGCGGATAATCTGCCGGGCAGGGAGTCCGATGATGGAGTAACGCCCCCATTTTTCGCCACCCTGTACGGATTCGAGTAGATAGGCATAGGGACCATCTACCAGTTTCAGATAAGCGGAAAGAGGGGTATCGAGGTCGGCAATGACCTCGCGGGAAAGGGGTATACGGTTATAGCCCTGGCTGGCCAGAGCAGCAAAAGTGGCTTCAGAAATCACGGATCACCTCGTTGGAACGATGAAAAGAAGGGCACTGCTTTTCAGCAGCGACGCCATCGTTTTCCCGCACGTTCCAATTTCCGCATAATTTCCGGTGCTCCTGTGTCAGGCGAGAATATCCAATAATTCACTCATATTGTCCAGTACAGCATCGGGATTGAGCGTGTGTACGGGTTCGTCACCATGATATCCATAAGTTACACAGGCTACGGGCATGCCTGCTGCGCGGGCTGCCTGGGTATCATTGCAGGAATCTCCGACCAACAAACAGTCACCTACAGGCTGATGAAAGTGGGCGGCAGCATGGAGGAGTTGCATTGGATCCGGCTTCTTTTTGGGAAGACAGTCACCAGACAGGACCAGACCAAAAAAGTCATATAACGCCAGACGTTTTAACAGGGGCTCGGTAAAAGCCTTAGCCTTGTTGGTGATACAAACCAACTCCCGGCCTTGAGCCTGAAGGGCTTTGAGGGTGTCGCACACGCCCGGATAAATCTGACTGTGGTCCAGCAGATGGTCTCCGTAGTACTGACTGAAATCGACCATGGCGGCATCCAGTTCTGTTTCGCTGGGTTCCTGCTGAATACACAGGGCCCGGCGCATCAGTTCACGTACGCCATTGCCGATGAAGCCGCGAATGACCGGCATCTCGGCAGGCTGTCGCCCGAGCTTGTGGAGAGCATGGTTGGCGGCTCCGGCCAGATCCGGAGCGGTATCAATGAGCGTACCGTCCAGATCCAGCAGCACCACCCGCGCCGTGAAGGGTGCGCTGACGTTCAGTTGCACCGTCATTTAACCCGCCAGTGCCTTGCGGAAAGCCGCAATGGTGGCTTTATAGTCCGGAGTGTTATAAATGGCACTGCCAGCGACGAATACATCGGCACCAGCATCGGCGACCCGACGCACGTTATCGACTTTCACGCCACCATCTACTTCCAGTTCAATATGTTTGCCGGTCGCGTCAATGCGCTTGCGGATGGCTTCGATCTTACGCAGCGTGTAGTCAATGAAGCTCTGACCACCAAAACCGGGGTTGACGCTCATGACCAGTACCAGGTCCAGATTTTCCAGAACGTAGTCCAGCACATCGAGGGGCGTTCCGGGATTGAGCGATACGCCGGCCTTGCAACCAAGGCTGTGGATCAACTGAATGGTACGATCCAGATGAATGGTGGCTTCAGGATGCACGGTGATGATGTTGGCACCGGCCTTGGCAAACTCGGGAATAATCGAATCCACCGGGGCAATCATCAAATGCACATCCAGGGGCTTCTGGGTATGGGGTTTGATAGCCGCAGCGACCAGCGGTCCAATGGTCAGGTTGGGTACAAAATGGTTGTCCATGACGTCGACATGAATATAGTCGGCGCCGGCTTCATCCACTGCCCGCACTTCTTCACCCAGGCGGGCAAAGTCAGCGGAGAGAATGGAGGGTGAAATCTTGAATTGTGTCATACGGCCTCCAAAACAGGGCGAGAGCGCCGTGCGCCCTCGCCGTTTGCAAATACTGGAATCGCTTCAAAGACCAGTGACGCGGGGATCCAGTTCACCTTTCTTGTAGCGCTTGAACATGTCGTCCAGCTGAATCACCTTGATCTTGCTGGCATTGCCGGCCGTACCGAAGGCTTCGAAACGTTGACGGCAAATGTCGCGCATGGCATCCAGAGAAGCGGTGAGGAACTTGCGGGGATCGAAGTTCTTGGGATTTTTGTAAAGGCTCTGGCGCACAGCACCCGTGGCGGCCAGGCGCAGGTCGGTGTCGATATTGACCTTGCGCACCCCATTTTTGATGCCTTCCTGAATTTCTTCGACGGGCACGCCATAGGTTTCGCCAATATCACCACCAAATTCGTGGATGATTTTCAGCCATTCCTGGGGTACAGAACTGGAGCCATGCATGACCAGATGGGTATCAGGAATACGGGCGTGAATTTCTTTGATACGGTCAATACGCAGTACCTTGCCGGTTGGTGGCTGGGTAAATTTGTAGGCACCATGACTGGTGCCGATGGCGATAGCCAGGGCATCGAGTTTGGTGGCCTTCACAAATTGGGCGGCTTCTTCCGGATCGGTCAGCATCTGGTCGTGGGTCAGGCAGCCTTCGGCGCCCACTCCGTCTTCTTCACCAGCCATGCCGGTTTCCAGGGAACCCAGACAACCCAGTTCACCTTCCACAGAAACGCCTACAGCATGAGCCATTTCCACCACTTTGGCAGTGACGGCGGTGTTGTAATCGTAACTAGCCGGGGTTTTGGCATCTTCCATCAGGGAACCGTCCATCATGACGCTGGAGAATCCGGAGCGGATAGCCTGAATACAAACGGCCGGGCTGGCTCCGTGATCCTGATGGAGTACGACGGGAATATCAGGGTATTCTTCGATGGCGGCCAAAATGAGGTGGCGCAGGAAAGGTTCACCAGCATACTTGCGGGCACCCGCAGACGCCTGCAGGATAACCGGCGCATCAACCGCAGCGGCGGCTTCCATGATGGCACGAACCTGTTCCAGGTTGTTGACATTAAATGCGGGGATTCCGTAGCTGTGTTCTGCAGCGTGATCCAAAAGCTGGCGCAGTGAAACGAGGGCCATAGCACTTCTCCTAAACGTGAATGAAAAATGGTTAGTTTTTAATCAATCCTATAGACGGGATAAGCAAACTGCAAGCCGCCCGTCAGTCCGGTTGGTATGTTGCTTTCTAGCCGCGATGGGTGACATCTCCCACCCGGACCAGTTTCAGGGTATTAGTTCCGCCCGGAGAGCCAATGGGCTCACCAATGGTAATCAACATCAAGTCTCCGTCGCGCACTGCACCACGACGGCGCAGCTCATCTTCGGCAGCGCGCATCACCTGCACAGGATCATCATGACGATTTTGGGGGAAATTCACCGGATGAACACCCCGGTACAAAGTCACCTTACGACGGGTATACACCTGGGGCGTTAAGGCATAAATGGGCACCTTGGGATTAGCCCGCGACAACCACAACGCGGTAGAGCCACTTTCGGTAAAGGCGGCAATGGCAGCAATGGATGAGCGCAGGGTCGCCAGAAGCGCGGCGGCTGCAATGGTTTCATCCACTCCGGCAAGAGGGCGATCAATAATCTGCAGGGTGTTGGTGCTGGGCGCATGCCGTTCAACTTCGCGACAGGTACGGTCCATCGCCGCCACAGCCTCCACCGGATAAGCGCCGCTCGCCGTTTCTGCCGATAACATGACCGCATCCGTACCATCCAGAACCGCATTCGCCACATCGGAAACTTCGGCACGCGTGGGTATGGGCTGATGAATCATGGACTCCATCATTTGGGTGGCCGTGATACTCAGGCGATTATGTTTTTGGGCCAGGGCGATAATGCGCTTCTGCACTGTAGGAACGGCTGCATCGCCAATTTCCACCCCTAGATCTCCCCGGGCCACCATGATGGCCTCGGATACCGCCAAAATTTCTTCGATCGCATCGACCGCTTCGGCACGTTCGATTTTGGCAACCAGGGCACCATGCCCTCCGGCTTCACGGAACAGGCGGCGTGCTTCATCCATATCTGCCGCACTGCGCGGAAAGGAAACCGCCAGATAATCGGCTTCCAGTTGCGCGGCTGTGATGATGTCGGCCCGATCTTTATCGGTCAGGGTCGGCGCGGTGAGACCACCACCGGCGCGGTTGATCCCCTTGCTGTTGGATAATTCACCACCCTGCACTACCCGGGTATGAATTTCGCCGCCCTGAACCTTTTCGACCCAAAGCACAATCATGCCATCATTCAGCAGAAGTGTGGCACCACGATCCACATCGCTGACCAGCTGCGGATAAGTCACTCCCACCCGGGTTTGATCTCCCATGCTGCAGTGAATATCCAGAATAAAGGGCTCACCTTCTTTCAGATGAATTTTGCCATCAGCAAATTTGCCGATGCGGATTTTCGGGCCCTGCAAATCGGCCAGGACCCCAATGGCGCGACCATGGGCACGTGCCCGTTCGCGCACCATTTCCGCTCTTTGCACATGATCTTCGGGGGAACCATGAGAAAAATTGAGGCGGACGACATCGACGCCCGCCTCGATCAGACGATCGATGACCTGCACATCAGAACTGGCAGGGCCTAGGGTTGCGACGATTTTCGTCCGGCGTATCAAGCGTTGTTACCTCGTGCACGTTCTTCAAGTATAGCTACGGCCGGTAAGGTTTTGCCTTCCAGAAATTCCAGAAAGGCACCGCCACCGGTGCTGATGTAAGAAACTTTGTCTTCAATGTGGAACTGGTTGATGGCCGCGATGGTGTCGCCACCACCGGCAATGGAAAATGCTGCGCTTTCAGCGACAGCCTGGGCAATAGCCCTGGTTCCACCCGCAAAATTTTCAAACTCAAAAACGCCTACCGGACCGTTCCAGACGATGGTCCCCGCTTTTCTGAGAATCTCGGCCAACGCCTTGGCGGTATTGGGACCGATATCCAGAACCATGTCATCTTCGGCAATGTCGGCTACCGCGCAGGTACGAGCCGGTGCCGTAGCCGAAAATTCCTTGGCAACGACCACGTCTGTAGGCAGGGGAACCGCACCACCCTTGGCTTTGGCAGCAGCAATGATGGCTTTTGCCTCGGGAACCAGATCAGCCTCGCAGAGCGACTTACCCACTCCATGACCTTCGGCAAGAATGAAGGTATTGGCAATACCACCGCCAACCACCAGCTGATCTACCTTATCGGCCAGTGATTTGAGAATGGTGAGTTTGGTGGATACTTTTGAACCCGCAACAATGGCCACCAGCGGTCGTTTGGGATTCTGCAGGGCCTTGCCGAGCGCATCCAGTTCACCCACCAGCAAGGGACCAGCACAAGCAGTCGGTGCATACTTGGCAATACCATGGGTACTGGCTTCGGCGCGGTGAGCGGTACCGAAAGCATCATTGACGAAAATGTCGCAGAGTTTTCCGTATTTCTGCGCCAAAGTATCGTCATCTTTCTTTTCGCCCTTATTGATGCGACAGTTTTCGAGCATGACCACATCACCGGGCTGGACCTCAAAACCACCGTCTACCCAGTCGGCTTGTAGACGGACTGGACGACCGAGCAGCTCGGAAAGCCGCTTGGCCACCGGTGCCAGAGAGTCTTCGGGTTTAAATTCACCTTCCGTGGGACGGCCCAGGTGCGAGGTGATCATGACGCCAGCACCGGCATCCAAAGCCATTTGCACCGCAGGTGCAGAAGCCCGCACCCGGGTGTCGTCGGCAATTGCCCCTTCCTTACTCAGGGGAACATTGAGATCAGCGCGGATAAAAACCCGCTTGCCTTGTGCCAGGCCACGCTTGCACAGGTCTTCAAAGGTCAGAACATGCATGATGGCATCTCCAGTTTGCAGTGATAATCAGTGACCGGCGACGTGCTTAACGAAGCGCATCATGTTGCAGGTATAACCATATTCGTTGTCATACCAGGACACCACCTTGACGAAAGTCGGATCCAGCTGTATGCCAGCACCAGCGTCAAAAATGGACGGGGTCGGATAGCCACGGAAGTCGGTGGAAACCACTGAGGCTTCAGTGTAGCCGAGGACGCCTTTGAGCGGGCCTTCACTGGCGGCTTTCATGGCCTTGCAGATTTCTTCATAGCTGGTTTCCTTGTTCAGCTCGGCGGTAAGGTCAACCACCGAAACATCAGAGGTGGGAACCCGGAAAGACATACCGGTCAGCTTTTTGTTTAATTCGGGAATCACCTTGCCCACAGCCTTGGCAGCACCTGTAGAGGAAGGAATGATGTTTTCGAGAATGCCACGACCTCCGCGCCAGTCCTTGGAAGAAGGGCCATCAACGGTTTTCTGGGTCGCAGTAGCCGCATGCACTGTACTCATCAGACCACGTTTGATGCCAAAGTGATCGTTGAGTACCTTGGCGATGGGTGCCAAGCAGTTGGTGGTGCAGGAAGCCGCCGAAACGATTTTTTCACCGGCATACTTGCTGTGATTCACCCCGTAAACAAACATTGGGGTGTCATCCTTGGAAGGCGCAGACTGCACCACTTTTTTGGCGCCCGCGTCCAGATGCTTCTGACAGGTCTCGCCTGTTAGGAAAAAACCAGTAGATTCAATGACCACATCGACGTTGACATCGCCCCACTTGAGATTCGCCGGATCGCGTTCGGCGGTCAGACGGATGCTCTTGCCGTTGACGACGAGATCATTGCCCTCGACTTTGACTTCACCCTGAAAGCGACCATGCACCGAATCATACTGCAGCATATAGGCCAGATAGGTAGGCTCAAGCAAGTCATTGATGGCAACGACTTGAATGTTGTTGAACTCTGCTTCCTTGGCGATGGCGCGAAAAGCCATGCGGCCGATACGGCCGAAACCATTAATACCTACGCGAATGGTCATTATATTTACTCCTCAAAATTGCAAATGAATTCAAAGCGACTGGAACTGGGCAACAATGTTGTCCACAGTGAAGCCGAATTTGGCGAAGAGCGTCGGCGCCGGAGCGGAAGCCCCGAAATGGTCAATGCCGACGACGGCTCCATGCAATCCGACGTATTTGTACCAGAGTCCCGTGGTGCCTGCTTCAATGGCGACCCGCTTGCTGATGCTGGCGGGCAAAACGCTTTCCTGATAAGCGGCATCCTGAGCAGCGAAAATATCCATACAGGGCATGGAAACCACGCGAACGGCATGACCCTGTTCAGCCAGTTTCGCCTGGGCCGCCAGGGCCAGTTCAACTTCAGAACCAGTAGCAATCAAAATACCTTGTGCTTTACCACCCTCGGCATCTTTGATGACATAGCCACCGCGACGGGCATTGGCTACGGTTTCATCCGTATGGGGCAGTGCCGGCAGATTTTGACGGCTGAGAGCGAGCAGGGAAGGCGTACGCTGGAGCTTGACGGACGATTCCCAGGCAATGGTTGTTTCTACGGCATCCGCAGGGCGCCAGACGTTGAGATTGGGGATCAGCCGCAAGCTGTTGACCTGCTCGACCGGTTGATGGGTGGGACCATCTTCACCAAGACCAATGGAATCATGCGTCATGACATAAACAACGCGAATACCCATCAGAGCGGACATACGAATCGCATTGCGGCTGTAATCCGAGAAAATCAGGAAGGTGCCACCAAAGGGTAGGAAGCCGCCATACAAGGACACACCGTTCATGATGGCCGACATGCCAAATTCACGTACACCGTAGTGAATGTAGTTGCCCATCAAGCGGTGCTTGCCGATGTCGATAGCTTCTTTCCAGCGAGTATTGTTGGAAGGCGTCAAATCGGCGGAGCCACCCAGAAACTCAGGTAGAGAGGCAGCAATACCCTGAATGGTTTTACCCGAGGCGACACGGGTCGCAATTTTCGGATTTTCCTTACGGAATTCGCTGATCATGCGGGCAATGGCTGCATCAAATTCGGGGCTGGCTTCACCGCTCAGGCGCCGCTCAAATTCGGCTGCTTCCTTGGGGAAGTTGGTCTTGTATTTGGCAAACTTTTCTTTCCAGGCACTCTCCGCCGCTTCACCTTTGGCTTTGGCGTTGTAGCCGTGATAAATCGCTTCTGGAATTTCAAAAGGAGCACCACTCCAGCCGAGATTCTTGCGTGTCAGGGCAATTTCTTCAGCGCCCAGTGCGGCACCATGCACATCGTGGGTGCCGGCTTTATTGGGTGAGCCGTGACCAATGACCGTCTTGCAGCAAATCAGCGTCGGCTTGGTGGTCTGTTTGTGGGCCTGGGCAATGGCTTTTTTGATGGCTTCAGGGTCATGACCATCGACGTGACGAACGACATGCCAGCCGTAGGCTTCAAAACGCGCCGGGGTATCATCCCCGAACCAGTCATCCACATGACCATCAATGGAGATGTTATTGTCATCGTAAAAACAGACAAGCTTGTTCAGACCCCAAACCCCGGCCAAAGAGCAGGCTTCATGGGAAACCCCTTCCATGAGGCAGCCGTCGCCCAGAAACACGTAAGTATAGTTGCTAACGATTTCATGATCGGGGCGGTTGAACTGGGCAGCCAGCATACGTTCCGCCAAGGCCATACCCACTCCGTTGGCAATGCCCTGACCTAATGGGCCTGTGGTGGTTTCAACACCGGGGGCATCGCGATATTCGGGATGACCTGGGGTTTTGCTGTGCCACTGACGGAATTGCTGAAGATCATCAATGGACAAATCGTAGCCGCTCAGATGGAGGAGTGCATACTGCAACATCGAACCGTGGCCGTTGGAAAGAATGAAACGGTCGCGCCCAGCCCAATGTGGATTGGCCGGATTGTGCACCAGAAAATCATTCCACAAGACTTCGGCAATGTCCGCCATGCCCATGGGCATTCCGGGATGGCCGGAGTTTGCTTTTTCGACGGCATCCATGGCCAGAACGCGAATGGCATTGGCCAGATCAGTACGGGTTACAGTCATAACTCACTCCTTGGATAAATGAAAATGTCAGTCGGCGCGCTGGTGGGTGCGGACCCGACGCAAAATACCGTCGTGGCCGGAAATAACCAGGGTTTCGCTCTCTACAAAGTAGTGGGAACGGGTAACGCCATCAAGAATGTCGCCGGAAGTCAGGCCAGTCGCCACGAAAAGCACGTCGTCACTGGAAACCAATTCATCACGGCTCAGCCATTGACCTACTTTCAGGCCCGCTTCGGCAATAGCTTCGGCTTCGCCGGGTTTTTGCGGGGCCAGGCAACCAAACATATCCGCGCCCATGGCACGGGCGGCGCAGGCCGAGATGACGCCTTCGGGTGTGCCACCGATGCCCATCATCGCATCCACTTTGGTACCCAGGGCTGCCATGATGCCACCACTGACGTCACCGTCTGTCTGCAGGCGAACCGTCGCGCCTGCGGCTTGAATTTCCCGGATCATAGCGTCATGACGCGGTTTTTTCAGAAGGAAAATACGCAATTCTTTGACATCTTTGCCGAGAGATTTGGCCAGTGCCTGCAATTTGGCTTTCATGGGTGCTTCGGGATCAATTTTGCCGCGTGCCGGGGCGGGAACAATCAACTTGTCCATGTAATATGCGGGGCCGGGCTGGAACATACTGCCTTTGGGGGCTGCAGCCAGTACACAAATGGAACCGGGCATGCCCTGGGCTAAAAAGGTGGTGCCTTCGACGGGATCTACGGCGATTTCCACTTCCGGACCCGTGCCCGAGCCAACCTGCTCACCATTGTAGAGCATAGGCGCTTCGTCTTTTTCGCCTTCGCCAATGATGACCACGCCGCGCATGGGGACTTGAGCAATGGCAGCGCGCATGGCATCTACAGCGGCTCCATCTCCCAGTTCTTTTTCACCTCGCCCAATCCAGGCGCTGGCAGCGCGGGCGGCAGATTCGGTAACGGGGAGTAGAGACAGCGCAAGACTACCTATGGATGACATAAGGTGGTTCCCTTCAGTGGCGGAATTAATATAGAAGACATCATTCGTTTTAGCATAAATCAAAGGACCGCGTTTGGGAACTCGGAGGCCTTATCGGAGGCATGCTTCAGCCAGTTTCGCCAGGTCTGGTGCAAATTCGGATCCAGTGTGGCCAGAACCGAGCGCGGTTTCAGGTCTTTTTCCTGAAGAGCCTGACCATTGAACTGGGAAATTTGACCGCCCGCTTCCTGGAGAATCAATGCGCCTGCGGCACGATCCCAAAGTTGCTGGGCACCATGCAAATAGAAATGGTAGCGTCCTGCCGCCAGCCAACACCATTCCAATACGGATGAACCGAAATTACGTTGGCTATGAAAGGGGCGTTCATCAATAATGCGCAGGGCCAGATTGCGATCCAGTCGTTTATAGTCTACCACCCCTACGCAGTGTTTCAGTGTTGGCGCTTCGCGAGTCTGGAGTATAGTGCCATCAATTTTAGCCCCTTTTCCCTGTACGGCTGAAAAAAGTTCAGCGCGTACCGGATCATAAATCCAGCCCATGACTGAATGCCCTTTCTCCAGCAGGGCCAGAGAGACGCCGAAAACCGGCACCCCTGCGGCAAAATTACTGGTGCCATCCAGAGGGTCCAGGCACCAAAGTGCATCACTGTTTTCCAGAAGGGATTGTTGTTCTGCGCGGGGCATCTCTTCGCCCAGTAGGGGAATATCGGGGTAGCGGGCGGCCAGCATATCCTGAAGAAAATTTTGACTGTCTATGTCGGCGCTGGTGACGATACTGCCGTCAGGTTTGCGGCTACTGACTACGGTATGAAAACGCGGCAGAACAAAACGCTCGGCACTGGTACGCAGCAATTTCCCCACCCATTGCTGGTCGATTTCATTGATTCTGGACATGCCCATCTCCGTGAATTTTGACCCACTACTACGGCGCTGCGATGATATAATGGTTATTTCTTGCTGAAAGTCTACAGTGATGCCGCGCATTCATTTATACGCTGATTCCGAATTGCCCGAAAGCGGTGCTTTTCTTTTGCCTACGGAGCCCAGCCATCATTTATTGAAAGTGCTGCGCGCACGCGTTGCTCAGGATGTGACCCTCTTCAACGGGGATGGTTTCGTCTATGCCGGTACATTAAAGGACATTTCCGGTAATCGCGCCGAAATCCTGATCAGCGGGCGTTTGCTGCGGCAAACACGTTCTCCGCTCATGATTCATCTTTGGCTGCCCTTGATGCGTGGGGAGCGTTGGGATTGGAGTCTGCAAAAAGCCGTAGAGCTGGGCGTGCAGACGATCCAGCCGGTGGCTTGCCAGCATGCCGTGGTGCAGATCAGAGAAACACGCGGTGAAAAACGCCTCCAGCGTTGGCAGGATATGGTGATTGCAGCCTGTGAGCAAAGTGGCGCGACGAGCATTCCGAAGGTGCTGTCGCCTGTCGCTCTGAGTGATGCCTGGTCCTTGTGCCGGGGTCAGGGTCTGGTTCTGGACCCTGCGCCGGAGAATGCGAAAATGCGTGAACTTCGGCACCCCGGGTCGGAAGTGACTTTGTTAAGTGGGCCTGAAGGTGGATTGAGCACTGCTGAGCTGGCGGCGGCAAGTGCGCATGGTTTTCAAAAGGTGGGTATGGGGCCACGCATTCTGCGGGCGGAAACCGCAGCAGTTGCAGCGGTCGCCGTGCTGCAGGCGTTGTGGGGGGATCTCTGAACGCTAAATCCAGCCGGCTTTTTTGAAGCGACGGTAGAGGTAATAGGATGATCCGGCCATGACGGCCAGGGCCATGGGATATCCGAACTTCCAGTGGAGTTCCGGCATATACTCAAAGTTCATGCCCCAGATGCCCGTAAAAATGGTAATCAATACCAGAATGGCACCCCAACCTGCCAGTTTTTTGTTGACCTCACCGTGGTCAATGGCAATCAGGGAAAGATTAACCTGAATGGCGGTGGAGATAGTGTCTCGGATCAGCAATTCTCAATATGAAGTTTGTCGGCCTCTCCGATCTCTCGGGACAAATTTTCGATTGGCTTTTAGGTGCTTTGCCGCAGCTTTTGCTGTGCGTTGGGCGTTAAAGGATAGAGGAAGATGC
>NZ_JABELD010000050.1 GCF_018853445.1 Acidithiobacillus concretivorus
CAATGTCATCCTGATCATTTTCAACCTGATCCCGATCCCGCCACTGGATGGTGGCCGCGTTGCGGTAGGCTTGTTGCCGGCTTCTGCCAGCATCGCCCTCAGCCGGGTTGAACCTTATGGATTTATTATTCTCATTGTGCTGCTTTTTACCGGCATTTTGTGGAACGTACTGGGCCCATTATTTTTATGGGTTTATCATTTTTTCCTGGCAGTAGGTGCTGGATAATGAAAGAAATTATTGTCTCTGGAATGCGTCCAACCGGACGTTTGCATATTGGTCATTATCATGGCGTACTGAAAAACTGGGTACGCTTGCAGGATCAGGGCGAGTGCTATTTTTTTGTAGCAGACTGGCATGCCCTGACCACCCATTATGAAAGTGTTGAAGGTATCAGTACCGCCGTTTGGGATATGCTGGTCGAATGGTTAGCAGTGGGAATTGATCCGGATAAAGCGGTTCTATTTATTCAATCGCATGTCCCCCAACATGCCGAATTAGCCCTGCTGCTGGGGATGCTGACGCCTTTGTCGTGGCTGGAGCGCGTGCCGACTTTTAAGGACCAGCAGGAAAAACTGCGGGAGCGGGATCTGGCGACCTTCGGTTTTCTTGGATATCCGCTGCTGATGACGGCGGATATTCTTTTGTATGAGGCCCAACAAGTCCCAGTAGGGGCGGATCAGGTGGCGCATCTGGAAATCAGTCGGGAACTGGCCCGACGTTTCAATAGTTTCTATGGTCGTGATGCAGAAACCCAGCAGCAGATTGAAAAAGGGTTGCAGGCCATGGGCAAGCGTGCTGCCAAAACTTTTAGCCAGTTGCAACAGCGTTTTCAACAAAATGGGGATTTATTGGCCGTCACGGAAGCGGCTGAATTTCTCCAGCAACAGGCAGGACTGAGTCCACTGATGCAGGCGCAGCTATTGGCGCATCTGGAAGGGAAGGGGCGTGAAATTCTCCGGGAGCCCCAGGCATTACTGACTGCTGCTTCAAAATTGCCGGGTCTGGATGGTCAAAAAATGAGTAAATCCTATGGGAACACCATTCCTTTACAGGAAGACCCGGAACTGATTCGCAAAAAAATCCGTACCATGCCTACTGATCCGGCGCGCGTCATGCGTACTGATCCGGGTACTCCGGAAAAATGTCCGGTATGGGGTTTTCATCAGGTGTATTCCAGTGAGGAAACGAGAAATTGGGTACGTCAGGGCTGCACAAGTGCAGGTATTGGCTGTCTCGATTGCAAACAGCCCGTGATTGAAGCGGTCCTGGCGGAATTGGTGCCTATTCGCGAACGAGCCGAATACTGGGCAGCGCGTCCTGCACAATTGCGGGAAATTGCCCATGCCGGTGCGCAACGTGCCCGCAACAGGGCCGAGCAGACTATGGAAAAAGTGCGCTCCGCCATGGGCTTGGCTCACGAACAGGGTGTTGACTGAGTGATATCTGCGTGACAGCGGTCAATGCTTCTATCGGGCAGACTGTACAGGTCAATGGTCAGCCGCTGGACAGTTTGCCCGAGGGCTTGTTTATTCCTCCCGATGCCTTGGAACTACTCCTGGACAGCTTTTCCGGACCTCTTGAATTACTGCTCTGGCTGATCCGTCGTAACCGTATGGATATTCGCGATATTCCGGTGGCGGAAGTGACCCGTCAGTATTTGCAGTACCTGCAGGAAGCCCGGCGACGGAATCTGGAGCTGGCAGCAGAATACCTGCTGATGGCAGCCTGGTTGGCGGAAATCAAGGCGAGGATGCTGCTTCCGCTGCCGCCCGCCCATGATGACGAGGAAATGGACCCCCGATTGGAGCTGGTGCGTCGTCTTGAAGCTTTGGCGCTAGTGCAAAGCCAGGCAGCAGTCCTCCAAGCATTACCGCAGTCCGGGCGGGACTTCTGGACGGTTAGTGCAGTCCACTATGCGGAATTGTCCCCGTCTCCGCCTCTGCTCGAACTGGGTGATATAGCTGCCGCTTGGTTGCGTATACAGCAGCGCCCCGTACGCTGCGATCAACCGGTTCATCAGCTTTCTAATCCGGCCATGGGCTTGCGGCAGCGAATGGTGGAAGTGCTCCTCTGCTGTCGTCGCGACCATCGTCTCTGGTCATTGCTTGAGTTGTTGCCGGAGTTGAGCAGGCAGGCATTGGCTATATCCTTGTTGGCTATTTTGGAGTTGTTGCGCCAGGAAGCCTTGCAACTGCATGAAGATGAGGCGAGTGGCTGGCAGGTCAGTATTGCGGATATGGAGATTTCGCAGCATGCGTGAGGCCCTGCTGGCTTTGTTTTTATCCAGTGCAGAACCGCTGTCGCGGGAGCGGCTGGCTGGCATTTTCGCCGACGACCCGGAATATGCGGGTTGGGAAGCGGCATTGGAGATTTTACTGGCCGCTGGTGAAGGCCCCATGCAGCTGGTTGCCATAGCGGGCGGCTATCGTCTGCAGATTCATTCTCGCCACCATCATCTGTTAGGGCGTTTACATGTAGAGGCTCCCCGTCCTTTGGGCAAAGCCGTACTGGAAACTTTAGCGGTTATTGCCTATCAACAGCCTGTTACCCGTCCGGAAATTGAACACTGGCGGGGTGTATCAGTGGGTGCGAGCATTATGCAGCAGCTACAGGAGCTTGGCTGGATTGCTGTGGTGGGTCATCGCGAAAGCCCTGGTCGACCAGCACTTTGGGCAACTACTTCAGACTTTATGCAGCATTTTGCTTTGGCTTCCCTGGAAGATTTACCCGTAGTAATGACCGATAAATAGAAAGATTATTTTAATATTAGAAAAAACTTATTTGACGACCTGATAATATGGTCGCATATTTTCATGGAATTTGTAGGTGACGGTTAATAAAAGATGCCGGCATCCGTATTGGGTTAGATGTGGTCAATAATGTGACGAGGAGTAGACCAATGGCACATGTGGTGATTTTAGGGGCAGGTACAGGTGGCATGCCCGCAGCTTATGAAATGAAAGAGGCCTTGGGTTCCGGGCATGAAGTGACGCTCATCAGCGCCAATGATTATTTCCAGTTTGTCCCATCCAACCCCTGGGTAGGCGTGGGCTGGACCAAACGTGATGATATTGCTTTCCCTATTAAACCGTATGTAGAGCGCAAGGGTATTCATTTTATTCCTCAAGCGGCGGAAAAAATTGATGCAGAAGGTCAGGAAATCATCCTGGCTGATGGCAGTAAGGTCCATTATGACTATCTGCTGATTACCACCGGACCGAAGCTGGCTTTTGAAAACGTGCCAGGGTCTGATCCGCACGAAGGACCCATTCAATCCATTTGTACGGTGGACCATGCGGAAAAAGCTTATCAGGACTACCAGGCGCTTCTGGCCGAACCCGGTCCTATTGTAATTGGTGCCATGGGCGGTGCCAGTTGTTTCGGTCCGGCTTACGAATACGCCATGATTGTAGCTTCTGACCTGAAAAAACGCGGCATGCGTGACAAAATCCCTTCCTTCACCTTTGTGACCAGTGAACCCTATTTGGGTCACCTGGGTATTCAGGGTGTAGGTGATTCTACCGGAATCCTGACCAAGGGACTGAAGGAAGAAGGTATTGAAGCCCACACCAATTGTAAGGTCACCAAAGTAGAAGGTGGCAAAATGTTCGTCACTCAGGTCAATGACAAGGGTGAAGTGGCCAAGGAATTCACCTTGCCAGTCAAGTTCGGCATGATGATTCCTGCTTTCAAGGGTGTTCCTGCCGTAGCCGGTGTTGAAGGCTTATGTAATCCGGGTGGATTTGTGCTGGTAGATGAACATCAGCGCAGCAAGAAGTACGCTAACATTTTCGCTGCTGGTATTGCCATTGCGATTCCTCCGGTGGAAGCCACACCAGTGCCTACAGGTGCCCCCAAAACCGGTTACATGATTGAATCCATGGTTTCTGCTGCGGTGAACAATATCAAAGCAGATCTGGAGGGTCGTAAGGGTGAGCAGACCATGGGTACCTGGAATGCCGTCTGTTTCGCCGACATGGGTGATCGCGGCGCAGCTTTCGTAGCCCTGCCGCAGTTACGTCCCCGCACGGTGGATGTATTTGCTTATGGTCGCTGGGTGCATCTGGCCAAGGTGGCCTTTGAAAAGTATTTCATTCGCAAGATGAAAATGGGTGTTTCCGAACCTTTCTATGAAAAAGTGCTGTTTAAGATGATGGGCATCACCCGCCTCAAGGAGGAAGTACCTCCTCATCGTAAAGCTTCCTGAGCATTATCCGCAGGAAAAGCATCAGACCCCGCCTTGCGCGGGGTTTTTTATCCTGAAAACTAACCATGAAGCATGTCCGGAGATTTTTGCAAGATGGATGAAAAATTACAAAAAGTTTTGGCTCGCTTTGGTCTTGGGTCCAGAAGACTGATGGAACAATGGATTTCTGCCGGTCGCATCCAGGTCAATGGTCAGGTCGCCAAACTGGGGGATCGGGTCACGCCCCAGGACAAAATAGCGGTAGATGGCGAAGCCTTGCGGATTCCCTCCTGGGTACGCCCGCGACTGCGGGTGCTGCGTTATCACAAGCCAGCAGGGGAGCTGACTACCCGGAATGATCCCGATGGTCGTCCGACTGTTTTTGATCGTCTGCCCAAGTTGCGTGGTAGCCGTTGGGTGGCAGTGGGCCGCCTGGACTTCAATACGGAAGGGCTCCTCCTTCTCACCAATGATGGGGATTTGGCCAATGCCTTGATGCATCCCCGCGCGGGCATTGAAAGAGAATATGCTGTTCGCATTCTGGGTGTTCTGAGTAACGAACAGCAAAATCTACTCTTGAAAGGGGTGACGCTGGATGATGGGGAAGCACGTTTTCTCAAAATTGAAGAGGCCGGTGGTGAGGGAGCCAATCACTGGTATCACGTCACCCTAGCCGAAGGTCGCAACCGGGAAGTACGTCGGCTGTTTGAAGCCTTGGGTTTGGCCGTCAGCCGTTTGATTCGCGTGCGCTATGGCGTGGTGGAAATGCCGCGTTTGCTCAAGAATGGTTATTTTGATGAATTGCCCGATGAAGAACGAGATAATCTGCTGGCTAGTGTCAAATGGGTGAATCCGGCAAGGCCGATGGCCGAGTATGGAGTGGCAGAGTCCAAGTCACACAACTCAAAAAAATCATTATCGGAGCGGCATCCAGGAGCATCTCGTTCATCCAGATCTAAATTTTGAATGAGAGTATTGTAATGGATTCGATGGAACTCACGACCCAATCCAGAACCCCCGTTGGCGAGGTGCGGACTTCTTTGTTAGAGCCGGAAAACAAGATTCAGGAATTTTCTCGGGCACAGCGCATTAATCCAGAAAATTATGATGCGGATATTTCGTGGTTGGCCACAGGTTTTTTTGCAAAACTATTTCGTTGAAGCTTGATAATACTCACCGATAATTTCCCAGGCAGCAAAAATTATCCGGGTGATGATGTGTGCTGCGAACCATATAACAAAAAAACGTAATACATCCATTATGATAGGTATCCAGAAAGGGAACCCCCCACCGAATCCCAAGGGCTGTGGTAGCAGTCCCCATTCCGCAGCAATAATGGCCATTAACCAGGTGATCGCCCAACTTTTTACGCTGGCAGTAGAGCTACTGCTGCGCTTGGGCTTGAATTTTTTATCAGCTGTTGGTTCTTTCTTGTCCTTTGCCATGATCTCTCGTGCTCATTTTTTTAGTGACCCATGACATGGTTGCGCAGTTTATCCAGTTGTTGTTGCACCATAGTGCTGAGACTTTTCAGCTGATCGGCACCAGTATGAATAGCGGCATTATCTCCTTTTTTTAGGGCATTAATAATGGCAATGCCCAACTTGTGTACTTGCGGATGTACCTGCTGTACCGCAATAAAGGCTTCGGATTGAGCGAGGGGGGTTTCCAGCATGCTGTCCATCCATTGCCCTAAACGGCACTGGTGGTGGTCTTTAATGTTGTTGACATCAATTTGACTGGCTTTGTCGGTAATTGCTTCCAGAATTCTGCTTACCCATAAAACATGGTCTGCCTTAACTACGGTCAGTCGAGTAGCCAGCGCCGGATCACCCTGCATGGCCGCTTCACTGGCGTGCGCAAGTTCATCACGAACATGGTCGAGACACTGGCGGATGGCCTGGAACTGCCGGGCAAATTGTCCCATGGACTGCTGCAGGGAGCTCATGTGTGTGCCCATGCTTTCCGCCGCGACAATTTCCTGAGTACTACCACTGACAATAGTTTCAATGTTTTCACGAGTTTTTTGTGCAGACTGGTTTGCCATCCCCAGGACTTCGGCCACTGTTTCGAGAGCATCTCCGCCACGACGCAAATGCTCCACGCTGGCGCTAACGCCAGTTTCAACTTGTATGGCGCCTTTATTGATGGTGGTTGCCGAACTGCGTATGTCAGCAGCAGCACGAGCAGAACTTTGCGCCAGTTTTTTGACTTCATCGGCAACTACTGCAAAACCGCGCCCATGTTCCCCGGCGCGTGCAGCCTCAATAGCGGCATTAAGAGCCAGTAGATTGGTTTGCTTGGCAATTTCCTGCACTTTGCCCGCCAATGTGGTAATAGTACGGGTTTGTTGTAGAAAAGCCTGTACGGTTTCCCCCATGTCAGTGACGGTTTGCTCGACCAGATCCATTTCTCCAATCAATATGGAAAGACGTTCGTTTCCCATCTGGACATCGTGTAAGGTCGCTTCCGCTAGCGACTGGTTGGAGCCAATACTGTCAGCCGTGCTGCGCACCGCTTTTATGACCGCCTCGGCCTGATCATACAAGGATTGGCTATCCATCTGTGCAGTATGTAAATCCTGCTCTAAATCCATACCTAGCAAGTGACTTTCTGCAGTTTGTTCCAGAGCGGTCACTTGATGATCCAGAACTTTACAGCTTTGCCAAAGACGAGCTTTTTGCCAGTCACAAATCGGCGTAATGGTTTTTCCGAGTTCAGGATCATCTCGAATCAACCGTGCCGTTTCTGCATCGCCATCCAGACAGGCGGAAAACAGGGAAAGCAGGGTATGTTTTTCAGTGGACATGGCGTAGCCTCGTCATGGTGAGATTTTAGTGGAGGCGAATAGCATTCGTGATGGCGCGAGCCAATTCGTCGGGAACAAACTTCGCCACATAACCATCAGCGTTGACACTGCGCGCATGGGCTTCATTGGCGGTGCCTGATAGCGATGAATGAATGACGACTGGTACATCTCGGAGGGCTTCATTTTCTTTAATCTGGCGGGTCAGTGTAAATCCATCCATTTCGGGCATTTCGAGATCAGTCAAAACCAGTGCTACCTTATCACGAAGTGGGATACCTGCAGCTTTGGCATCTTGCGCCAGTTGTTTTAAACGTTCTAATGCTTCCTTACCAGTTTTGGTCCCTATAAAAGCCAAGCCCAAACTTTTCAGCGTTTTTTCGATCTGGTTGCGAGCAACACCAGAATCATCGGCATAAAGAATGACGGCACCTTTGGGGATTTCTACGGCATGTTGCTGCACGAGCTCGTCCCCAGCCTTGAAACGCGATGGCAATACCAGACGAAGAATGTGCTCCACATCCAGCACCAGAGCTAGACGTGCAGTTTCTTCATCTTCATCCAGCCGTGCCAGACTGGTGACCAAGCCACCCACTGCGGCACCCTCCGCAGAAAGTACGCGACTCCACTCCAGTCGGACAATTTCTTCGACATCTTCAACAGCAAATCCCTGCACCGAGCGTTCATATTCTGTAACCAGCAGGATATTTAATCCTTCAGTTTTACAGCCGACCACCTCCGGTAAATTGATGACGGGAATGATTTGTCCGCGTATGTTGGCGACGCCCATCACATGTTCAGGGGCACCGGGCATGGGCGTGATTTTGGGCATGACCAGCGCTTCACGGACCTTGAACACATTGATCCCAAAAAGTTCGCGGCTATTGATTTTGGGATCCATGCCGAGACGGAATACCAGCAGCTCAAACTTGTTGGTGCCCGCAAGCTGGGCGCGTTCATCAACTTCCCGCAGTAACTGATTCATGATCCAATCCTCAATAGGTTTTTTGAATGGCCGCGCTCAGCGCGTCCATATGCTGGAAAATATTATCCCGAATATCCAGGACCTGCCGCAGTAGTTTGTTAGTACTTTCCTGATCGCCAGCTTGATGTGCAGCCAGTAGCTCCCGCGTGCGCTGATGAAATTGCCGATGCGGCTCGGCCAGGGCGACAAATTCTGCTTCATTGCCCAGCACCTGCTTTCCATAACCCTCGTACCACTTTCCCAAGCCACAGGTCAGGTAATCCTGAATGTCTTCCATCTGCATGAGATGCCTATTGTTTATCACTTCATCCTGCAACTTTTGAACAAGTAAATCATGGTGTTGGCGGGCAGCGTTCAGAGACATGAAAAGTGCCAGCGTGCGAAGGCTTTTTATTTCCTTGCGCAAATTTTGGGTGACATCCATGGATTGTTGGGCCTGATGCTGATTTTTCTGTGCAACGGTATCAATATTTTGGGCAGTTGCAGTGATCGTTGAAATGTTATTTTGAACCTCGTCAGTAGCTTCCTGTACGCGTTTGGAGAGATTGCGCACTTCGTCTGCAACTACCGCAAAGCCTCGGCCATGCTCTCCGGCACGAGCGGCTTCAATGGCGGCATTCAGTGCCAGAAGATTGGTTTGATAGGCGATTTCACGAATGGTCTGGGCAATTCGACTGATAGCGACCACCTGACCCGTGAGTGATGCAGTGGCCTGATGGTTTTCTTCGCTGGTTTTTTCCAGCAAAACCAGATTTTTATTGACGGTCTCCATGGCTTCGTCCACTTCGGCCGTAGTGCGGGTGAGGGTTTGCGCGTTGTCGTTGGCATCTCTGGAGCTGCTTGTTGATAGTTCGTCAACACGACGCTGATCGCTCAGGTCCTGCCAGCTGGCATGATAGGCAATAGGCGACCCGGAAGTGTCGCGTAACAAAGTAAAATTTAACCCAAAAACAATTTTTCCCAGTTTTAGCTCTGCTTGATGTTGCTTGATGTTTCCCTTAGCTAACTCCCTAAAGATATTGCGAATCCGTTCCGGATCTTTATGAAATTGATGAATGGAGTGATGCAGGGCGTTGCGCACATCTGCGCCGCGTAATAGAGGATTTAATTTTTGATGATGAAAATTCATGATACTTAGCGCTGCGGGATTCATGTAAAAAATGACATTTTCCATGGCCTCATCCGCTTCACAGAGCATTTCCAGGCTAGGTAAGGGTTCCAAAAGTGATTTTGCATATTCTTCGAGTGCTATTCTATCCATAATTTTTTGCTCCGCTGATTATTAGATGATGGCCGTGCCAACATTGATTTTGTCGAACCAGTCCAGAAAACGCTTAACGTTGTCACCACTATAAATAGCCCCATGCTGTGGGCAGAGATGTTGTATATCCAACTGACTCACCAGCTCTATCCAGTTTTTCTTGGCGGCATTGGAAGGCATCCAGCGTTCATGAAAATATTTGGCTTTTTTGATGTGTTCTTCAAAAGCTTGACCGGTTTTATCCCGTCGATCTACCCAGGCGTCATGGCCGGGGGGTAATAAGGCTGCACCCACATCACCGGAAAACAGGATTTTTGCATCTGGATCATAAACATGAAAATTGGCTGAAGAGTGCAGGTAGTGGGCCGGTATAAATTCCAGCCGCAGCCCTCCAATCATCACATCTCCGCCTTCATCAGGAATATTTTGCAGCGGTGCATTGAGCGCACCATAATGACGAATAAAACCTTCCCATAATTTGGGAACGTACCATTCCATTTTATCATTACAGGCATGCCACAGCGGCAAGCTGGAGGCAATATCGGGGTCCTGATGCGACACAAACGCCGCTTTCAGGCTGGAAGGCGGAATGACTTCCACCATGGCTGCAAACACCTGGGGAAAAATCTCAAACCCACCGGGATCCAGTATGAGGCTTTGTCCGTTCGATTCGATGACATAAACATTGGAATCAATGACCCGATGTTCGTCCTGATCATAAATGATCCACCAGCGATGGCTGCCTGCTTCAAAGACGGGTGCTGCTTTCATGTTCCAGACTCTCCAATTGATGGCGATAGCTACGAATCGCCTGCGCGACGGTGCGGACGGCTTCGCCCATTTCCCTGGAAACCCGCATCAGCGGGGCTCCGGTTGCTTCTGCAAGTGCCGCTTCGATTCGGCCGTTGGTGACGATGTATTCCTGTTCTTCAACACCTTCCTGAAGCGTTTGTACGGCTTCCAGTAACTGGGCCAGAACTTTTCTGGCGGCGGCTTCTTCTTCACGGATGGTTGTTTGCCATTTGTTCTGGGTGCTGATCAGATTGGGACAAGCCTTGCCCTGCAGCGGGCTGTCACTGAGCATTTCCTGGAAAGATTGTGCAAAGCGCTGATGCTGCAAAATGCGCATGTAAGCTTCAATCAGCGGCGCGATACTTTCCTGAAGATGTGAGGCCGACGTCTTTAAAATGGCCGCTCTTTCCCGGAAGGCTTGGGCTACCACGCCATAACCCGCTAAGGCGTTGCCATGACGCTTGACCAGAACCATGGCATTGAGGGCACGCCGATCAATTTCGCGCAATGCCTTTTCAATGCTTTGTCTTGTCGCAAAGGACGCATCTACGACCCTCATGATGTGCTGAATATCCATCAGGCGGCTCCCTTGCAGGAAATATCCACGATGGTTGAATCACTGCCATGATCAATGACATGGTTTGCCAGGGCGACAGCATCGAGAATCAGCACGACATTACCCTTTCCGGAAATGGTGGCACCCTGGTACCAGTTTTGTTCAGCCAGAAAATCAATGGGTTTGACCACAGAGTCCTCGTTTCCAAGCACTTCAGAAACCATAATCAGACCGCGTTCTGTCAAAATGCCCTCTACAGGTTCTGAGCCTAAACGGAGGGGGCGATCATGAAGCAGTCTGCCGAGATCCACCATGGGGATGATTTCAGTACCGTCTACCCGATAGACACTACGTCCACTCATGCGATGAATCCGGTTTTCCTGGATGTCCAGCAGGCTTTCGATATTAGATACCGGGAGAGCGTAGATTTCCCGCCGTAAACGCAGGTAAAGCACGGGTAATACCGCCATGGTCAAAGGAAACTCCATGGAAATACTCGTACCTAAACCTGGTTTAGTCTGAATGTCCAGCCGCCCACGCAGCTTGCGAACCGTTTCCTTGACCACATCCATGCCGACACCACGTCCTGAAATATCGGTAACCTGATCATTGGTAGAAAATCCGGGGCGGAAAATCAGTTCAACCGCTTCCTGTTCCGAGAGGCGAGCCGCCTGCTCTGCAGTGATGACCCCCTTATCTACCGCTTTCCGGGTGACAAACTGACTATCAATGCCGCGCCCGTCATCGGAGACTTCAATGCGCACCTTATCGCCCAAATGGACAGCAGCAACACTGATTTTGGCACTGCGCGCCTTCCCTGCGGCCTGGCGATCTGCGGGTAACTCAACGCCATGGTCGAGACTGTTGCGGAGCAAATGGGTCATTGGACCAGATAGCGCATCGATGTTAAACAGCGTGCAAAAGTTGCCAGAACTGGGTGGAAAACAGCGTGTAAATTGACCACCTGATATCCTGCCGGATTTGTCCGGAGGAAACTGGAGTGATTTGCATGGAAACCATAGCCAAAGTG
>NZ_JABELD010000051.1 GCF_018853445.1 Acidithiobacillus concretivorus
CGTGCTCGAAAAGCTCCCCACTTGGCCCAACAAGCGGCTCCACGAACTCTTGCCGTGGAACTGGAAAAAAACCGCATTACCCTGATGGGCGCCAATCCGCAAGGGTGGGTTGGCTGAACGTTTACATACCGGCCAGGCTGGCTACGGCCAGGCCGTAACTCTGGGCGGCTGGACCTTCTTCGACACGGTGCAGAAAAATAACCTGATCGTTCTGGGCGACAGCATCCAGATGCAGATTGCTGAGTTTCGGGTTTTCCAGCTCGGTCAGTTCAAAATAGTGGGTGGCAAAAAGTGTAAATGCCCCGCGCTCCAGCAGGGCTTCTGCGGTGGCCCAGGCAATGGCGAGGCCATCATAGGTGGCGGTGCCGCGCCCGATTTCATCGAGAATGACCAGACTCTGCGCTGTGGCCAGATGCAATATGCGGGCTGTTTCGCTCATTTCGACCATGAAGGTCGAGCGCCCGCCCGCCAGATCGTCGGCGGCACCAATGCGGGTGAATATCTGGTCGATAGGCCCGATAATGGCTTCACGAGCGGGCACCCAGCTGCCGATATGAGCGAGTAGTACGATCAGTGCGCTCTGACGCATGTAGGTAGATTTACCGCCCATGTTGGGGCCGGTAATCAGGTGCATCCGCTGTTGTTCATCAAAATGAAGGTCGTTAGGCACAAACTGACTGCCCATTTGCGCTTCGACGACCGGGTGTCTGCCATCAAGAATGTGCAGACTGTTTTCTGCCACCAGTTGCGGTGCAGACCAATTTAGCGATAAGGCGCGTTCAGCCAGGGTGCTCAGGACATCCAGCTCTGCCACTGCGGTCATGGTGTTCTGCAGGGCTGCAACTTCCGGTATCAGGGTGTCCAGAAGCGTTGTGAACAGCAGACGTTCCCGGCTGAGCGCCAGACTTTCGGCGGAAAGCGCCTGATCTTCGATAAGCTTGAGGGCGTCATTGATGTAGCGTTCGGCATTTTTGGTGGTCTGGCGGCGGCGGTAATCGTCGGGAATTGGTCCCAGATAACTGCGGCTGATTTCAATATAAAAGCCGTGAACCCGATTGTACTGAATTTTGAGCTGGCTGATGCCGGTGCGTTGACGTTCTTCTTGTTCCAGATTACGCAGGACATCCTGAAGATTGTGACTCAGGGCTTGTAAACGATCCAGTTCAGTGTCATGGCCCGTTTGGATATAACCCCCCTCTCTTTGGGTCATGGGGGGCTGGTCGACAATGGCTTTTTCCAGCAGCAGGCGAGTTTCTGCGAATAACCCGATGCGTTTTTGATAGTCATGAAGCGGACTTTGTGCGAAGCGGTGCAGGCTTTCGTGCAGGGCGGGCAGGGCCTGGAGGGTGCTGCGCAATTGCGCCAAATCACGAGGATTAGCGCTGCGTAAGGCAATACGGGTGAGAATGCGCTCGGCGTCGGCGATGCCCTGCAAAGCCTTTTGCAGCGGCTCCGGACCCTGGCCGACTACCAGTGCGCTGACATGCTGCTGGCGCTGCAGCAAATCGGGTCCCTGACGCAAAGGACGTAGCAACCAGCGCCGCAAAAGCCGGGCACCCATGGGCGTGCGGGTTTTTTGCAGCAGAGACAGCAGGGTAGGGCCCTGTTCGTGCAGACTTTCAACAACTTCCAACGCACGAAAAGCGGTGGCATCCAGATACAGCTCATCTTCGGCGCGTTCAGGCTGCAGATGCTGGATCTGAGCCAGACTGCCCCGTAGTTGGGATTCGGCATAATGGAGAAGCGCTCCTGCAGCACGCAGGGCCAGTGGCCAGTCATTGCAGCCAAAACTGTCCAGGCGTTCGCCAAAATAGCGCTCCAGTACGGCTTGACTGCGCCGGGTCTGGAACAGGGTTTTATCCAGACTTTGGGCATGCTTGTTGTTCAGGCTGGTTTTGAGTGGCGAATCTTCGGGAAGAATGATTTCCGCTACAGGACGACGGGCCAGCAGGTCGGCCAAGCCTGTCTGGGGGATTTCCCTGAGCATCAGCCGCCCTCCGGCTGCATCCAGCCAGGCGAGGCCGCAACGAGCGCCTTCTGGACAAATGGCCAGCAGCAGGGGCTCCTGGTGACTATCCAGCAAGGCCCCATCGACAATGGTGCCGGGGGTCAAGACCCGGACAATGGCTCTTTCGACAGGACCTTTGCTGGTGGCAGGGTCACCAATTTGTTCGCCGATGGCGATTTTTTCGCCAAGTGCGACCAGTTTACCCAAATAACCATCGACGCTATGCACCGGAACCCCGGCCATGGGGATGGGTTCTCCGGCGCTGTGCCCCCGACTGGTGAGGGTAATACCCAGCAAGGCCGATGCTTTTTGCGCATCTTCGTAAAACAGTTCGTAAAAATCACCCATGCGGTAAAACAGCAGCGCATCTGGACATTCTGCTTTCAGTCCAAAATATTGCTGCATCATGGGGGTGTGGTTTTTAACTTTTTTAGAATCAATCATTTGTGGTCTATTGTCTAAAACTTGTCTAATTTGGGAACGGGGCTGTCTAAAACTCCGCCAGCTTTGGCGGTACCGCAACCACTGTATCATGTTGCCGAATATAACGTGCGGTCATGCGTGGGTCTGCATGTCCAGCCAGCGCCACAGGATCCAATCCTTGTCTTTTGGCATCCGTCAGACTCTTTGCCCGGAGATCATGCAGATGAGCATCCGGGATACCTGACCGCTCCACGGCGGTGGCCCACATATCCTGTACCGTGGCGTAGGTATAAGGCCGACCACCGCGCTTGACGCTGAACAGGCTCATTGAAGCGACAGATCGGTGCAGAGAGCGAGCAGCTTTGATGGCCCGTTCTAGGTCCGGCGTCATGGCGACGAGAACGCGGCTACCGGTTTTCTCCTGCTCAAAATAAATGCCATCCGCAGACACGTCGGATAGCTTTATTTTCAGCACATCACCAATCCGCTGGCCGGTAAGATAGGCCACCATGATGATTGGTTTAAGGTTTTCCGACGCTGCTGTGTATATGGAATGAAACTCTGCGTCTGTCAGGTAGCGACGGCGCTTGGATTCGGCGTGGCGTTTAATCCCGACGCAGGGATTATAATCCACCATGCCACGCTCCAGCGCGTAGTTGAAGACCAGCCGCAGATAAGACAGCAGCCGGTTCCCCATACTGGGGCGGTCTGCGTAAGCCGACTTGACGGTAGCCACGTCCGCGCCTCGCACTTGTTCTGGAGCGAATTCGGCCAGCATTTCCTTGAGTACCCGGCGGCATTGGTCGTATTGGCTAACGGTATTGGGACGCTTGTTTCGGATGATTTCGACGTGTGCGATTTCAATCAATGCGGGCATCCCGGAATTTGTCGGGGCGGCAAGGGCTGCATAGCGTTGTAGAGCTGTGGGTAAATCAGGAGCCAGGCGCGTCCATTTGCCTTCTTTGACGTACCAGTAGGCACCGTGTTTGGAATAGACGCACGGCGGGAGGTTACGATGGGTTTTGCGCGGTCGCATGTCCTTTGGGGATCCTCACTTGAGGTCTGGAATGTTGTACCGGAGCACCCAGTTTGGCAAGTACCGTTGCTGTCAGTACACGCGGCCTGCCATCTGCGCCAATCTCAAAGGGATACCCATTGGCACGGAGCCACGCGATCTGCTGCGGGCGTCTTTGATAGCCGGTAAGTTCGTAGAGATGATCCTTGCTCAGAAACATTTTCTTTGTCTGCAAATCTGAGTTCTGTTTTTCTGGGTTTTCCAGAGACAGGGACGGGGCAAGGAAGAGTCCTCCAAGTGGCGCGACTTCCTTGATAGTAAACCACAAGAACCACCAAAAGACAATATAAATTTACTTTAGGCGTTTATTCTTCTCTAGCATTTCCTGCATGATCATGTCGAAGAATTGTTTTTTATCCTGAAGAGACTGGAAAAATTCTTTCTTTATAGAATCTGGTAGTCCTTCGTACAAATCCAGTACGGCTTTCTGGTGCGGGGTCATTACCCGGTAAGGGTTGTCTTCCTCGGACATCTCTCCTTTGCCGAGAATGAGCCAATCTATTGATACATTAAGGGCATCCCTTATGGCAATGACATATTCCGGTCTGGGGTCTTTGATTTTTCCGTTTTCCCAAGACCAGACGAGTTGCTTGGAAACATTGATCCTGTGGGCAAGCTCGGACATGGTTAGTCCTGCTTTCTCGCGAGCTAATCTGATTCTGTCACCGGTTGTGGTAGTCATGCCCCATATTGCAATAACCATAAAAAATGTGGTAAATAATAAATTACCAAGAAAGTACAGGAGCATCGAAATGAAAAAATCGACAGCAATTAGAATGTTCGGTACCGGCACGAAGCTGGGCATGGCTATAAACCTGTCAAAACAGGCCATTTCAAATTGGCCTGAAGTGCTGAATACCAGACGAAGCGATGAAATAATCGGCGCGGCACTGCGATTGGGCGTGTCTATTCATGAAATTGGAATAGCCATAGCCGAACCTACAGAACCTTACACTCATGGAAAAAGAATAAACGAACAAAGAGGAAAAGATCAGATCCAGTCCATGAGCTGCTAAGTCAGGGAATGCCAATGACAACACACGCAAAACAACCGCAGCAAAAAAAATCCGGTAAATCCAGACCTTATCACATCTATGGTGTATCAGACACTTACGGGATGCGGCGCTGGCCGGGCAAAAATTTTGCCACTCGTAAGGCCGCAGAGGACGAACGCGAAGACTTGGGGTACATGCGGATCCCAGGGACCGTAGATGACATTGAGCGTTTTATTGTGGTTGACAGCCGTGAACCCGATAAACACTGAAAATCTCTTGAAAAACAAAACCCCCGACGACTGGCGAAGTCTTCGGGGGCTACATCTTTTGGCTGGGCAGCCTTGGTACGATCAGCGTTATGAGAGCAAAAAGAAGATGCTCAACAACAAGCTCAAAAAGGAGCACAACACGGAGCACAACACGGAGCACAACACGGAGCACAACACGGAGCACAACACAACGTGACCGATCTTACCGACACCATTATAGATTCTGGTAAGAACCGTTGCAAGTCTGATTCGATTCCAGAAAGCACCCAGGTCACATTGGATATGGGATGCCCGGATGCGCTTCCGCGCAAACGCTGGGTGCTCAATGATCTAGGCCTATCCCCGGATCTGTATATCCCCAATATTTTA
The DNA here is from genome assembly GCF_018853445.1 of Acidithiobacillus concretivorus. Taxonomy (GTDB): domain Bacteria; phylum Pseudomonadota; class Gammaproteobacteria; order Acidithiobacillales; family Acidithiobacillaceae; genus Acidithiobacillus; species Acidithiobacillus concretivorus. The sequence continues at coordinate 5,140 of NZ_JABELD010000051.1, forward strand.
TCCCAACCGATGCTTACCCTGTATAGGCTGACGCGCTTAAAAATGACGGAGCGCGTTGTTTTACAGGCACTTTTATTGCACGCCCATTACACCAATCTGGCCGAGCCGGTATTCCCCAGCCTGGAGCGCATTGGTACGATGATTGGCCGGGGCGTCTGCACCGTCAGTACAGCACTCCGTCATCTGCAGCAATCTGGATACATCGTCCGGCAGGTGCGCCGCAAGGCCCATGGCCGTTTCCGTGGCGTCACCCATACTTATTTTACTCCCATGCTGGCAGATCTGGTGCAGATGCCCTATGAACCGCACCATGTCCGCCAAAAAAGCCTGTTTGAGCAAGCGATGTCGGGGTTCAAACAGGTTTGTGGTGTTGTCGCTGAAAAAATAGACCTGAAAAAATGGAGCGCCGCATGGATTCGGCAATGCGAATCGGTGGTGAACAGCCAGTTGTTGAAGAAACTGTCCCTGCCCGCTGAACTCCTGTTTTTGCTGGAAAGAGGCGTGCTGGCCAGTGATCTTTTTCGCTGGCAGAAACAGCTACGGAAAAACCGGTCATCACTGGATCTCACTGGCATTGTCACCCGTAAACGATTTGCGCTGGAGAAAGCCAAAAATGTCGGTGGATACCTCAGAACACTGGTCAGAAAAGTCCTGAACGGCGAGAAGATTCAGGATGGCTGGGAGTGGGAAGCGGATCAGCAGAAAGAATCGGAAGAACCATTGAATATCAACAGATACTATTCAACACCTGTCGCTATTTCAGCGGATTGGGAGCCTTCAAAAGTCTTTGTTGGTATCGCAAAGCGGGCAGGACTGAATGTGGACAGTCCGGACTATCCGAAGGCCTTGCAGGATTTTATCACCTACTGGTCATTCAAGCCCGACGAAACCCGCAGCCAGCATCGCTGGGAGAAGTCGCTGGTGTTCTCCTGGAAACGCTATCTGGCGCAGGAACACGAACCCGAAAAGCCCGAAAGAAAAAAACAGGTGTCCACGCGGCATGACTGGGGAGTGAGCACGAATTATGAAGCATTCATGCACGATGACGGAACCATCAACGATGAAGCACTGGACGCTTCCACAGGTGCAGGAATGTCGCCACCAGGCCATCTGGATGAAGCGGTGCTGATGCCGGATGGCACTTTTTTGCATCGTTATGAGTTGTCTGACGATAGCGAAGTAACGGAAAAGGACAAGGAAAAGGACAAGGAATACGAAGAAAAGGAGGTTTTGTGATGCAGAAATTATGTGTTAGCGGATCCATTATCGAAACTGAAGAACGCACCTGTGAAGTCCACGGGGCGTACACTGCCAAAAAGCTCTGCTTCGGCACCCGTGAAATCTGGTCCGGATGTGCAAAGTGCATGGAGGATGAGGCGCGGAAACAAACGCAGGAATTGGGCGAGCGCCGAAAAAAAGCCAGCATGGATGGGCTTCTCCATCGCGCCGCCATTCCGCCGCGATTCCGAGATTGTTCCTTCGACAGTTATAAGGTGGATGTTACCAATCCCAAGCAGCAGCGGGCGCTGGATTTTACACGGGATTATGCTGCGAGCTTTGAAGAAGCCGTGCGCTCAGGGCGCTCCATGATTCTTTTCGGGGATACAGGGACTGGGAAAACGCATCTGTCCATAGCCATTGCCCACGACATCATCCAGCGCGGTTACACGGCGGTATTCACATCCGTCATGGAAGCCGTCCTGACCGTGCGGGAAACCTATCGGCGGGATTCGCACATGACTGAACGGGAGATCATTGATTCGTTTGTTCGTCCGGATTTGCTCATCCTCGATGAAGTGGGTACGCAGTACAACACAGATTCCGAGCGGGTGATTCTTTTCGAGATACTGAATGCCCGTTATCAACGGGAACGCCCGGTGATTCTCATCGGAAACGAAAACCTGGACGTGATTCGTGCAACAATCGGCAGAAGGATATTTGACCGTTTTCGTACCAATAAAGGCATTGCTGTTCAATTCGCCTGGAACAGCTACCGTACCAGAGTTGGCATCGAAGACCTCGATACGGCTAACGCTGTCGCTCACTAAACAGAAAAGGAAATATTCTTGGGAAACTTACTCATCGTCGAATCACCGAAGAAAGCCAGCCACATCCGGCACATGCTGGGGGATGGCTGGAGTGTGAAAGCCACCCTGGGGCACATCCGTGATCTGCCGTTGACCGGAGAAGCCGCTTATATCCGTCCGCCGGACTTTGCCATGCGCTACGAGATTCTGGATACGAAGCACAAGGAAATCGTATCCGGCCTACGCGCTGCGGCATCCAGTGCGGATACCATATTTATCGCCACTGACCCGGATCGTGAAGGCGAAGGCATCGCCTGGCACGTCTGCCAGGTGCTAAAAATCAAACCGGGTGAGGCTAAACGCATTTCCTATCAGGAAGTGACAGAAAGTGCGATCCGCAAAGCACTGGCCAAGCCCAGACCGGTCAATATGCGCCTGGTGGCCGCCCAGGAAGCCCGTCGCGCTCTGGATCGCATGGTCGGCTGGGAAGTCTCACCGATTTTGAGCCGGTCCATCGGTGCCAAAGCCTCCGCAGGCCGGGTCCAAAGCCCCGCTCTGCGGCTTATCGTTGAGCGCGAACGGGCAATCAAGGCTTTCAAACCTACGCCGTTTTATCAGGTAGTGGCGCACATGCCCGGAGCAAAAGGCGCATGGCGAGCGACCTGGCTGGATGGAACCAAAGAGGGAGAGTATTTCCAGGACAAGAGCTTCGCGCAAGCATTGGCCGATGCTATTCCCTCGATGCCGCTTGCGGTATCCAAGGCGGAATCGAAACCTACACGGAAATCACCCACACCGCCTTTTACGACCAGCTCCATGCAGATGGATGGTGCCCGCGCCCTCAAGATTGGGGTCGATGACATCATGAAAGCAGCGCAGGCGCTGTTTGAAGCGGGTGCCATCACCTATCACCGCACGGACTCCCCAAACCTGTCAGAAGAAGGGGAAACCATGCTGCGGGAAACGCTGAAAAAAATCGGACTACCCGTTGTGGAAACACCCCGGCGCTGGAAAGCCAAGGGGGACGCTCAGGAAGCCCACGAAGCTATCCGGCCCACAAAATCGGATCGGGAAAACGCCGGTGAGGATAAAAACCAGCAAGCTCTGTATGACCTGATTCGCAAGCGGGCGCTGGCCAGCCAGATGCCGGACGCCATTTATCAGCAGACTTCCTGCACGCTGGATGGCGGGGAATTTCAGAAAAAGCCCGCTATATTCCGCGCTGTCGGATCGGTTCTGACGGATCCTGGCTGGCAGGCGCTCTATCAGGAATCTGACGAGGATGCAGAAGACGACGCTAAGGGATCTGAGAAAGTGGCGGCCAATCCGGTACCGAAACTCTCTGTCGGCGACAAGCTCAGTGCAGATCGCGGCGAGATGCTGGCCAAGAAAACCAAGGCACCGCCCCGCTACACGGAATCCACGCTCATCAAGGCGCTGGAAGATCATGGCGTCGGCAGGCCTTCAACCTACGCCAGCATCATCAATGTGCTCTACAAGCGCGATTACATGAAGCGCCGGGGCAAAGCCCCGGCGCTCTATGCCACCGATCATGGTGAATCCGTATCGGATGCGTTGTTGCCCTTTGATTTTTCCGGGCTGGATTACACCCGGCTCATCGAGGACAGCCTGGATGACATCACCCAGGGAAAGATGCCGCCGCGTGATCTGCTCTCCAAATCCTATGCGGATTTGAAAAACACCCTCGATGCCATGCCCGGAGATCCGACCGCCCAGCCTTGCCCGGTGGACGGTTGTGATGGAACGGTCACGCGCCGGGAGAGCAAGAAAAAACCGGGTGCATTCTTCTGGGTCTGCTCCAATCGTGATGCACACGACTTGCTGACCGACAAAAACGGAAATCCCGGAGAACCTTTCGGGGAATCCGGATCAGGACCGGCCAACAGCAACACGGATGGTCCTGCTTGTCCGGAATGCGGGGATCTTACGGGGAAGTACGAAACAAAAAACGGCCATCCCTATTACCGCTGCAGCAAGGGCCACGGTACCTGGTGGGACGATAACGGCGCGATAGGCAAAGCCTGGGAACCATTGCCGGCAGGAAAGGGGAAGAAAACCGGGGCAAGGAGGAAAAAAACATGACTTACTCTGCCCGTCGAATTTCCTGCAACAGTTCAGGATGCTCCCCAAGCAGTTTCAGTAGCAGAACTGTGGACTTGTGGGGCTGGGTTTTGCCGTGCTCATATTCGGAGAAAGCAGATGCCCCCCCGCCAAAAAGTATCCCGGCTTCCTTCTGGCTAAGATGCAGGCGCTTTCGGGCATTACGCATATCTTCGCCTTGTCGGAGTGTGACATCCTTGCGTAATTTCTGCAGGGTATCGGCATACCGATGTGCCTCGCCCTCATCAAATTCGCATTCTCCACAGATGGGACAATGCCATCCTGAAACATCCGCGATGCTGGTGGACACCGCTTCAATGGAAACGCGCATGTCCCTGCGCTCGTGCACCAGTTCCGTACCATCATCGCACTGCAGGCAGAAGCGTTTTTCGGTCATATCAAAGCTCCTTAAACTGAATCACGACGGCTCCAGATCGCAGCGTGACTTTAATGTAGGCCATTTTCCCGTTTGGGCAGGGCGCATGGTACACATCCTGCCAAACCTGGTGATCTGCAAAAGTCGTCATGCTCTTAAACAGCCTTTCCGATTGCAGACCCAGTACAACCGCCATCCCCTCAGCAACAGAAAGCCCCATCTGATCTATTCCCCGCAAGGCCGTGGCAGTAAAAGCATCCAGGCCAAGCCGCGTGATGGTCGCTTTAATTTCCGCCAGGGGATAATGCGGTTTACGTTTTTCCATCGCTTAGAGTTTATGGATTCCATAAACATTTTTCAATGTGGTATATTAGTCACAAATCCAAAAGGAGCAACACCATGCAGATAGATACGAAGTCCAGAAAAGCCATCGAGGACGTGATTAACCGCAGAACTTCCATCGCTTCGATGCAGGAACAACTGAAAGAGGACGTGAAAGCCATCGCAGAATATCTGGATATTAAGCCCGCCAAGCTGAATAAAATCATCAGCTTGGTCGAAAAGGAGCGAGAATCCGGTGATGTCGTGGAAGAAGAACGGGATACGCTGGACACGGCGGCTGATCTCGCGGGGACCAACTCCTCGCAGGATGAAGATGATTAAAAGGTGTGCATCGCTGATTGCCCTGATCGGTCATCCGTTTGCGGCCTTATCCGGCAGGTTATCCACAGAAATTGTGGGTAACAGTTCATTATGAGCCGCTTATCCACAACGGTTGCTGGCGTATTCTCCTACGCGAGCCTGGGGCTGGCCATCCTGTTCGGAGCGCATTGCGCCATCGCGCAACAGACATCGCAGGCGGAAGCGGCAAAGCGGTCAGACCTATTGGCCCATGCCGCCCAGGTTCGGGCGCAACGCATCAGAAAGCTCGCAGGGCCATACGCGCAGCAGGTGGTGGCCGACGCCCGCTTCTTTCATCTGCAGCCGCAGCTCGTGGCTTCCGTGCTCTATGTAGAGAACGGCGGAGATTTTGCGGGTTCAGCGCACCGCATCAGCCAGGCCGGAGCCATTGGCCCCATGCAGCTCATGCCGGTCACGGCCACTCTGCTCAGTGTGAATCCGTACAAGCCCCGACAAAATATCCGGGGTGGAGTCCGGTTTCTCCGGAAGATGCTGAATCGTTTTCACGGAAATACTCAGTTGGCTTTATTGGCCTACAACGAAGGCCCGACGGCAGTATCGGAAGGCAATCGGTATGCACAGGCCGTAGCGTATGCGGAAAAAGTGGTGCGAGTCTGGAAAGGCGGGTCAGGCTTAAAATGAGCAAGGAGATTGTTATGGAAAAAATAGCAAAAAAGCAGGTGTCACCGGAACAAAAAATACCGTTTCACCCGGATCCAAAACACCGGGGCATTCTTTACACCATTCGCGCCGCGCAGATGCAGAGCGTTTTCAAGCCCGTCAACTACATCATGCCTTGTCGCGTGGGCGTTGTGGGTGGCGTATCCGCTGCGGATGTGTACATCGTGGAACCCACGGAAGACAAAACGCCCATATTCCTGAATGTGGGTAACGATCCGGACAAAATGGCAAAGGCAGGGCAAGGCGATCCGCTTTTCCTGGGCCTTATCCAAGCGTTTGTCAGAACCGCCGTGGACCTGGAAACGGAATATCCGTGCATTCCCGAAGATGAGAATATGGTGTGCCTGTTCGTGCGAAACGAAGCCGTGTACGGGCATGATCAGGAATGGGACGGGTGCGGATTTAGATGCGCCATTGGAAAAGCATCCCACAAGGAATTTGCAATGCGATTCCAGAAAGCATTTCCGGCAGGGGCAGCGTCGAACATGCCGGGTGCCGGGCAGACACGGCATTAAGGACAAGTCGAGATATTTTTGACGAAGGGGAAAGGCAATGCGAACAGTTAATGACTTAGAAAATATGATTCATGGCGAGGCCAAGGTGCGGATTTGGTCCAAGGCTGGCCCAGGGAATGCCACAATCAGCGCGTGGCCATCGGCTAAGGTGATCTATATGCACCCGGATTGGCTCGACGAGCGGAAAGCCACAGATGCAGAAGTGAAGGCATGTCTGCTGCACGAACTGGGACACCGCAAAGACTGGGTTTTTACAGCTATCGGCCTATTCCTTGCAGCGGGTTTTTATCTCATGCTGGCTGCCGCACTTTGGGATCTTTTTGTGGCACCGATCCTTAATGCCAATCTGGGTACAGACTTGCCCATAGACCGAGACTGGATCGCTTATGGCATGGTAATGGTAGTGCTGGGTGTGTTGTTGCGCTTGGCTTTGTACGACCATTTGGAACGCAGGGCGGATTTGGCGCAATAGTTAAGCTCCCGCTGAATACTATAGATTTGTTAAAAACTAGGAGATTTAAGATGTTAAAGAGAAGTTTGTTATTGGGTGCTGCATTGGCTTTTTCTACCACGGCTTTTGCGGGGACACCGTTCGCAGGTAAGTGGGAAGCAAGGTTCACCGGAGGAGATCAGGGGCACTGTGCTATTCACATCAAGGCATCTGGCCAGCTTAACGGGGTATGCCACGGACGCAATGAGGGCAAAACACCGTTCCATGTGGCTGGGTTTGTACGCGGTACAATCATCCACTTTGGAATCGCCGGAACGGGCGCAGAGTTTGAGGGATCCCTGAAAGGCGATCATGGAAAAGGTGTCTGGCGCAACACAGGAGATGGCGGGACTTGGGTTCTGAAAAAGGATTGATTACAGGCAGAGATTATCAATCTGGCACGAAGAGGGACGCGAAAGCGGCCCGCACGTTCCCGGACGTGCCCCTCGCCCGTTAGGGCGTGACCCGGCTCGAAGAGCCTGAACTGGCCCGAATGGGCCTGATACGGTCCCGGCGCAAGCCGGGAACCTGTACCCGCCCCGATAGGGGCTGTTAAAACCAATATCCTGCGGTCTTTGGGTGGCGGAGGCTTTAATTAGGAGGCACAAATGGGTGAATCGGAAGTACAACCAAGAAACCTGAATCAAAAACGGATTTCTCGTGCAGAAAAGTATTTCAATACCCGGCGGGAGTGGATGTCGCCCGATCTGCTGATCAATCCCGTTGGGACAATCATTCTTTGGGACGGGAAAGGATGGCAGACCGCGCCATGGCTGTATGATTTCATGGAGATATTACGCAGTGACTTTCTGGATTATGAGGATTTGAGAACGATGATCTCTCTGCCAATACGACAGAATGCCGCAGAATACTGGGATATGGTCATGCTGACTTCTGGGTTAAGTGGAAACTTTGGAAACAAAAAAAGGGCGACATTATGGCCGCAGGAGCCGCCCGTATCCAGTATTTTAGCGATGGATCAGATGGCTTATCCACCAAAAATCATACCTGAAATCTACATAGACTGTATTCCTGAAAGGATGATCAACACGCTGAAGCAGTGTATGGACATGCCCGAAAAGGTCATTTATTGGCGGCCCTCGCAAGCAAATATTGTTGCTATGGAAGCCTTTGATGTGATCTGGGAGGATATGGAAGATGATCTGATTCGATTCCCGGAAGTGCAGTTTGCGGGGCAACCTGAAGATGTAATCGCAATTCTTGGGAAAAAATAGGCAAAGAAAAACCCCAAAGCCGAAGCGTTGGGGTGGAGTAGGGTAGGATCGAAACGTCTGAAGACTCAGGAAATCTCGCCAGTCGTATGCGATACAGGCGAATGGGCGCTGCTGCTTTTCTGGGCTTTACTTGCCTGCTCTGATTTTGCATGGGCATAATCCAAAAATAGATAGAAAGCACCGATAAAAAGAGCTATCCCGATGGCTGTTAGAGCAAAAACGGTAATACCATTCATACAGAACCTGTTCCTATAAACCTGTACAAAGCTGTACAGAGGATTTATCCGCACTTGGTTGACGGGACGAATCCCCCAACTCAAGCCGTTTGACGCTCAGTTGCGCCGGAGAACCGAATCCATACCTTTGAATCGGTTCCATCCACGATAGGTAGTGTGCATTCAGGCTCGTTTCCGATAAAATTCTCAAAAGGATGATGTTGCCATCCCTTCAATCCTTTGCCCTGATGCCCCCTGCCTATAGTGCATCGCAAGACAAACTCCGTCTTGCTCATAACGAATGAGTATAAATATATCTGGATAAGAATCAAGCATCTGTTAATTGATCCTTTTTCTGAGGGCGCAACAATCACTGCGATAATCACCAATGTAGCCCAAACCACGGCTGCCAGGAACAATTCTTCCAGCTTGTTCTGAGCCAGAGATGCTACCGCTATGTACATGGATGCGCCTCTTGCTGCCAAAGAAAGTTCGTGTGACAAAATTCGCCGACGATGTGACGCATAGAAAAACCTGGAAAATATGGATCGACAAAACCTTTCCCAAAAATTATACATGAAAATCCTCCTCGATAACGAATTGCATTAGCAGTTCCAAATGCAAGGGGCTGGACAAAAAGTGTGGAAAGGCAGCCGATAGGCAAAGAAAAACCCCAAAGCCGAAGCGTTGGGGTAGGGGTAGGTTAGTCCGAAGCAGGAAGTTTTAGGGCTTCAAGAATCTGTTTGACGCCCTCACTTTCGTCAGGGCCAAGGCCGTCGGCAAAGCCGAAGGCAATGCTCTCCCAAAGAACATCTCCGCCAATCTTGGCGAAAACACCTGCTTCCAGGATCGAAGCAATACGGACTAAACCCCGCGTCGAAATTGGAGCCGAAAGGTTGCCTGACTCAAAAGCCGAGCGAGTTTCGCCTGCGAGATGAACCAGAATATCGACAATATCTTCAGGCAGATTCGGGCATTTGCCTTTTAACAGATTGGTTTCCTCTTCTGATGTGGGATAGCCCACGTCCACAAAGAGAAATCTATCCAGAACCGCTGCGTCCTGGACATTACGCGACCGATACTGCCCCGTACTGTCACCACGTCCACGAGTATTTCCCGTGAACGCCACCCGAAAATCAGGATGGGGATGAATCACCGCACCCGTTTCAGGAATGGCAAGGGGTGAGCCTTCCAGAACCCTGTTCAGAGTGATGGTGACAGATGGTGGAAGCGCGTCCCCTTCGTCGAAGACTATCCACTCGCCCTCACGCATAGCGCGAACCAGTGGCCCCTCAATAAAGGAGGTCCGACCATCTTCCAAACCGATATAACCAACAATATCGGCTTTCTCGGTCCGCGCATTACAAGACAGCGTTGTGCAACCGTGCCCTAAACGAGCGGCCACTTGTTCGACCAAACTGGTCTTGCCTGATCCGGCTGGTCCGGAGAGGAAAAGACTGGTAGTGATGCTTCCACTGGCCCAGGCGAGCATTTTTCTCAACAAGTCCATGCGAAAAATGTACTCAAATGATGGGCTTGGTGTTCTTTCACCAGCTTTTTTGGCGGGGAAATTCCTGCCAGAAAGCTCCTGAATGCCAAAAGCTGCGCCCAAATCAACCATAATGTTGTCCATAACAATCTCCTTTTGAGTTAAAAACCGAAGCAAATGCTCGGAAGAGTTCCGGAGATAAGTGGGCGGACAAAAAGTGTGGATAGGCGGATAGGGACTTGTCGTTATAGTGTGTTAGGATTACAAAGGAAACGAAAAGCGAGATTTTGTTGGATGCACAGAACATATAAGTATAAGGCGTGGATTGTCAGCCCGGATGAAGAGGTGGCCCTTGAAGCCGCGCAGCGGGTGTTTTACGAGTTTGAAAAGGCGGCGCATCTGGATGAGATCGTTGCTGCACGCAATCACGTCTATGAAAGCCTCGCAGATTTGTGGACACCGAACCGGCAGGATCCTATACGATGGCTGCAAACCGAGCAGCGCCGGGTCATGGCCAGGCGGAAAAAGTCCAAACCGTTAAAAACGCTGGAAGAACGGAAAAAAACGGGAGATAAGGGCGTCATTTTCGGAGTGTTTCATACCAGAGCCGTACAAAAAAACTGGAAGGAAGTCATTGAACACAGCCAGAAAAAAGGTAATACCGTACTGGTAACAACAAACCTCGTCGGAGAAAAACACGGCCATCCGGTCTATGAAGTGCAAATGCCGCTTTGGATGGATCGGGAAAAAGAACCCATGAAATTCCGATTTATCATGCACAGGCCGTTCCCGGATGACGGAACCATCTATCGGTTCTTTCTGGTGGCATGGCCCAAGATTCGACGGGGGAAAAGGATAGGATGCCGCTGGGAAATGGGCGTGCGGGTCGAAATGCCGGAGCCGGAACAGCGTCAGCCGCGTAGAGTAGGGACATGGCAACCACGTTGGCACGCGGAGCCGGATGGTCGTGTTCTGGTTGGTGAGTTACATATCGAATATCTCGACCGGACATCCAAAGTCATCCCATATCATCTACCGGCAGGTGTCATCAGCCGTGCCAGAAAAGCCCATCACCTATCCATAACCGGGGCGGATACCGAGATATACCACCATTTTGTGAACTGGCGGCAGGATCAGTATTTCAAGATAGCCAAAGACATTACACATCGGGTGGATCTGATAAAGGCGATCAATGCGAACACCAATCTGGCCACCCGCGACGATCAGCCGCAGTATCGGGCTTTTGTGTCGTCAGGAAAGCTGTCTGCGATGATCGTGGCTACTTGCAGGAGAGAGGGATTGATCATTTCACGCTAAAGCGGGCAGGGCTTGCCTTGCTATGGCTTTAACTTTATAGTGTATTCATAAATAATTTTTCAGGTGTTGGGCCGTGGAAACAATCCATCATCAAATCCCGGAGAAGGCGAGAAAGCATCATCACTACGGGCTGGTTTTGTTGGGTTTTGGTGGTGTAAGCCTGCTCATTTCCGTTGGGCTTTTCTGGGCACTTCAGACGGGGATACTCTATTGGATCATGATGTTGATCAAAAGCATTTAGAAGAGGAAGCGCAAAAACTGGTGGACCTTCCGCCAGTCCAGTTTGCCGGATTTATCATGACCATGATGTTTAGCAAGATCCTGCATCCCAGGGGGATTCGCAATATGACGGTCATTGTAGATGGTAGTGTAATCTCTATGGGCGAAAAAGATTTTATGCAAAACATCCGCGACGCAAGAACAGCGTTGAATGGAGAAATTGCAAAAAATAAGGGGAAATCCTGATGTTCGGAAAAAAGAAAGTGCCAGAGAAAGCTCCGGCTCAACCGCAAACGGAAAACACCTCTGAAGATAACGAATCCCAAAAGGCACCCGCACGAGCACCTATCAGCGGAATCGCTGGCGGAAACAGTAAGGTGAAAGCCAGCAAGAAAAAGGTGATCTGGGGAAGCCTCGCCGTTCTAGTGGTAGCTATCATGATCGCCAACAAGGTGATGGTGCCCAAGCATCCCGATGACGGCGTGGTAAACGGGCAAACATCACAGGGTTCGGCCCTACCGCATCTCCATACGGACGCAAAGCCGCAGGCTGAAAAAACAAAACAAAACGCCCTGCCAGCGGCTCCTGCCAATGGCGCATTGATGGCAATGAAGCCATTGGCAAAGGCAGCGACACCAGAAACCGCGCCTGAAACTGATCCTGTTCAGGCCATACAAAATATTTTAAGTGCCGCCAGCAACGGATCCGCTACCGTGGTTCAGGTGTGGCAAGGACCGGGAAACCTCAAAGGTGTCGTTTACAAAGACGCCAATCAGGAAGAGGGCGTGGCCTGGGTGAATGTGGCGCACAAACTGGTTTTGATCGGCACGCTCGTCGGTGCAGATGGCAAAAATTACAACACCTCAGCCGATTTCGCATTGGCTGCACAAAAGCCCTCGATGCAGGTGTCGCCAGCATTAGGCTCTAAAGCCACATCTGACACATCATCAAAGGCAAAGCCGGTAAATACTTTGATGAAACTCAAAAATGGCGGACAAGGCATCCTCGTAGGATCCACCGGACCCGTCATTACCGCTTACATAGATCCCAACAGCGAAATAAGTCATCGACTCTATAAAGCCCTGGAATCTGCCGTGGATACGGGAAAAGTACGGGCGCGATATGTCCTGGTCGCCCTCAAAAATCAAGGGAGCATCAAAAAAGCCGAAGCTATCCTGTCCGCACCCTCTCCGGAGAAGGTTTTAAGCCAAGACGAGAGGCTGGGGAAGAAACGGGCAAATAGTAGCTGGTCCGGCGGCATTCGCGGCATTCAAGGCAGCATCTATATGGCGCAGGAAGTCAACAGTAATACCGCATTACTGGCAGATGCAGGTTATATCGGGGATCCCGTGGTGATCTGGTGTGATAAAGCCGGGAAAGCACAGGTTTCCACCAATGATGGAGCCGTGGGTGACATCGCCGCCATTCTCAGCGCAGCAGGAAATTGCCGTTGAAAAAGCTGGTTGAGTTCTTCGCCGGAACCCTCGTCGCCGTGTTGGTGTTGTTCGTGGCGTGGGTTTTCTTGGCGGGAGCACCCGATGAGCGCATTGATCGGGCCTGCCGGCCAACCGTGTGGGTTGGCAAGATATTCAGCTCGGCTTCAATGGCTGCCGATACTGATTACAGCGGTGGCATCAGCTGCGGATTCAGTAACTTTGACAAGGGGTGCCAGCTCACTATCTGGGATTATTTCTACGCGCAGAAGTGGTGCCTGTCCCATCCCGGAAAATTGATACCTGGAGATCAGTATGACCGTTGCCCGGTGGCAAATAATGAGGAGGATCGTTAAGTGGCGCTGGATCGTTTTGCTCCTGGCCGCAGGCTTCGCCTGGCACACCTGGGAAAGCGCCTGGGTGCCCGGTGCTATGTTGCCCTGTTATCAACAATATCAGAAAGATCCTTACAAAGAGGCGCTGGACTGGCAGATGAGTCATCCACTTTGGACGGGCATCTATTCCGGAATGGCGTTGGGCTTCTGGCCAGACGGTTACGCAATCCCAAAGGGATGCAGCTATGTGAACGAAGGAGCAGGGGTTCCACCGTGGGCCTATACACCCTTCGCTCATGCGGCTTTTCCGGCTTTCCGGGTGTACGCCACAGCATTCACATTCTTTTTCGTGTGGCTCTATGGGGTGGTCTTGGCATGGGTCTTTCGGCCTGCGCCCAATTACAGCATAAGCTCGAATTGGCAGCAGGCGACCAACAAGCTACGGTCCAAAAGAGCGGCGGATACGCCGGGGAAAATATCCCCATCCACTACACCGCCCAGCCCAGACTCGGAAACAGTTGGCAGGGAAGCGTCGGCAAAAGAGGACTCGCCCGCGTGATCGTGCAGAAAAATCCCGCTATCGTGGTTTCACCAACGCCGAAGCCCCTTTGGTTGCAGGCCTATCCGAAAGGCTATCACCCGAATCAGGAAGCGACAAAGGTGACGCTGCACAAAGCACATCCGTTCAAGATTCCTGAAACCTGGTTTGACAATGGACAGAAGCACGCAGCAAAGCAGCCGTCTGTTGTTCAGACAGCGACTCATGCAAACCCCTGGCACTGCCAGCCCGCGCATTTACCCTGCGGAAAAGCTCGCACCGATTACTGGGCCTGCAAGAAGCAGGATCTCGGTACGAAAGGGGCCGAGACAATAGAAAACGTAATCAAGCATTGTAAGGGCAATCTCAAGGAATCCTGGGGAAGCATTACTTCCCAAGGCGGTGCCCATTGAAAACCGTACAGATTCCCGGCCATGTGGACGATCAACCGATGATTCTCTTCTGGGAAATGGACGAAGTGGCCGTCGGCGCAATGTTCTTCATTATTGGATACGTCATGCGCGAACTGACCATCTGTATCGTGCTGGCGTTCATCATGGTCAAGCTGTTTCAGGGCTGGAAAAACAATCAGCTTAATGGGGTGTTGATTCACATGAGTTATAAGTTCGGCTGGTGGCGACTCAATGAGGTCTTCAAGAACGGCAACATCAAGGAGTGGATTTCTTAATGAATTTTGATCTGTTCCGTAAGAATCTCGACGATCTCGCGTCCAAGTCACGGATACTGGTCGGATTGGTTGTCTTGCTGGCCGTAATTATCGGGTTTGAAGGCTGGGTCATTGCCACCCAAAGCACGCGGATCGTCATTGTCCCGCCTTACCTCAACCAGTCCGTCAAGGTCGGATATGCCACTGCAGATGATGCCTACTACGAAAGTTTCGGCCTTTATGTGGCGGAATTGGTCGGCAATCTTACGCCCGGTGACGCCCAATATGTTGCTAAAGCATTGGGAAAGCTGTTTGGCGCGAATGCTTATGAAGATGTCAGAAGCAAGGTGATGACTTCAGCGGCAGAAGAAAAAGCAGATGATGCCAATTTTACTTTTTCCGCCCGCAAAACCATCTGGCAGGCTGCAAATCACACGGTTTTTGTGGAGGGCGTACTGCATCAGATCAATTCCAGCGGGGAAACGGTAGAGAAGTTGCCGTACACCTTCCAGATGCAGGTACGCATCGAAGCCGGACAGCCGGTGCTATCCAGCTTTGAACCCTATCCCGGATCCGCTCATACGATTGCGTGGGAGATCAAACATCAGCCCAAGAAAGCAGGGGGTAAAAGTTGAAGAAAGTGCTCGTTCTCGCGGTGCTGGCCACATGCCCCGCTTTGGCCTGGGCAGGCGTAGTTCCGCCGCCACCCGGTCAAACACCCGAATCTGCGATGGATGCAGGGGCCGTCATGGGGCAGCATACGCAATCCCAGTTGAATCATTTTTCCGGGCAAGAGGCGTTTGCTCAAGGAGCCAATAACGGTTCCGGACAATTTCATCTGCCGACCAGCCCCATTCACGGGGCCGCACCGGTCAGTCCGGCTTTCAGGGGAGAGGGACGCATCCCGGAATCCGCGCCACCTCCGCCGACCAGCTCGCATTTCAATCAGGCGAGCAGGGGACAGCCGGTAATCCCTGGAAATCCGCCAGCCACTTATCCGCATAACGGATATGCGCCCCCTCCGAGCGGGGCTAACCCTGAACAAATCCATCAGGCGGCCATGAACGTCAACGGGTATAGCATTGACAGCGGGATGGTCCCGCACATGAGTTTTGCCCAGGCTAAAAAGGACAGCACACCCGTCGTCGGCAAAACCATCCGGGTGCAAAACGGCGTGACTTATGGGGTACCAGTATCCGGGGTGTCGCCGAATCTGTTTATTACACCGTTCCGAGATCCGCAGATTATTGTGGGCAGCACCCGATATGCCAAGCGTATCCGGCATGGCCGGGATCTGATTATCAGCTCCACCTTGAGTTTTCCGGTGAGCGTCTATATTACCGGAAAGAACCCACATGATCCGGTGGTGTCATTAACACTGATTCCGAGTAAAAGGCCCGCAAAAACCTATCATCTGGTCATTCCCGGATTTGTGCCCGCACAGGCTCCGACGGCCCCAGAACATTCTTCACACGCCAGCCAGATGGTCGCCCTCATGCGGGATGCCGTCATGAAACAGGTGCCCGAAGATTATCGACAGTCTCATCGGATTCCACCTCTGGCCGCTGCCATTCCCTTATCATGGTCAGCACGGATGCGCTGGGTCGGTAATCATCATCAGATTGTGGAATACCGGATCACTAACCACCTGAAGAATAAAGTCACGCTGACAGAAAACGACTTTTACACGAAGGGGGTGCTCGCGGTTTCACTCTACCCGCATCATCTTCTGTATCCCGGTGAGAGCACCAAGCTCTTTCTGATAGAAACATTACCGCCGTCCAAGCATGGCCTGGGGGCCGTATGGCGCTGACACCGAAAGACCGTTTACGCCTCTGGTGGAAAACCCAACCGCCCAAGCGTAAGCAACAACTCAAGTTTACAGGTCTGGCGGCGGGCGTCATGGGGGCCGTCATTGTGGGTTCACAAATGTCCGGTACCGGCGATCATGCTGCCCAGGAAGCGGCGCTCAAAAAGGCCGAAGCCACCAGTAATCAGGTGTATATCGAGCATCCCAAGTCCATGAGTCCGAAGGAAATGCAAAGCGAGATCAACAACCTGAGCAACCAGATGAAAAAACTGGTGAAGTTGGATGAAAACATGACTGGGCTGAAGAAATCCGAGATCAATGATTTGAGTCAGCACGTCAGTAAAAAGCTGTTAGAGCAAATCGCCAAGGATCGCGGAATAGCCGTGGCGACCACAAACAGCAATCCCGACATGGTTGGTATGAAAAATGATATTTCTGCCCTTCAGAACGAGATTTCCGAATTGAAGTTTGAAAGGCGGCAAGCGCCTTACACACCAACCACACACGCGCAGGTCTTTTATCCGGCCCAGATGCCACAAGTGTTGGGAGCGAATACGCCATCAGAGAACGAAACCAGTAACGGACCTGCTGTACCCAGTAATGGGGTACCCAAAGCCCCTGCAGCACCCAGCAAGACCGCTTTGCAGTTTCATCACGTCAGCAAGCTGAAGCATGTGAGCCATGTCGTGACGGTGAAAAGCAAAGAAGGCGTGTATTTGCCCGCAGGGACGATTCTTTCTGGCGTGTTGCTGACCGGCTTGCAGGCGGGAACCGGGCCACAGGCCCATTCCAACCCACAGATCGTGGATATTCGCGTCAAGCGTCGCGCCGTTTTGCCGAATGGCATTCGGGCCAACTTCTCCAGTTGCTTCATCATCGCATCCGGATACGGGGATATGTCCACACGAAGAGTGTATTTGCGTGCAAACATGCTCTCTTGCGTGCGTAGGCGGGGCGGCAAGGTGATTACTGCGCCGATCAAGGCGGAGGTCGAAAGCGGCGGTTTGCTCGGCGTGCCCGGCAAGGTCATTTCTCATCAGGGACCAGTGATCCTGAAGTCTCTGTTAGCCGGGATTTTCTCCGGACTCGGCAATGCCGTGCAGCCGACCAGCGTACAGGGTTTGAACCTTAATCCGACCAGCGGATCGGCGGCAGGTTTTCAGGCGTTCAATCCGTCCTATATGGGCGAAAGCGCCCTTGCGGGGGGTATCAGCACACCGGCAGGCGAGATCTCCAAGTTCTATCTGCATGAGGCAGAATCTCTCCTGCCCACCATTCAGATCAATCCCGGCGTAGCGGTCGATCTGTTCCTGGTGTCGGGAGCCAAAATACATACCGATGGCGAAACCCCCGGACAATTAGCAGAAGCCAGTTATGCCGCTGCATCGTCGATGAATAACCAGGCGATGCCGCAGCAACAGACATCTGCGGCGGATACGGAAACCTCTCCCTATGCGGGGACGGGGCAATCCAGCGCCGTCAGCGCGGCTTTTCCGAATCGAGAAACCGTGCAGCGTGAAGAGCAGAACGGACAGACACCGAATCTGAGGGGGCAGCCTTGAAAACACAAAATATGTTATTGAATCGTGCCTGGATATTGCTGGGTGTGACGGCAATGCTGGCAGGTTGTGCGGCTGCACATCCCTGTATCCACGGCAAGGGCGGGGTCTGCCTCAATGCGCGGACCATGTACGGCGTGACCAACCATCGGGATCAGGTCAACCCCGATAAAGAAACCCTGCACGAAGATGCGCTGGCAAGAAAGCTCCTGCGCGAGCCACCTTCTTTGGCCGATAAAACCCCGAATTTACACCCCGAATCCACCATGGATTCCGGGTCCGTAGTGCATACATCCAACGCGGGTGTACCGGGTGGAACCCCCGGATCGTTGTTGGCTCCCCTGCAGTACCCCAGGCCGCTGATCACGCAGCCCAGGGTGTTGCGGGTGTGGGTCGCACCCTACCGTGGTCCGGAAGGCAATCTGCATTTTCCGGGCATGGTGTATTCCATTCTCCATCCACAAAGCTGGAATTTCCAGGCGGGTTCTGCCCGTGTGCCAGTACCTGTGGACTGAGGTGGGTTTCGTTGGCTTCCTTTACTTTCAGGAGGATTTTATGGAAGCAGCAATGCAGTCAACCGCAATGCGGAATTCGTTGTTCATGGAGAAGATGAATGGTCTTCTGAGCAACAAAAAAGTCGCCATCGCAGCCGTGGTCATGCTGGTCACGGCACTGTCTATGCTCGTCATGGCCCACGCTGGTACGGGTGGTAGTTCTTTCAAATCCGTAGCGACCCGAATTGAAGGCTGGGCGCAGGGTGATCTGGGTCTGGCCATTGTCGCCGGTGGTCTGATCTTCGGTGTGGCGTCCATGGTCTTTACGGGCCGTGGTACGGTTCTGGCCATCGTCGTCGGTGGTGCCGTGGCGCTGTATTACGGCATCCCAGTGTTGGTCAGCATCTTCGCCGCAACCGGTGGTAACAGTGTGGCCAAAACCCTCGTGGTTCACGGCGCACACATGGCCGGCGTGCTCTAAATGCGGTCTGGACCAACGCGGTCCCTGGTCGGCGGCCTTGCCGCTGGCCTGCTTCTCACCTCGTCTGCCTGGGCGATGGCGGGAACCATACCGCAAAGTTATCAGGCCGGAGCCAAAACCATTGTGGCCATGAGCCACGGTCAGGCTAAAATTCTTCGCACGTTCCGCGCAAAAGCCGGACTCAACGGCTATGCCGTGCAGCTTTCACTGGGACATGCGCTGGTGATGTTCACCAGTCCGGACGGTAAATACGTCTTCATGGGCGGCATCTTCGACAAGGCGGGCCATAACCTATCGGTTTCCTATGCCCATCAATATTTGCCGAAAGCGGATCTACCCCAAAAAATCTCCCCATCAGTCATGGGTAAGGCGGTCACACAAACCACGAATTTCCTGATTGGAAACCCAAAGGCCACAAAACAAGTGTGGTTCGTCGGAGATCCCAACTGCATTTTCTGCCATTTGACCTATGAGCATTTGCTGCCCTATGTCAAAAAAGGGGAACTGAAAATCCATCTGATCCCCGTAGGATTCCTGAAGCCTTCATCAGCACCCAAGGCGGAAACCATCCTGGCCGCCAAGGATCCCGCAAAGGCCTGGGCGTATGACGAAGCGCACTTCAACGCCACAGAGGAAGAAGGCGGTACCGTGCCATTGGCCAAGATTCCGGCGGATGATCAGCGTGATATTCAGGCAAATAACGCCTGGATGAATCACCACGGCATCCACGGCACACCGTTCCTGGTGTACCAGAATGCTCAGGGACAATGGGCCGTCAATCCGGGTATGCCGGAAGATACGGACGCCTTTATCAAAGGCATCGAGGGCTGATTCGTGGCACAGGAATCCCAGGCTTTTCTCTCCACCAGTGATCGGGATGGCCCGGTCACTGATCTGCTGAATGATCTGTTTCATCAGGGGGCGGAGGATGGTTGGTCGGATCTGCATTTTGAAACGCAACTGGATCAGTCCATGCGGATTCGGGCGCGGATTCGCGGGACACTGACAGAACTTGAAGTCATCTCCCCGCACAAAGCCATATTGCTCCTGGCGAAACTGCGGTACCGGTCCAAACTCCCCGTCGATGAAACACGGAAGGAGCAGGACGGTAGATTCGTGCAGGAAATCGAAGGCAGACGGGTGGAAGTCCGGCTGAATATCGTCCCGACCGTGAATGGCGTTTCTGCGGTGTGCCGATTGCTGGATTCCAAAAATGCGGGACTGCCCATTGAAAAACTCGGTATGCCGCCAGCGGTAGAGGCATTGTATCGCTGGGCGCTGCAACAGAAAGAAGGGGCCATCATTGCCGGTGGACCAACAGGGTCCGGCAAAACGACCACACTCTATGCCGGTATCGGCGCGATTAGCCGTCCCGACAACAAATTCATTACCGCTGAAGATCCCGTGGAGTTTGTCTTGCCCGGAATCCAGCAAATCCCCGTAGGATCCGGAACCGGAAGATCTTTCGCCAGCGCGATTCGCGCCATGATGCGACAGGATCCTGACGATATTCTCATCGGCGAAATACGCGACGAAGAAACCGCACAAATGGCGGTCCGTGCAGCCATTACCGGGCACAAGGTGCTGGCGTCCATTCATGCCAATTCCGCCAATGGCGTTTATGCGCGTTTGCATGATCTGGGTCTGCCCATCCATTTAATGAAAGCGGCGATTCGCGTCGTTTTCGCGCAAAGAATCATCAAGTGCGTCTGTCCGCATTGCGCCCATGCACAGCCTGTTCAATATCCGGAAATTTTTGAAGGTAGCGGTGTGCCCGTGCCGGATACCGAAATGATCGGGAATGGTTGCGAACATTGCCACGCTACACCGGGTTACGCCTCGCGCCGGGTGCTCTTTGAAGCAATCCGGTATGACAAAGCCTATAGAGAGGCGCTGGGCGATGAGGAGGCCATGCTTGCGGCGGCACAAAAACAGCCACAATTCGCGCCCCTGATTACCTGGGGCGGTCGCCTGGTACATGAGGGGATCACTAACAGCAGGGCATTGTTCGAGGGGCTTTCTGATGTGGAAGATTAAAAGCCGTCGCAAAATCGGCACAATCATCCTGAGCCTTGGCTTATTATGCGCGACACCAGCATGGGCCATGGACAGTCTGGATGGTCTGGGTTCATCGTCAGATCTGGGCGGAGCCGGCATGGGGATGTCGGGAGAGAGCGCGGATTCCATGCCACACTTCCAGCCCTATCGCACCGTGCATCTTCCGGGGATGCAAAGTGCCGTGATCGAGGCGATGGCTTATGAGTGCCCGTTCTGCCGGGCGCTGAATGGTGAAATTTTGCGGTGGGCGCAAACCTTGCCCGGTGATGTGCATTTTCAGCAAATGCCAGCGGCAGTAGGCAAGGCGTGGATCCCCATGACCCGTGCTTTTTTTACGGTTGAGGGTTACAACCCCGCTTTGCTGCCGCGTTTTGACCAGGCGGCCTTTGCCGAAGTCCAGGACCGCCATTCGCCCTACTGGAGCCTCGATACCTACCGGATTGCGGCTGAAGATGCCGGAGTGCCTGCAAAAATTTTTGCCATTGGTATCCACCTGGAACCCGTCAAACACATGGTTTTCAGGGATGTGAAAATCATGGCCAAAGCCAAAATCAGAAAGACACCCTCACTGATTATTTGCGGCCATTACGTCCTGAATCCCGGTGACGTACAGGGTAATTACAGCGAGTTCTTCCAGATGGCCAATGCGCTGGTGTCGCGTTGCATCACCGAAAACAAATTAGGAGGCCATGCTTGAGTGCGCTCAATGACCAACTGTACCGACTGCTGGACAGACACAGCCTCGATACGATGTTCCCCTGGTATGCCTGGGACGAAAATCTCAAGCTGGTATTTATGGCGCATGGATATGTCGGGTGCGTGTTGGCCTGTAATCTGTTCTCCGGAATGGATGACAGCATCACCGAAGAACTGGAATCAGCCTGGTCGATGAATCTGCCCCCGGATACATTTATCCAGATTATCGGGATGAACATACCCGATGTGCAGCAACAAATGCTGCAGTACCAGTTTGCTCGCAGCGAAATCGCTAATGATGCCGGGTTGAGCGATGAACAGCGCAGTCTGTTGAGTGGAATCACCAGGAAGACGGTCGAATACTACGACCAATTCCACGCGGCTGAAGAACCGATTTTCCGGGATTCGGGTGTGCCGCTGACTGAGAGCCATGTTTATATCGCCATCAAGATGCCGGTTGCGGAGTATCCCACCGATGACGAAATTCAGATGGTTCACGAGCGCATTACGTCCTTTCAGTCGAGCATGAACAGTTTTGCCCCGCAGCGCCTTTCCAGAGAGCGGACGCTGGCCCTGTGGCGGAGATTCGTCCATATCCGGGGAAGCTGGTTTGACGGGGCGGATCCGCATCAGCTTTTGCGCGATCAGATTCTGGGGCCAGGGGATGCCGTAGATGATCGCTCCGACCTGTTCTCCATTGAACATGGGGACGGAATGCGTGATGTCATCAAAATACTGTCGATCAAGAGTTTTACCCGACCCATCAGTGTGGCGTCCACAAACTTTCTGATGGGAGATCCCTTGGGGAAGGGGGGGCAATTACTCACGCCCGCCGCCGTGGTCTTGACGGTTCGGCTTCCGGATCAGGTCAAAAAAAGAAATGAATTGAACAGTAAGCAGGTGATCACCAACATGCAGGCACGGGGCCGCATGGCTAAATGGTCGCCTCGGTTGGGAATGCGGAAACAGGGGATAGACTTCCTGATTCATACGTTGGATAGCGGCGAACATGCGCTGGAAATGAATCTGACGGGAGTTATCTGGGGTAAAACAAAGGAGGAAGCCGACAAAGCTGCCAAAGCATTTATTACCAATGGTGCCAAAGGCGGTTTCACTTTTTTGGAAGACAATTTTCTGGCGTTGCCCATGTTCCTCAACGCACTCCCGCTTTTCCCGGATGAACAAAGCCTGTTCATGACTAAGCGGATGCTATCTGGAACAACCGCGCAGGCTGCCGTTTGTGCGCCTTTGTTGGTGGACTGGACGGGAAACGTCCAGGATAACCAGCGCATGACGGTCCCCGGTGCAGGAACCATCTTCATAACGCGCCGTGGGCACCCGCTGTTCTTTGATCTCTACGCCTCCGAGTCCGGTTATAACTTTGTACTGGCTGGACGCACGCGCTCCGGCAAGTCCGTGACCGCGCAGCAGATCATTACCGATCAACTCAGTCTGGGTGCCCAGGCCTGGGTAATCGAAATAGGCCGGTCTTTTGAAAAGCTCTGCACCATGTTCGGCGGCGATCATATTGATCTGCGGCCCGACATGGAAATCGGTCTAAATCCGTTTTCCGTGGTGGACAATCTACATGATGAAATGGACGAGCTGGTTGGCATCTTCGGCACCATGATCTCCCCCAGTGGTCAGTTGAGCGACCGCGATCTGAATATTATCGAGCTGGCCATCGAGTCCATCTTCGGCAATATGGGCAAAGACGCGACCCCAACGCACATGGCCGAGTATCTGGTGGCCCAGGACAACGATAATCGTGCCATCGAGATGGGTAAAATGCTCCATCGCTTCACCGACCACGGTGCTTATGGGCACTGGTTCAACCTGCCGATGAGCGTCGATCTTCGTGGCCGCTTTGTGAACCTGGAACTCAAGGAACTGGAAAATCGCAAACATCTGCTCATGGTGGTGCTCATGCAGATGATGTTCGCCATTGGCCGTGAAATCGGTCGGGGCGATGCCGACGGAGCACATAGACGCCGCGTGCTGTTCGTGGACGAAGCCAGCGTCCTGCTCCAGATACCGACAGCGGCAAAGTTCCTCGAAGGGCTTTCCCGTCGCGTTGCCAAGAATCGCGGATCACTGGGCTTGGGACTGCAGGGGCTTCGGGATCTGTATATGAATGATTATACGCGGGTGATTGCCTCGCAGACCGCACATTTTTTGGTGATGAAACAGCATCGGGATGTGCTGGCACAGCTTGAGAAAGATCAGCTTTTCGCAGTTGGCGCATCTGCCTATGAAATGATGCGAAGCCTGAGAAAAACCGGCGAGTATGCAGAATGCTTCATCATGAGCGAAGACCAAGTGGGTGTCGGGCGGCTGAAGCTCGATCCTTACCGCCGAGTGCTGTACGCAACAGACGGCCCGGAAAAAGAGGATGTGATTGCTGATATGCGTCATGGTATCTCTCCAGATCAGGCTATTCTGAATTTTCTGGAAAGCCAGAAGACGTATATCGCTCAACAAGAGCTGGCCCCGGAAGAAAATGATCCGGAAGACGCCAAAGGCGAGGATCTGGATTATCTGCAATCCATCACGGACATAGAGCACCTGGCGGAACAGGAAAAAGCCGAACAGGAAAAACACGCATCTCAAGCGGATACGACTAAATCTGGCAGAAAGAGGCACAAATGGAAGATTTTTTAGACAGGCCTGAAGCACCCGAATCCTCTGAGGGATCTAAAATCAGTACAGACCGGACAGAGGGCGCTGGCGGGAAGGTCGGCGGCGATTCAACAAAGCCCACATTACGGGATCGCTTTGCTTACCCGTTGATGTTGGTTGTCGGAGTTGTGGCCGCCGGAGGGATCTCTTTTCTGGTGCAGTCGGGAACCTTGCCGTGGTTCTCTGGGCAGACGCATAAAATCGCCGCAAGCAGTGCGCCACGCAATGTGCCGGTGGTGTATATCAATACCGGAAAGATCATGGCCGATGTCATTAAAACGCAGGTGGATAGCGGAACCATGACCCGTCATGAAGCCGCAGAAATGGGGCATGTGATTGGTCAAACCATACAGGAAGTCGCCGCCCATTATGCCCGTCAGGGTGATCTGGTACTTTCCCGCAACGTGCTGGCCGCCCCGCAGGGGAATAACGTGACGGCCATTGCCGAAAAGATCGTGAAAGCGCGTCTGGCGGAGGAGTTTGGTCGTGGCTGACGGATCCATGCCTGCCGGCTGCAAGCCTGCTGGACTGACGCTGAAATCGAAGTTTGTCCTGATTATGGGGATGGGGGCCGTTGCCCTGTTTTTCGGTATGTTTCTGGGACCGGGTATTGCCATGCACTACGGCATATCCATGGATCCGCAATACCAATCCTGTCTGCCCTGGTCAAATTTTCTGGTGCAGTATGGACAAACAGATCCGAAGCCGGGTGAACTGGTCCTGTTTCATGACCGAAAAATAGACATTATCTCCGGTGGAAAGCGGATTGAGGTCGTCAAGATGGTCGCTGGGGTTCCGGGGGATCGTGTGAAGATCACACCGGACAGAATTTGGATTGCCGGTCCATCCGGCCCGTATCGCTACTGGGGAAAACGCTGGTTGATGCCTTGGGTGCATTACCGGCACCTGAAGGTCTTGCCGCCGGAAACCATGACCATTCCCAAAGGGAAATATCTGTTGATGGGGGTAACGCCCGGTTCCTATGACGGGCGTTACTGGGGACTGGTGCCCGCGAAAAACATTACTGGCAGGGCCTGGGCCTTATAGGAGTTTCTCATGCTGGGTTTCCCACCGATGATCTGCGAGTTCCAGGGCTGGGCACAGGGCGGCCTGGGGATGGCTATTCTCGGCGCAGGTCTGGTTTTCGCCATTGGTCTTATGGTGTATTTACGCTGGACTGGGAACATTCCATACGTCATCGGCGGGGCGCTGCTCATGTATTACGGTATCCCGGTTATCGAGGATATGTTCCACTGGGATCAGGACTGTGCCGTGATCCGGACGCAATTCGCGCAGCAAGAGCAGTATGCGGCGAATACGAGGGTCTGTGAAAACAATCTGTTTAATACCGAAGCACAAACAGGCGAGGACTGTTCGTGTAACGGGGAATCGGTTACGCCGGACTGTGAGAGCTATTACGCAGCCTGCGAAAACCAGGTGAGTTATACAGATACACAAACAAGTCAGTGCTCTTGTGCTTTTTCTGATCAGACGCAAAGCGCATCACCATACTGCAGTGCTATTCCGAATAATGCGAGGCCACCCGCACAATCTTCTAAAGGGGTTGCGTGTAATCGGAGTAATGGCGGCTGGGATGGGGTTGCACAAGCATGTGCGGATCCACAGTATCAGGCTGCCATGAGTCAATCTGAATGGATAGCACCGACAACGAATTTCTATGACGGCGACATTAACGGCGCAGCCTTCTATAGCTACCAAACAGAGATAGATAATCCCACAGGGGAACCCAAGACCGTCTATTGGTATGGAGAAAGTGATAACGAGGGATGGTACGACCTAAACGGACAACAGGTAGGCAACGATAATAATTGGGCTGGGGTGGATGAAATGCCCATCGTGCTGCAACCGGGTGAAAATAAACTTACAGTCACCGTGCAAAATTTTGATCAATCTTCATCAGCACAGAATGACTATGGGGCGAATCCGAGTGGGACGATAGATCAGATAGATGGTCCAAACGGAACAGTTTACTCATCCACGGGAGGAGATTCCTGGTATCAGATTCCAACCGTTCCGCCCTCTGCTTTGTCGCCACCACCCTCCGGTCCTACCGTAAACTGCTACACACAAAGCTGCGCCGCCACACCATAAGCATGGGCAGTCGGTAGCTTGGCGAGTCAACAGCTTTGTCGTATAGTCGCATGTAAATACACTAGAACTTTGGGGTTATTTTTGTGCATATTCCGGGCAGAAAAGCGTTATCTGGGTTGCTTGCAGCAGGGATGCTGGCAGTAGCCAGCCCCGCGATAGCCGCGCCAACGGCGTTGCTCGCGCATGTGCTCGCCGCGCATCACGCCGGGAAAATCATTAAAACCTTTCCGGGGCCGGCAGGATTGACCGGGGTAGTCATGGACTATAACGGCAGCAAGGCCATTGCCTATCTGACGCCGAACGGGAAGTACCTGATCAGCGGCCTGGTGGCCAATCTGGACAACGGCCATAACATGACCAATGAGTATGGGCTGAAATACATCGGCAAGATGGATATTCTGAAAGGCCCGGCAGCATCCCGCATTGCATTCCAGTGTGCTTCACTTTCCGGTATCACCGTAGGAAACCACGCAGCTAAAAACTACATGATTGCCGTGTTCAACCCCTCATCGCCACTCGGTTATAAAGTCATGGGTGCGATGATGGGAGAAGCAGGACAGATGCAGAAAAAAGGCGCACTCAACGTGATGGCCTTAAAACTCGTACCGATTGGTCCTCTTGCTCCGTCTATCCTTTCGGCGGGCAACAGAGGCCGGGAGGACAGACTTCTGAATGTGCTTCACCATCAGTCTGCCGGGGTTACCATTTCACTCGGATCCCGATTCGCGGCCAGAAATAACACGGTATTGAGCCAAATCCCGATGAAGCCACCGTTTCTGGTGATTTACTTTCCCCAGGCAAATATGGAAGCCGCTATCCCCATACATAATCTGATGCGCGTAGGGTCTGCTGTAGGGTCTGCTGAAGTGCTTGCTAAGGGAATGCAAAACCCCGTCGGTGAACCTCGTTGATGACCCCGCCCGTCAATATGGCCCAGGTGCAATCCATCGTGCAGCGTTCCGATGGCATCATGGAGGCAGCGGGCAAGAAAAAAGCCCCGGATTGGGAAACCGGCGCGAAACTTTCCGCGCAAGACACCCCGACAAAAAAAATCTTCATGCAGCCCGCAAAAAACGAACTTCAGCAATACGCTGCGGAGTATGCAGCGGAGTCCAACGCCCAGGCGCAGGAATTTCTCCGTAAGCGGGTCAACGGCGTGCCCGTGATTCCAGCTAATCTTCACGGCAAAGCCCTCCAAGAGTATGTGGATCATACCCTGATGAAAAAAGAGGAAATGCAGGCGAAAACGCTGGTTTTCATCTCCATGAACATGCCGCACAGCCTATTAAGAAAGTGGTTCAAGGTCGTAGCAGATAATAAAAAACTCTTTGAGAACACGGTCTTTGTCCTGCGGGGTTGGCCCAATAAGCCCGAAGGCCTGCCGGATATGATCAGCCAGGTCAACGGCCTGATGCCGTCTTACAAAAAAACCGCGAACGTCGAGATCAATCCGATCCAGTTCACGGATCATCATGTGAATCTGGCTCCGGTGATTATTCACGAGGCTCCGGACGGAAAATGGGGGGCCATAGTCGGGGATGGCGATGGGTTACGCGGGGCGATCAAGGCCATCAACCACGGCAAAGGGAATCCGCATAAGATCCACGGCCAGACCTGGAAGATTGCCGAACCCAACATGATTTCGATCTTCGAGAAGAAGATCAAAACCTTCAACTGGCAAAAGGCCGAAGCGCAGGCCAAGGATCGGGACTGGCAGGAAGTCCGGTCGCGGATCGGGGACAACCTGCCGGATTCCAGTAATGGGCGTCACTACACTTACAATCCCAGCATCATCGCCACCGCAACGATTCGCCTGCCGTCCGGCAAGATTCTGGTCCACAAGGGCCAGACGCTCGATCCGTTGACTGCCATGCCGTTCGGCTGGAGCCAAAGCTACATCGTGTTCAATCCCGCCCAGCCATGGCAGGTCGCCCAGGTGGAAGCCTGGGAGAGCACCTATCCCAATGTTGTGATGATGGCCAGCGAGCTGCCCGATTCCTGGCAGGCAGAAAATGCGCTGGTGGATCGTCTGCAGCACCCCGTCTATGGCATTACCCCACACCTGGCGCAAAGACTCGGCATCAACCGGGTACCGGCGCTGATTCGGCCCGATGGGAAGGTTTTGTCGATTACGGTTCCGAAAGAGCCTTTGGAAAGGAGGAGGAAATGACCAGTCAGAAACACGAGTTTTATTTCGATTTTCATTGCAATGCGGGAAACCATCAGCAGCAGGTAGTTCTTGGAAAAACGGGGCAAGGGATGTCCCTGGCTGATGCTTTAAGCGTGCTGCAAAACGCCAAAGGCAAAATCATTTTTGAAATGGATGCAGAAGATAAACAGGTTCCTGTAAGCAAAGCACATACAGAGGAAGAAATTTTGGCGATGTTTCCAACTTTGACCAGGGGAAGCAATCCCGGTGCTGATTATTATCTGAACAAGATGCTTTCTGGTTACAGGCTGCTTTGTGCTGCCCTGGAAAAAGGCGGTTATTCGGTCGCAGACGAAGACGTAGTAAACATCTTGACTCATGCTGAAGTAATGGAAAACGTGCCCGTCTGGAAGGGTATATCGGGCACTCAGGAAGGACATGATCTGGATGCCTTTCTGGACAAGTTCAGAGCCGAGACAGGCGCAGGATTCCGAGTAACGGAAGGCAAACTAAAGGATTGTTTTGGGGGATTAACTGCGCGATTGGCTTTAAATAGATTGGCTTTGCATTCTGCTTCGCTTGATGGGAAGGCAGAACAACAGTCGGTTGTGGGCGCGGAGTAGCGGCAGAATGTCAGGGATGCAAAACTTCCGTATGCAACCGCAGGCCCAGGCTGTTTATAATTCTGAGCACGGCGGCGAACGACGCATTTTCGCTTGCGGAAAGCGCATTCACCTGCTCTTCGTTCAGATGGCTCAAACCTTGAGCGCGGGCGATGTTTTGCAAACCCAGTCGAATCAGCGAGCCATCACCGGGATCGTCTTCAAGGCAGGCATCGAAATAGGCCGCTATATCTTCGTCTGTTTCAAGGTAATCGGCGCTATTCCAAGGGGTAAATGCTTCACTCATCATTTAGTTACTCCACTGTTTCGCAATAACTATAGCACGTTTAATGGGTCATTAGGGCTGTGAGGAAATGACTATGCTTCCCTGGAAAATTCAAGAAAAAGCGGTGTTTATTGCGGCCATAAATGTATTTCCGCTTCTGGAAATAAGAGAAGCCGAAATGACCTTGTTTTCAGGATTGAAGCATCTAAATCCTGCGGAGTTGCGGAGATTGCAGGCGAAGGAAATCCGCCATCATGTTCCCTATGGCCCTGATGGATATTGGGCACGATGGTATCAGCGCCACATTCCGTACCGTCCTCATCGTTTGGATGAAGTTTTTGTGGAATGGATGTCCGCAGTATGGGTTGGGAAAAATGCGCCAGGGTATCTGACAGTGATCTCTTCCGGGCCATACGGCGGATTGTGCGCGGTGTTCTGGAACGACATGCCCGTTTGCCAAGAAAAGATGATGCCGTTCCAGACTTTGGCAGAGGCGAAAGCCTGGGCCATGAGCCGCCCTGAGATTTGTCAGGGTGCTTCAACTTCATTGGGGAAGGCCTGATGCAATTTCGTGACGACATAATCTACGGCGGGACGATAATTGGCCTGAAGGAAGTTTCGGTCGATATAGAGAATTCTTGTATCTTCCAGGTGTTGCAGAGAGGGAATTCTGGCACGAGCTGGATTCTGGTAAGTGGCTTTTATGATTCTCGGATCACCCTCAGTGCGAATCCATATATCTTCAAACGTCCTCACCCTGGAGTCGAACCAGAAACGCAACCATTCCGCACGCAATATCTCATCCCTATTGTTTCTGACTGGGGGCCACTCTTTCCATGCGAGAAAAATATAGGTGATTTCCCATTCCTCGATTTGGTTACGGCTCCAAAGGCGATCAGCGTCTGCTTCTCTGATCAGCGCTATAAAATCGTCAACGTCCATGTATCCATTGAGAAGACGGCGCATGTGCCCGTAGTGAGCTTGCCAGTGCGCGAAAAAATCAGCACGCAAAAGGCGTCCACGTTGCGTGTCCGCTGGGACTGGCTGCAGGAATGCGTATCGGTGATCGGCCATGTTACGCAATGGGCACGACGGTGGATTTTCGTTTCTGTTATGCGAAAAAATCTGATCCTGAAGTGGACGATCGTTCCCTCTGATAATCAAAGGCTCAAGACAGCCAGGACAGCGAGCGTTGGGTCGCTCTCTATGGCGACCATGAGAATCCAATTTTGGTCCAAATTCTGCAGTATATGCTTGAACAGTAACTTCTTTTCTGTCGTTGTAAGGATGAAGAGCCGTTTTCATGGGAGTAACTCCTTTCTTGAGTATCAGGACGTGGAAATCCAAAGATACAAGGGGTTGGGGTCTCCCGCCATTTTCTTGCCTGCTGATAAGCCCAAGAAAACCAGCAATCCACTACGTCGCTGGCTACAGGGCGCATCGCTGGCCCTGGGGCTGCTTTGTTCCGTCCCCGCCTTTGCGACGGGCGCACAGGTTGCAACCATGTGCCCGGATGCCGGGGTTTTTAAGGAGCTGATCGGCGGCGTGTGCTGGTCGGCCATGTTCCCGCTGCGTGTGGCCGGTATGACCTGGTTCGGTGGTAATTCCGGCGTGCCTAATGGTGCGGCTTCAGGGGCCACCTGCATCTGCGGCGGAAGTTTGCGGCATCTGCAGCTCCCGACTATCGGTATCCAGATTGGATACTGGCAGCCATCCATGCTGATCGAGGCCGTTTCGCATCCTTTTTGCTCGCCGGTTCTGGGCGGTGTCAGTCTGGATCCGAGTTCTACGGTGGGGAACCAGTGGACCGGTTCCTGGGGCGGCGATGTCGGAAACGGAGTAACAACAGCGCAGCACAACAGTACCTTTTTCAACGTCCAGCTCTGGACTTTTCCGCTGATCACCATGATGCAGCTCGCAGACATTCCGGATTGCAATACCGGCTACCACGGGATGAATCTCATGTTGATGAGCGAAGTGTTCCCGACCTGGAATAACGATCTGCTTTCTTTCCTGGCCTCTCCGGAAGAGTTGCTTTACGACAACCCTGTAGGACTACTCGGAGCAACCGAAGAGTGCGCTCAGGAAAGTGTCGGCGCACAGCCCATTGACGATGAGTACTGGACCGCCGGGTGTTGGGGATTGCTCTACCCCATGGTCGGATCCAATCTCGGCGGCGATGATCCTATTCAGACATCCAGTCTCGATGTAGCCCGGATGCTGGCTATGGGATTCCGCTTAGGATTTCTGGAGCGCACAACCGGCAACAGCGTGGTTTGCGGTCCCCGGCGGACCTATGTGCTGCCCAAGGCCCAGTATCGCTTCCAGATCATGTTCCCGAATGACGAAACCAATCAGGAGCCCAATGCCAGCGTTACGGCCCCGGATCTCAACAACTCGCAACAACAGGGTGGCAGTATGCCTCCTGCTAACTATGTAACCCCAGCGGCGAGCAATCAGGGTACCGTCGCGCAAAATGGCGGCGTGAACATTCAGGCTCCACCGACCCAATCGGGTGAATGCACGCACTGGATGGGTCAGACGCCTTTTCAGTGGGGTGAGTGGGACAGTCAGCCAGCAACGGGCAGCAACTATGTGTACCTGGTCTGGCAATGGACCAACTGTTGCCTGGGCGTCATTGGCCACACAGGAATGACTGGGTAATGGGCTTCTTTTGCTGGATGGCGCATCCCACAAGGCGCAGGCCGATTGCCTCGGCCTTCATCGCTGCCATGATCGGGATAGGCATCTATTACGAATCCACGGCAACGGCCATGGCCGGGCAGTTCGTGAGTCAGGCCCAAGGTGGCGTGAACTTCGGGAATAGCCTGCTGCTGGGGGGGCAGGACGATGCTGCTACGGGTGTTGGATCGAAAGAAATGCAGGGCTTTGCGGGAAGTAATCCCACACCCGGAGAATCGGGCGCGTCCAGCTATTACCTACCGGATAATGTGGGATTGACGCAAGGCAATGCCATCAACCAGGCCGACAGTGCCAATGCCGCCCTGATGAGCGATCCGACTTGTCCGAATGGCTGGCCGGGGCCGCTGAACAGCTTTGACAGCGCCGGGCTAGGGGCCGTCACCCATGTTCAAACCGTCTGCCAGACGGCACTCAATGCGGAATCTGCATCCATTGAGGAAGCAGAAAGTAGTGGAAGCAGCCCACTCTACACCGATGCCCTGGAAAGCATCCATAATTTTGGGACATCCCTTGCTGATGTACATTCTGCCGGCAATGCCCTACTGACGACCTGTGCGCCAGATATAAACAACCAGTACCAATACGCCCCGGCCTGCAATCTTTTAAGCCGTTCCGGGGTTCCCAGTCTGAACAGCCTGGGCGATACCTGGGCGGGTACGCTGAATAACGTCGCTGACGAATGTAGTGCCCTGCCCACGAGTATTACGTCACCGACAGTTGCCGGTACCCTGGTGGAAAAACTGGCGCCCATGACTTTGAGCGTGGACGGGCTGATTGGAAAGACCATACAGACAGGGGCAGTGGGTGATAACGGTTCGATGACCCTGCCTGGTTATTATGCCAATATGACAACAGCCTCCCAGCAGTACCAGGAGATCTACGGGCAATGTAACGAGGCTCAATCCTATCTGGAGAATATCTCTACCTATCCGGGCGGAATGAACAGCTACACCACGGATCCCATGTTGAATAATTTTCTGGCGAACCCAGCGAATCAGGGCATGATCAACAAGATGATGCCGTTTATCGAGAGCAATCCATCGGTATTCAGCCAGTATTATCAGAACGTCGCCTGTACGAACAATAATCTTGATATTGCCAATGGAGGATCCTCTTCCACGTCCGTATCGACAACCAGTACCAGTGCGCCCAGCATCCAGTCGAATCCAGTGGCTTGTGATGAGCCTTTGAGCACCTACACGAGTACAGGATGGATCAATGGGGCTGACTGGCCAGACCCAAACGCCAAATGGATCTACGGGACTACAGGCGGTTGCGGTGGGGGTGTTCCTAACGGACAAACCGACATGATGGAGGGGACGTATTCCAATACAACAGGGGCTACCATCAACGCGACGCTGTATTTTGCCGCTGATGATCAAGGCGTGGTGGACATCAACGGGACACAGGTAGCGAGCTATGACGATCAGGGAGAAAGCGGTTCGGTGGCTTATCCCTCAACGGGCGGGGTAGTTTCGGTACCCGTAACGCTGGCCCCTGGCCCGGACGAAATTCTGTTTTACATTACCAATGATGATGGCGGCCCGACGGCGGCGGCAAACCCTTCTGCCGGGATACTCAGCATCATCGGTGATGTAAACGCTACCAATCAGGTCTTGATCGACACGAATAGCAACTGGCTCTACACACCGACCAATGGATCCTCTTCAAGCGGGACCGTGACCGTAAACCCCGGTCAGACAGTGACCGGCACCAATCCCAATACGCACGCGCAGAGCATTCTTTGCAATAGCCCCATTCAGTGTATGGGTACGCAATGCCATGCGCTTTTTGGCAATCAGGATTTGCACTTCTCGGAGGCTTTGACTGCGCTCTCGGCGTTGCAGCAGATGGAGCAGAACATGCAGTGCGCTACGGGTACCAGTGTTTCTGCCGGAAACTGCCAGCCGATTATTTTTCAGGGGACGGCCAGTTATTGTCGAACCTGGCCGTTTGGTGGCGTGTTTACCAATAATTGCTGTAAGGAGGGGCTGGAAGCTGGAGCAAACGGGCCGAACATTGGACAGTATCTGGAAGCTGGTATGGATGCCTGGAGTATTGCCAACAACTCGCAATTTGATGCGATGGTATTTGGATCCAAGGCGATTAGTCCAGATGGCTTTCTTTTTGGTAAGGGAAGCTGGGCAGAATCGGCTTATAACCAGTTTGATACCTGGGCGGGCGATGCTTGGAGCGACGTAACCGTACCGTTCAAAGGGGCAGCAGAAGCCGTCGAGAATGCCTTTGGTGCGGGTGGAGCCAGTGCGGGAGCGCAACTTGGTGGAGACGTGGCGAAAGTAGCTCATGGTGCGGCTAGTGCATCCGGGGCTGCTTCAAAAGGTTTGCTATCTGGTGTGGAAGACGAAGTGAAGGGCTGGCTGAAATCCATGCTCAAGCATGTGCTTAATCATATTGTGGGCCATACAATAACCAGGAAGATCATGGGTTTTATAGGCAGCAAAATGTTTGGAGAGGCCTTTGGTGACATCATGCTGGCCTATGAAGTCTTCCAGATTATCCAGATGATCACCATGATCATGACATCTTGCAAAAAAGAAGAGTTCCAACTGGGTGAGGGGCGCAAGGAGCATGAGTGTCAGAATCTAGGTACTTATTGCAGCGAAAAGTTCATGGGATTCTGCCTGGAACACAAGGACATTTTCTGCTGCTACGAATCGCCACTGGATCGGATTATCGCGTCACAAATCAAGATCGGTCAGCCCAATGTGGCAGGTGGATATGGCACACCCAAGCACCCCGATTGCAACGGCTTCACGCCGCAACAACTTGCCGATGTGGATTGGAGCGATGTATCTCTATCGGCCTGGACTGCGATGCTCCAGAAAGCGGGGCTGGTCGCCGGTAGTAACGCGGCAGGAAGTGCCAAATATACGCCGGGGCAGATTGACCACCCCAATGGGGATGTAAATGCTGATTTGGCTCCACAACCGGTAGAAGAATAGGAGATAACTATGCAGAAAGAAAACTGGAAAATTGTATTACGCGCTGGCGTGTTATTGGGCTGTGTAAGTTTGTTGGCCGGATGTTCTGTAAGAAGTATGAATTTAAGCGATGGGCCAACACATAATCGGCCAAAGGCAGGTTTGAAATCTGTCGAGCTGGCTGCGCTGTTCAAAAAAGACGATGCGAATGTAAATGGAACATCAGACAACAAGCAGGCCACACAATACAACCTGGAATATGTTGGTCCCTGCGCGATTGTCGCCCATGAAGTCTTTACGCATGAATCTCCGACATCCATTGCGGAAAAGAAAGAAATTTCCGGTAACGGATTAGGCGGCGAGGCGATGACCGCTTTTGGTCCTGGGGTCGCTGTTCCCGTCCTAGGGCTGTTGTTCCAGGCTGCTTCCCGGACGCCTCACGCCAATCCCGTGGTCGTCGGGTACGAGCATTTACGCCAGGAGTTCCAACACGGAAAAATCTTCTGGGTCGCTCGTTACGTCCCCGATGGGCATAACGTCGATAATCGCATCGACAATCTGGCGCATAGGGCGATTCTCTGGGCCGGAGATCTGGAACAGGCGGGCTGGGCAAGTGGAACGTCGCCCAAAGCCGGAGATGCGATTTACAGAATACATGGCGGGGTTTGGCAAAACTGGGCAGATGCGAATGTTGATTGGGCTTGGGAAGGCTACGACGGTGTTGTTGCTCCGACTATTCCCATCGTGCCCGCACGCATGGACTGGATCGTGCAGTCCTGGAAGAACGCCAAGAAGGATCCTTTCTATGTGGTGAATCCCCACAAAGCGGCCTATCCCTTCATGGATCTGACCAGCATTGAATACCGCATCCAACCCGGATTCAGTATTCCCAAGTGGATTCAGGCGCACGAAGCGGATCTCACTTCTGGCGGCTGGATGGTGATCTATCACCAGGGCGATCACGCAATGGTTTGGAAAGACGGCAAAACACAAGCCTATCCAGAACCCAAGGATCTGGTACTCAAAAAATGAGTAAGCCCGTCGCCCGGATTAGATTTATTCGCTTTGCATGGCTTGTCGCCGGAATCCTCTTGGGATTCTCGGTGCAGGCCTGGGCATACTCCGGCGACACCATTCAGGACGATATAGCCCGTGAGTTTAACGGAGCTACGTCCTACACCATTCCTTTGTCGGCTCCAACCCAGTCGGTACCGACAACCCCTCCCGCGAATAACTGCGAAACCACTTTGCAGCAGGAAATGGGAACGGGTGAGATTCCTACAGATGAGGCGTGCTATTGTCCGGTCGGGGCCACGCAACCCGTCTGCACGGCACTACCTGAATCGGATTGCCCGTCTTTGCTGACCGATGAAGAACAGCGATTAGGAACAGATTTACAGTATTACGACTGCACCTGCCCGCCTGGGGCAAACAGCCCGCAATGTACGAGTTATTACAATCTCTGCGAAGCGGCCCTACCCAGTTATCAGAACAGCACCAATGAATGCTCTTGTTCGCAGACGGCAACCAGTGCGGTGCCTTCCTGCGAGAGTGATTACGATATTTGTGAAAGTTCAGTCGGTAATTACGACAATTCCACTACATCCTGCTCATGCGGGCAGAACAGCCCTGATCCGCTATGTTGTGAAAAATCACCGATCACGGGAAGTATCAGCTATAGTGGATCGGGTAATCCATGGACCATAACAGGAGGATCAAGCTGGTCCTTTACAGATCCGCAGGCGGCAACTCATGGAGGGGAGTACGCGCAGACGATTCAATACGATCCGGCGAATAACACCTTTTCAGGATCTATAAATATTACAGGGACCGTAGAGGTCGGGAATTATTGTGGTGGAAATTCAGGTCTGATTGGATCAGGAAATAGTATCGGAGCAATGAATAGTCCACAAAGTTCCTGTGGCACATCGAACAGTAACCAGACTGCAACGGGGTCAGCCATCACCCTTGCTTCTGCTCAAGATGGCGGAACCTTCAGTGGCGGGCCTATTACCGTAAACACTATTTATGGCTCTTTTACCTTTTCCGTGAACTCAGGAAATCCTCGTTGTGTTAATGGTTATTTCAATGGTGGTTATTTAGGTCAGTTGTGCGCGGATAACCAATGCACCCAGGAGCCGGGATGAGAACGCGCCATACCGTACTGCCTATGGCTCTGCTGATAGCGTCAGCAGGCATCATCCTGCCCGCCACGGCTCTGGCCGCATCGGTCTATGGTATTACCGGCGATGACCTGCAGATGAATACATTGGGCAGTCAGTACATTCACTCCCGGCATACGGGACTCATGCCATATTGGGGGCCGTGTTACCGGTGTACGACCCAGATTGAATCGGAGCCAACCTGCACGCCGGGGACACAGAATCATGTTCTCGCCCAATGGACCAATACGGGTAACAGCTCTTGTGGCGGCTATGAAAGTGATTCCTTCGAGGCTTACACCCAATGCACGACCAGCGGCATTGTTCAGATCGTCTTGCAGAATAATTCCTATGATCCAGATGCCAGCGTTGGCCAGAAAAACTATGGCGCAACGGTACCTATCGCTGTTCCGCAAGGAGGTAACTACGGGCAAAATCTGAACATGAGCAGCGTGTTCGGAGGCGGAAACAGTTGCTCCCAGAACTTCGACTGGTACCCCACTTATGGCATTACGGGTGAGGATGTTAATGGCACATTCAATGGTTCAGTGACCTTTGGTAACTACCTGTCCCCTGGCCAATACGAGCAAAGTCCTACTTTCCCGGTTGTTTTTCAAAACTACAAGCTGGTATCGGTGCGAACCTGCCAGCAGTACGCACCGACATCCACGGAATGCAAAACACCACCGCCAGCCAGCCAGACCAATCAGCCGACGTATGCCTGGGCTTGTGATACATCGGAAAACGGCTGGCAGCCGGGATCCGTCTGCACCAATTCAGCCATCCAAAGCAGTGGGGCAGAATGGATCTTCGGATCCAACACCGGCATATCGGGTACAGCGCAATCGGGGTACGCCGTGATGCAGGCACAATATGACAATCCCACGTCCAGTACGATGCCAGCGACACTTAATTTTGCAGCGGACAACTTTGGCTGGGTCTGGATCAATGGCGAACAGGTGGGTTATACGGCCACTTACACCGCATTGACGACAGAGGCCATCTCTCTTCCACCGGGAGAGGATACGGTAGATTTCATGGTGATGAATGAGCCGAGTTCTCCAGCCAGTGACCCCAACGAATTTGAAAATCCTGCAGCGGGTATTCTGTCCATAACCAATAGTGCCGGACAGACCATTCTTTCGACGAACGATACAGACTGGACAGAGATAGATAATCCACCGACGAATCCCGATCCCACTCCCCAAAGCCTGCTACCGGCAGGCTATACCCCGCAGAATTGTGCGGCTGGAGGGTGTGGATGAATACACGGAACCTTGCGGGCAGTGCTACCAGCCTGGGGAGTACCCTGGCAGCCGTATTCTCCGCCAGCGCCGGAGCTTGCGCGGGTGGCGTGTGCCTGGCCGGTGCCCAGGCGGGGATCTCGGCATTTTCTGCATCGTCCACAAGTTTTGCAGCCATGGCCGCCGCCAGTAGCGCAGCAGAGGGGGTTTCTGCATCCGGAGTGGATACGGTTTTC
Source organism: Acidithiobacillus concretivorus (assembly GCF_018853445.1). Taxonomy (GTDB): domain Bacteria; phylum Pseudomonadota; class Gammaproteobacteria; order Acidithiobacillales; family Acidithiobacillaceae; genus Acidithiobacillus; species Acidithiobacillus concretivorus. Next base: position 43,692 of record NZ_JABELD010000051.1, read on the forward strand.
CCCTGGTGGATGAAGCTCGCTATTGTCGCCCTCATGCTCTCGACGATATACACCACGGCCATTTTATTCAGTCATCGGAAATGGGCAGTATTCGCTGCATTGGGCGGTGTGTTCGCGGTTATTGCCGAGCTACATTGGTTGCCGGTAGGCAAGCGTGGCGAGCTGTTGGCCATTGCTATCGGTGTGACGCCGTTGGTTTTGGGGCCGTTATTGCTTCGCTGGGAAAGATTTTTCTCCCGTGACCGTATCCAGAATGGAATCCGCATAGCTTCTGGTATCCTCGCCGGAATCGCTTTTATCTGGGTGTTTTACCTGCAAATCTCCCAAGGTTGGGAACCTTGTGCTTTGTGCTGGATTGAGCGTATCGCTTTGGCCGGCGTGATCTATGCCGCTTTTGCCGGGCGTCCAGATGTTGCATTCGTATCCAGCATTCTCGGCATCGGCGCGGTCTTTCTGCAGCTCGCCGAGATCCACCATGCCGCACATGCCCTCACCGGGTTTTGTAGTCTATTTTCACACACATCCTGCGCGGTCGCCGGATCTCAAAGCCTTGGACCTTGGCCGATAGCCCTCGATGCGGGTGTGCTCTTTGCCGTGCTGCTCATGCTCTCCATGGCGGCCTGGCCACAGCGCCATGAAAAATCCGGGAGGGAAGGTTGAAAGCACTCAAATCCATGCGCCTGCCGCAACCCGCGTTCCAGTTCCAGCCCCGTGTATGGGCCGGAGACTTTCAACGCGGAATAAAAACGCTACTGACCTGGCCAGAGGTGCAGATAGGTTTAGTCTTGGCTTTCATCACGCTGGTTTTGCTTCAGGTGACGAAATACACCCTCACCGGGATGCCGATGATGGTCAATCTGTTGGTGCTTATTGCCTACTGTTTTTTGGGATATGCGTCCTATGCCGGACAGGTGCCTACACCGGAAAACCGCAGAAGACGGGCCATCGGGATGCAAACGCATCTGGGATTGGGTGCTTTTGTGCTCATTAACGCCTCGCTTGCGGTGATGGATTACATCCTGACCGGATCCATTGTTCTGCCAGAGTGGGACAAAACCTTTGCATCCTGGGATCTGGCTCTGGGCTTCCACTGGCTATATTGGTACCACGTTGTCCAGGCTACCCCCGATTTGCATCTGCTGCTGAAAACTGTTTACGGACTGCTCGCCATAGAGATTGCCGCGCTGATCGTTGTTTTGCCCTTGAGCGGTCATGTGCGTGCAGGTCGTTGGTTGGTGCTCTGGTACGCAGCCGTTGCGACAATCTGCATCACCATTGGCCTGCTTATGCCCGCCAGAGGCGCATTTGTTTTTTACCATCTGCCCGTCATGAAGCACACGGCTTATGTGCCCGTCATGGCGGATCTTCGCAATGGATCATTACAAAACATCAACCTATCGAAACTGCAAGGGCTTGTAGTATTCCCGTCGTTTCATGCAGCACTCGCCGTGATTTGCGCTGCCGGTGCCTGGTCCTGGAAGTATCTCCGGTATCCACTCCTGATACTGAATCTGCTCATCATTCTTTCAGCACCCTCGCAGGGCGGGCACTATGGCGTGGATGTGCTGGCGGGTATCGCCATCGCTCTGGTCACGATCTACTTTGTGCGGCCACAAAGATCAACGGCGGTGGCTGATGTCTGAAAACATAGAGAAAAACGGTTTACCTGCGATTCCCGCCCTCGATGCCGGACAGGATGCGTGGATACTGGCCTGGCGAAAAACTTTGGGTGCCTATGCGGTGATGGCGGGTTATTCAGACCATCTGGCCGAACGCTGGGCGCAGGAAATGGCAGAGGTTTATTTGGGACCGGCTTGCCATCGCACCGCTGAAAATTTGACCAACATCCGGGCTACCGCGCAACGTCTTGGCCCCATATATCCGGCCCGTGAGGAAATAGAGGAATCAAATATGGATACCAAATTCTCTCCCGTAGTCCATGCGGAATCGAAGCAGGATGCAGAAGCGCAGATCGATATGTTTGAGGATTTGCTATGAGAAATTCACGGAACCAAAAAATAGACGCCTATACGGACGCAGCAGTGCGCGTGGCGCAAATACGAATCCATGCCAGCATCGCAGGCGTTTCTCCGGATAATTATCTGGATTCCATGTGTGATGATTCTTTACAGGTCATAGAGCGACTTGCTCGCTATTACTGGAGGCGGGACATGGCCAAAGAACTCAATATGCCGGAGAGGTTGGCAACCGCCTTTGAAAACCGGCGTCGGGTAATCGCCGCCCCGGAAAAACTCATTCGGGAGATCGAAAGCCATGTAGGTTCTTGTGGGCAGCATTACGAGATCTGGCATCCGCGCATGATGAAAGCGGTAGAGCGTTGCATTGCTTTCTATGATCTGGACGAACCCATGTGCGCCGCACTTTGGAGACACTTAGATTATCCCGCGACCGGCCCGACAGAACGGGACTGGCAAGCCGCATCCGATATGGAATCGGATACCTGGGAAGAAATTAGAGAGGCTTCGATATGAGACTGATTAGCCTGGATCTCGATGTAAGTATCGTTATTTTCTGGCGTTATTTCTGGCGTATGTCGCTGTTCACTATTTTGGGCCTGGTGGTTTCCAATGAAGCCACAAAAGGCTGGATCAGTCTGCATCACTACGATCCGGCTCAGGCGCTCATGGCGGCGCGGATATTCACGCTGATCTTTCTGTTCATTCTGCTGCTCTACGGCATCGGTATCTGGGCAGGACACCTGATCACCAAACCCATTAAAATCCGTAAGGAAAATATCCGCATCGAGATCGTTCAGAAAGACGGGCAGCCACTATCCATCTGGCGCAGAGCATTTTCGTGCTGGTGGGGCTTCAACTGGCGCAATAGCTTGTTGTTTGTCCTGTTGGTGATGTTGCTGTCCACTTTGCCGGTGAACCCCATGGCGATGGGCGTTGTATATCTGCCCATGATGTTCATCATTGGGATTTTCTCGATGTGGTGGTGGATCTTTCATCCCATCGGAACGGTTCATCTCGTTTTGCACAAGGAGAAAACGTCTTGACGACCTTGAAATCCGTGAGGGATTCCATCATTCGGCAGGTGCTCTACAGTGTGGCGGCTTCTGTGCTGGTCTGGCTTCTGGCCTGTGCCATCGTGATTTATCGAGATCACTTCATGGGCTTTCATCCGGCACATATCGCCTGGTTAGCGGCGCAACCAGATTCCTGGTCAGTAACCATGCACCACGCCTTGCATGTCGCCGGTATCTGGGCCGTGATTGCGCTGGGTGCGGGGCTGGCATTGATTCTGGTGGCTAACCTGATCAGCGGGATCATCGCGTTGTTGGGAATAGCCATAGCCAAAAATAGCAGAGGAGGCGTCTGATGGCGTCAGTACATACTCTTGCTCCGAACCTGAATCCGGAAGGGCGCACAAAAGAAGTACAACTGGCGGCTATGGACTGGATTTATCGCTTCGGCAGTACAACGCGGGCATTTTTGCTGAATGATCTGTTTTCTCCAGAGGAATCGCAAGGTCTGGACCGGACGCTTTTCACTCAGGGATGGGTCAGGAGCCTGCCTTGTGGAATCCGTGAAGGAAAAAACAAGCCGGAGGCCGTCCTGGTGCTTACCGAAAAGGGGCTGGAGAAGGTTGTGGATCGCTACGCGCAGCCATTCCCGTATCCTGAGTTGAATTGGGAAGAATGCAGAGATCCGCGTGTCAACGAGCGAATATGGACACAAAAGCTGACCGCAGCCAATTACCATTCTGGAGGCATCGCCCAATTCTGGACCCGTCGAATGTTTCCGGAGGATGGTTATCCCTACCCGGAAATGGAATGGGCCATGCGGGATGGCAGAATCCTCGCCATCAACGTGGACAACGGAGACTGCTTTGCGGCAAGACACAAAAACTGTGTTGGCCTCTGCGAGCGGGAAAGGCTCGAACGTCGCTATGATCGAGAGGTGCTGATAGCGGATCAATATGAAATCATTGACGACTACCATAAACGTCTGAAGCCGGGGGATTTGTTGCCTGTTTGGGAGAATGACCCCAAAGATTTTGTCCCTGTGGAGCATATATCGGTGCCGGACCTGCATCACCGCTTGGTTGTTTTTCTGTCGGACCCTTGGGGGGAGGTGCTCGTGTCGTGATTTTCGATGCAATTATTCCTGGCGCGATTCTGTTCAGCATCGGCGGGCGCTTTCTGCGTCGCCAACTGAAAGGCGACATGGGCGAACAATCTGTGTCACTGACCATTCGGGGTATGGGCTTGCCCATCCAGAACAATGTCACGATTCCGGGGAAAAGGGGGCTAACCCAGATAGACCATCTGGTACTCACCCGTTCGGCTATCGTGGTACTGGAAACCAAGAACTACAGTGGCTCTCTTTACGATAATGGCAGAGGGAAGGGCGGTAGCTGGATCCAGAAGTTCCCCAGCGGGAAGCAAAACAACCTGCATAACCCACTGGACCAGAACTATGGGCACATCAAGTCGGTAGGAACGATAGTGCCGGGGGTTCCCGTGACCGGATTTGTGGTCCTCGCTGGATCCGCATCTTTTCCCAACGGGGTGCCGGACGGCGTGCTCATGCTTCGTGATCTGAAGCGGAAGCTGAAAGAAATGGATCGAGGGGAAGGCCCGAATCCAGCATCCATACAGGATGCCTGGAACAAGCTACAGCAGGTAGATCAGCGTGATAGTGCTTCGCATCGAGAGCAGATGCGGCAAGTCACCGGTGGCGGGATGACTTATTGGCTGCAGGCAGGAGCACCATGGCTTACCGGGGCGGGGGTGGCTTTGGTACTGGGCGGATTTTTCCTGTGACCCGCTTAATCTGGTTGGCCGAGATCGTTTCTTCTTTATTCGCGCTCCTTGGCGCTATAGTTTGTCTGGGCATCGGCATATATCTCCTTTGGGCGGGCGGCGAATCAATCCGCCTTGCAGAACTGGTTGTAGCCTTAATGCTTTTTGCGATGGCTTTTATGGAGGTGTTCATCTCACGATCTCTGTCAACCACTCCCCCTAACCGATGTCGGTATAGGCGGAGCTTGCAAGGCGGTACGCAGGCTCATGGTTGACCAGGCTCAGTGAACGGAGTGATCCGTGAACTACGTTATTGGGGTCATGACACCCTGGAATGC
>NZ_JABELD010000052.1 GCF_018853445.1 Acidithiobacillus concretivorus
GCATCTTCCTCTATCCTTTAACGCCCAACGCACAGCAAAAGCTGCGGCAAAGCACCTAAAAGCCAATCGAAAATTTGTCCCGAGAGATCGGAGAGGCCGACAAACTTCATATTGAGAATTGCTGATATCAAAGCCTGTATTGAGATCATGCCGCCTATACACCGGCTGCCATCTGGACAGTAAACAGGTGCCCTCCAGATTTGTCACGAGACTACTGGGCGATCTCGGTTTTGACAGCATTTGAGTGCTTAACGATGCGTCTTCGAACGGTTTGCTTTCGCTCATCTTCTCAATACCTACCTGACGCCGTTATCGGCGCCTTTTCCACGGTCGCTCACCACCACGCCTTTTGAACGCAGCGGCACCGGGCGGTTTGAAGCCAGCCCCTGCAGGCAGACTTCGGGAGGCCTGCTCCCATCTTCGATACAGCATCGCAGGCTTACGCCTGCGTTCGTGACACACCCCAATATAACACCTTCATTTGGGTCGCCCGCCGGTTAATGAACACAAAAAGATGTCCAGACAGAGGATTCTGGCACAAGACACTGCGGGTCAACGCATACAGCCCGTCATAGGACTTGCGCATATCCACCGGCTGACCGCAGAGATGCACCCGTACCCGACCTTCCGGGAAAAACATCAGCCCCGCACCAGATGCAGAATCAGGCCACCGCCCAGATCCAGACGGAGTTCTAGTCGATGCGCAGCGTCTGCTTCCCGTCGGACCGGAGAGGGCACGTCTTCCAGTGCGCCCAAATCGACAAAATCAGGGATAGGCTGAGGGGCGGTGACAGCCGGAATAGCAGGACTCAGCGTCCCGGCAGAATTCCCTCCGGTATTCTGTAATCCATTGCGCAGCCGTCCTTGCCAACGATAGAAACTGGCCCGACTGATGCATGCCTGATGACAAAAATCCGTCACCGTCAAAGCACTTTCTGCCTGTTCATCCAGTAATGCCTGCCAGGTTTGGGCGCTGCGGCGCGGGGATCTCCTGCGCGGTGTTGATGGCACCATGTATTTTCTCCTCAGTCATGTCCTGGGAGATTATTCTGCACCTCTGAAAATTTCAGGATATAACACCGCTCAGTTACCGGTTACATTAGAGGAGCAGATTGTTTTCGCATATCAGGTTGACAGGTTGTGCCTGGAAGAATACGTAGGGACAACCGAAATAACTAGTCGGGTAGATACGCGTACTTCGTCTCGACACCAGCGTGGGCAATTGCTGCATCCCGAATCCTAACGGGCATTCACGAGGAATCACCAATCATGGGTTAACCTAATTTAATCAATGTTATTAATGCGGTAAGTAAATTAGCTTATGGTGAACCGCCATGATACTGTATGCATCAGTGTGACAATCAATGAAACAATTAATAAATCAATATTTTACGCTTGTTTAGTCTCGGGTGATCGGCATAATAATCAGCAACGGAAGCACGCAACCAGGAGCGTGCTTCCGTTACAGCCAATCGTTTTCTACGGGAGTTTTTACTATGCAACCAATTTTACCGGCAACGCTGTCCAGTGAGTCAATGGGGTTAGGCATTCCTGATGCGGCAATCCCTGATGCTGCAATACCGCCAAAATTACGGACGCTACTTTATGCTTTTCAACGAAAAACAAGCGCACCAATTCCGACCATTCTTTCATGCGTTCTCGCCACATTAGCGGTTGCTCAGGGAGGATCTGTGGACGTCGGCAGTTGGAAGGGAGGGAGATTTCCGCTTAACTTTTTTGCACTAATTGCCAGCGGCACAGGCGAAGGCAAGACCAGCGTTATAAATGCCATAATGAGTCCGCTGTCTGAATATGATTCAGAACTATATAAGCAGGAAATTATTAATAAAAACAATTACCTGATTAGCACGATGTTTAAGCTGTACTTTCATACAGTAATCCATCCTGATATAATCCACTGATTCTTATGACAGTGAGGTGCACCATGGCGATGAACCGCGTACAGTTTCAGAAAGGCTTGTCTCTCCCCGATTTTCTGCGACGTTTTGGCACCGAGGAACAGTGCGCAACGGCTCTGGAATCGGCGCGTTGGCCAGACGGATTTCATTGCCCCCAGTGTGACGGTATCCGGCATTCTGTTCTGAAATGCGGCTCGCGCAAGACCTTTCAGTGCAGCTATTGTCGCCATCAGACTTCGTTGATTGCCGGAACCCTCTTTCAAGGAACGCGTTTGCCTTTGACCATTTGGTTTCTGGCGATTTACCTGATCAGCCAGGCGAAAACCGGGTTGTCCGCTTTGGCGCTGAGTCGCCAGCTCGGCGTCAGTTACCCCACGGCCTGGCGTATCCATCACAAGCTCATGCAATCCATGCTGGAACGCGAAGCACTCTACACCCTGCAGGGTTCCGTACAAGCTGATGACGCCTATCTGGGCGGGGAACGATCCGGTGGCAAACCGGGACGCGGCTCCGAAAACAAGGTGCCTTTTGTCGCGGCCGTCTCGGTCGATGCACAGGAGCATCCTGTCTACGCGCGATTCACCACCATTAAAGGATTCACTGGTCCCGCCATAGCAGACTGGGCGCGCACGACGCTGGATAAAGCATGTCAGGTCCTGACCGATGGTCTTCCTTGCTTCAATGGGATAGCCGATGCGGGACGGGGTCATGCGGTAATTGTCTCTGGTGGCCGCAAACCGAGGGATTTGCCCCAGTTCAGCTGGGTCAACACCGTGCTGGGGAATCTCAAAACGAGTCTTTCCGGTGCTTACCATGCTTTTAAGTTTCGGAAATATGCGCAACGTTATCTCTCCACCGTGACTTATCGCTTCAACCGCCGTTTTAATCTGGCCATGTTACCCATGAGTTTACTTCGCGCCGCCGTCAACACTGGACCGAGGCCCGAGCACTGGCTCCGCTCAGCGGAATCATCGTGCTAATCAGGAACAATTATGATGCGAGGCATATACGCTGGGAAAAAAAGCTGAAAGTGCTTGAAAATAAAATGAGGGAGGCAATTAAAAGTGATAGCCCTGATGTTGGTAGCATTGAAGGGATTATCGCGAGCCACCTCAGTGAAAAACCAACAAGATCTAACAGCACCAAAAAAATCATTTCTGATGTAACTTTGACTGGGCTGCGAGATGCCTTAGTCGAGGCGGATGGGGATTCACTGCTGATGTTGAATTCCGACTCTGCACGAGTGTTCAGAGAGACGCTTTTAAAATTTGGCCCGGAGTTTTGCAGCGCATGGTCAGGAGAATCTTTCCGCATCGTGAAGAACAGGGTGAGTATATCGTCACCGAATCCCAGATTATCCATGCTATTGATGGTGCAACCCTCTATGGTTGAAGGATATTTCGATGATGACCATGAATTTAGGACATCCGGGCTAGCAGCGCGCTTCATCACTTACTTTCCGGATCCACTTATCGGCCAAAAATCGAGCATTCCCAGGAATACTTCTGATTATTATCTCATCACGATAGATGGCTGGTATAAGTCGATAAGAAACCTGCTGAACAGCAATAGATTGCGCCAGATCTCCTGCGGTAATTCCGAGAAAGAGCTGATGAAACTGAGTGAGGAGTCAGTTAGGTTTTTGAAATCAGAATTTGATAAGATTGACCGATTATTAGCTATCGACAGCAATGAGTTCTCAGGGATTGATGATGTCGCCCACCGCATGCTGGAACAGTCGTGTAAAATAGCCGCACTTTATGAGCTTTTTGATGATCCTGAGTCTAGAGAGATAAAGCCGCATCACATTGAAATGGCCTACAATATGGTGCTAGCACATGCGCGTTCTTTTAAGCGGATTTGTAACCCTGACAAACCTAAAAAATCAGATATAATAAAATCAAATAAGATATTGCAGTTCTTATGCTCTGGCAAATACAATGAGCAAGTTTTTTTGCCAAACCAACCTTTTCATGTTTATGGAACAAGGCTGGAAGTATACCAAAGATGCGGTCCAATACGAAAAAAATCGGAATATGAAGAACCGCTAAGAATGTTGGAAGTTGACGGAATAATTGCCATTATAGAATGCCCTGTTTTTATTTTAAATAGGCATGGTTTGCGCAAGTTCATAGTTGTTAAGGACCAAAGCTTATTGCCAAAATCGATACAAAATTGGCCGCATCTACCTATGCCAACTTTTTTGTAATACCACTGAACTTCAACCAATTACCATGAGATACGTCTAACCGAATGATACGCCACCAAACGCATGAGCATCTGAATGATAGATTTATTTGGGGTTAACTGAGATGGGGCCAGAATCCCAGAAAATGGTTGGGGAGGGCTTCGTCTGTGATGAGTTTGTGGACATCGGAGAAGGCAAAGCTAGTCCGCACCTTGACGAGATAGCGGTGATTGAGATTGGCCGTGATCCGGTCGGCGTAAATTCAGATCAGGGTGGTGACGATCAGGCAGAAATGGTGGTGGTTGGTGATCGCATCGGCGGTACGATTCTAGCTGCGGGCGCTCCCGATTTCCTTGTATGGAGTCGGGCAGAGTCAGGCCATTGCTGAAGCCATGGCCGCTTTTCCCATGCTTTTTCGTCCCGGTCGCTCCAGATCTTTCTGGCGACGTTTCGCAGGGCTCCAGTCAGCGGGCATGGCCTTTTCTTTGATCGGTTCTTTGTCTTCACGGATAAAATGTTGCTGGGGTGCGGGGACCAGGGTGGCATCAATGATCTGACCCCCGCGCGCCAGATAGCCGCGTTGTAGAATTTGTTGCTCAACGTCCGCAAACAGGGCTTCAGCACCGACTACCCCAATGCGGTTTTCAAAATGCCAGATGATTATGCGGTTAACGGGTCGCTTTTGATCGCATTTTTTTTGGACTTCATTGGTTGTTTCCAACCATGTATAACTAAAATAAGAGTATTATTCGAGGTGCACTATTGTTGAAAATTTTCTTATCCACTAAAAAGCCCCTTGATAAAGGGGCTGAGTTATTTGCTATTTTCTTATGCTCGTGCGGTTTGCCATGAATGCTTTAAGCTCGGATAAACGCACCATTTTACGCCTGTAAGAAACATAAACTGGAACCGGACATTCTGGATTATAGTAAGGTGTTGTTATATTGATCATACGGTAGTATGTCGGTGATGAAATACCGAGTATTTCACATGTCTTGGCTATAGAAACGAAACTATCAATTATATTAGGACTGCTTTTTATAGAAACTGCTGTATATATTTCACGAGATTCGAGGGTGGAAACCTCAGTCTCGCAATGCATCCCGGTGCCTCAAAAATTTCAAATGAATCATCTTGAACTCCAAAATAAAGTATCATAAGTCAGTGCGAAATCGCACAGTGTACTGTGACACATTATCAAGTGCATGTCAAAATCAATGCTATCCCCAAATTCCGCGATTGAAATGAGCGCACGTGGCGGATGATGGTAAACGTTCAGCCAACCCACCCTTGCGGATTGGCGCCCATCAGGGTAATGCGGTTTTTTTCCAGTTCCACGGCAAGAGTTCGTGGAGCCGCTTGTTGGGCCAAGTGGGGAGCTTTTCGAGCACGT
>NZ_JABELD010000053.1 GCF_018853445.1 Acidithiobacillus concretivorus
AGGCGGGAGAATACGATTACTTTCATCTTCGTTCGTATCATCTTTCCCTTCCAGATAAACCGCCATGAAGCCAGGGAAAGTAACGGTCGAACCGTTGGCGCGCAGCGTCCAGTGGGTCCCGGCATCCATGTCTACAGCGACCATATCCAGACGGGCTGGGGCCATCTGACAGGCGACGCTGCGTTTCCAGATCAGATCATATAGACGCCACAAATCCTTTTCTAGAATCCCCTGCAGCATTTCCGGGGTTCGACTGATGTCCGTCGGGCGCACCGCTTCATGCGCTTCCTGGGCATTTTTGGTTTTGGTTTTGTAACGACGCGGGCTTTCAGGGACAAATTCATGACCATAATGGCCGTCGATAAAACCACGAATATCGGCAATGGCTTCTTCCGAAAGATTGACAGCATCCGTACGCATGTAACTAATCAGGCCGACAGTTTCACTGCCAATGTTTATGCCTTCATAAAGCTGCTGGGCGACGCGCATGGTGCGGCTGGCGTTGAATCCCAGTTTGCGGGAGGCTTCCTGCTGCAGAGTGGACGTTGTAAAAGGCGCGGCAGGCTGACGTTGCCGGCTTTTACGCTCCACTTCGCGGACCTGAAGCGGTTGCTGCTGCATATCCGCTTCCATACTACTGCGTATGGATTCTGCCTGGGTTTCATTGTTGATATCAAATTGTTCCAGTTTTTTGTTTTGCCAGTGCGTCAAACGCCCGGAAAACTCACTGTCGGAGTGCAGCAGGCGTGCCGCAATCGTCCAATATTCCTGGCTGACAAAAGCTTCAATTTCATCTTCCCGCTCGCAGATCAGACGCAGGGCAGCACTTTGCACCCGACCAGCAGAAAGGCCGGGACGCACTTTGCGCCACAGCAGCGGCGACAAATTGAAGCCTACCAAATAGTCCAAGGCCCGCCGGGCCTGTTGGGCATTGACCAGATCCATGGCGATTTCGCGGGGGTTGGCAATAGCTTCTTGTACGGCCTTTTTGGTGATTTCGTGAAAAACCACGCGCTGGGCGGGTTTGTTTCCCAACTGCTTGCGCTCGCGCAGCAGTTCTACCAAATGCCAGGAAATGGCCTCACCTTCGCGGTCCGGATCGGTGGCGAGCCAGAGTTTATCAGCCTTGCGCAATGCCTTGATAATGGCCTCTACATGCCGTTCATTGCGCTCGATGGCCTCATAGCGCATGGCAAAATCCTGCTCAGGATCAACGGCCCCTTCTTTGGGGCGAAGATCACGAACGTGGCCATAAGAGGCTAGAACTTCAAAATCATCCCCGAGATATTTCTGGATGGTTTTGGCTTTGGCAGGAGATTCGACAATTACGAGCTGATGGGCCATAGGTCAGTGCAGTATCCGGGTTCCGTCTGTGTCCAGTAAGGCATCTACCCAGAGTGCTTCCGGGCCGGGATCGTTGGCCATTACCATGAAGGCAACCCAATCAAGGGTTTCCATATCCATATCCTCAAGGTCGAGGGCCAGTAAACGATCAATGATCCGCTCCCGCATGGCGCCGTTAATAACGCCCAGGCGTTCCCAGTCATGCAGTTGACCGCGTGCTGCCACAGAAAGGTTCTGCAGCTCGTAGGGATGATAGGCGCGCAGCGCTCTGGGGCTCGTATCTTCCTGTTCTTCAACAGCAAAACCTTCCATCCAGTCGAGGGCGCGCTGAATGTCCGCGTCGGGAAAACCCACGGCACGAAGATGATCTTCGATGACCGCGTCGTCTTCGTCGTCGAGGTGATCCAGTAGGTATGTAATTATGTCTATGACGTCTTCCATGCCAGAGCCTTCAGGGTGCAGGAGGGAGGCGACAGAACCGGCCGCCGGGGCTGGCCGCAAGGTAACCTGATATTTCCATTTCCAAGAGGATGGCCGAAAGCTCGCCCAGCGTCAATCCACAACGCGCAGCAATTTCTTCTGCTGTCAGAGGATCAAAGTCCATGGCTGCCCAGACTTTCGCCTGATGGGGATCGTCAGGTTGCCAATTATCCGCTGCGGTTACCGGTCGGGCCTGGCATAATGCGCCAAATAGCGGCCCCAGCTCGCTCAACACATCCTCGGCACTTTCTACCAGTTTGGCACCGTCACGAATCAGGCGATGCGGACCTCGGGACAGCGGTGAGTGGATCGAACCGGGTACCGCAAATACTTCTCGTCCCTGTTCCATAGCCAGGCGGGCAGTAATCAGGGAGCCACTGTTTTCCGCCGCCTCAACAATCAGTACACCAAGACTGAGCCCGCTGATGATGCGGTTGCGACGAGGGAAAAGGCCACTATGTGGCCCGGTTTCCGGAGCCTGTTCACTGACGAGCAGGCCATGTTTGATAATCTGGTGCGCCAACTGTAAATGCGCGCGCGGATAAATCAGATCGGCACCGGTGCCCAGTACGGCAACAGTTCCACTGACCAGAGCACCACGATGGGCTGCAGCGTCAATGCCCAACGCCAGGCCGCTAGTGATGATCAGTCCTGTTTCACCAAGACTACGGGCGAAGGCTTCTGCAGTAGCTGCACCTAAGGCCGTTGCCGAGCGGCTGCCGACAATGGCCAGCATGGGCTGGTTTAGACAGGAACGCTGTCCCCGAATAAATAACAAGGGCGGCGGGTCGGGAATTTGTCGCAACAAAGGCGGATAATCCGCATCTGTCCAGCGACATAAATCCGTATCGGGACTAGTCAGCCAGCGTCGATCAGCAGGACTGATAATGTCTTCGGGGTCTTTTTGTAGAGCCTGGATTTGCTTTGCGGATAAACCGAGGTCTTGTAGCATGCCGACACCCGTTTGAAAGCAGGCAGCGGCATGATTAAAGCGCTCCAGTAAGGCCTGTTGTCGCTGTGGCCCCAAACCGTTAATTCGGCAAAGTGCCAGCCAGGCGGCATCAGACATTATTTTTGCACAGCGCCATCGGCTGAGGCAGGACTGTGGATTTCATCACCCACACGGATGCTCCGACTGGCCATGGTGATGACCGCATAGGAAACCGAGGGGAAAACCCGGAACACCATGATATCGCCGATGGTTTGGTCCGGAAGTGCAAATGCCTTGCCGGTAACCGCATTGGTCGTTACCCCGCTACGCTGGATTTGCAGGATATTACCCAACTTGAGATCATCCTGGATACCCTGATCAATGATGACTACCTGACCGACGGTCAGCGCCGGATTCCCATCCAGTTGGCCAATGATATGACCCTCGACAGCATGGCGTGGCGCGCTGGGAAAATAATGGGGTATTGCCGTCGTGACTACCGGTACCAGGCGTGCCCCAAGATCAATTTCTTTGCGCATTTTGGTGATTTGCACCGCAGCGTGATGGCCACTTTGGGTAACCGTCACTTGCCCCAGGTCTTCCAGAGCATAGCCCAAAGAACGATGGGTTTTGGCCTGGAATAACTCCGGCCCCAGAGTGACGACTTGGTAGCGACTGCCAACAGGGGCTGTTTCCAGTCCGACTGTGTAGAGCGTATTTCCGGTCACGTAGGTGGGCCTTTGCTTGGCGGCTGCAGCCAGATAAGGTAGTTGCGCGAAGGCTTTTTTACTGTCGATTACCCCGGGACTACCGAGAAAGGGCATCACTTCGCCGGTAGAAACCGAGGGTACGGCCGCTTTCGACATTTGTGGGTGCAACTCCACAAAATTGGTTCCGTTTTCACGGAAAGACGATGCGAGACCCAGTTCGGGTTCACCATTGGCCCCATAATGGATGACAATGCGATCACCGGGATAAATCAGGTTAGGGTTCTGAATGTAGGGATTTTTGTGCCATATCTGTGGCCACTGCCAGGGATGAACCAGAAAATGGCCGGCAATGCCCCAGAGAGTATCTCCAGGTTTTACGGTATAACTTTGTTGTGTGCGCAGTTGAATACCGGCAGGCGCCGCTTGGGCTATTGCCGGAGCCAGGGCGCTTAGGCCGAGGGTAAAAACAAGATTGCGCCATATGTGTTTGTGCATGTAATGATCTCCGCTGGACTTCCGCAGGGGATAGTATTAGTCCAAGATACGTTTTTTGCCGGATAGTCCTTCATTTAATTGGTGGTAAAAATGTCGCTCCTGAAAATACTCGAATTTCCCGATCAGCGCCTCAAGAATGTGGCGCAGCCTATTATCCGGGTGGACAAGCAGGTCCAGCAGCTTGCCGATGACATGGCGGAAACCATGTACGATGCTCCGGGGATCGGTTTGGCGGCCCCTCAGGTGGCCGCCGGACAACGCCTGATTGTCGTGGATGTTTCTGAAAATCGCAATGATTTGATGGTACTGGTGAACCCCGAAATCATCACTCATAGCGGCGAGGAAGAAATGAAAGAAGGTTGTCTGTCGGTTCCCGGTGTTTTGGAAACGGTTCGACGGGCCGAAAAAATTACCCTGCGAGCAACGACGGTGCAAGGGAAGCTCATCGAACTCGAAGCTGATGGATTGCTGGCCGTGTGCATACAGCATGAAATTGATCATCTTAATGGCACCTTGTTTGTGGATCATTTGTCGCGCCTGAAACAGAATCTGATCCGTCGCAAGGCGGAAAAGCGAGTGCGTCAGGGTGAGTAAACGCATTGTTTTTGCGGGAACACCCGAATTCGCCCGCATTGTGCTCGAAGAATTACTGGCCGGTCCAGAAGTGCTGGTAGGGGTGTTGACGCAGCCCGATCGGCCTGCCGGGCGCGGTCGCCATTTGCAGGAAAGCCCGGTCAAGCAATTGGCCAGGGGGGCGGGCATTCCGGTCTTTCAGCCGGAGTCCTGCAAAACTCCCGAGGCTCTGGATTTGCTGCGCAGTCTGCAAGCGGATCTCCTGATCGTCGTAGCCTATGGACAGATACTTCCTCAGGCCATTCTCGATACACCCCGTCTTGGCGCCATTAATGTTCACGGCAGTGTTTTACCTGCCTGGCGGGGCGCCGCCCCCATTGCCCGTGCCATTGCTGCCGGAGACGCCGAAAGCGGGGTGGCCATCATGCAAATGGAAGCAGGGCTGGATTCCGGACCGGTGCTGAACGTGCTGACTTGCCCCATACTTCCTGAAGACACGGCGGCCAGCCTCCATGATCGTCTGGCACTTCTGGGCAAAGCCGCCTTGCGGCAGGCTCTGGACGCGCTCTGGGCAGGGACCGCAACGGCAATCGTTCAAGATGAAAGCCGGGTAAGCTATGCGCGTAAGCTGAAGAAAGAAGAAGCCTTGCTGGACTGGCAGCTTCCCGCTGCAACGCTGGACCGTCAGGTGCGCGCCTTTAATCCCAGCCCCATTGCGCATACGCTGTTTCGGGAGAAAGGATTGCGCGTCTGGCAAGCCAGACCGATAGCGGCAACGGTGGATATTGCGCCTGGAAGCATCACCGCCATTCACAAAGAGAGTTTCACGGTAGCTTGTGGTAACGGGCAACTTGAATTGTTGCTTTTGCAACCAGCGGGTAAGGGAAAACTCAGCGCGGGAGATTTCATCCGTGGGTATCATCCTGCGCAGGGAGAAAAATTGGGATGAGTAAAAAACCAAATCACCAGGGAAGCTCCGGCATGCCCGGCGGAACCCTGCTGCGGCAAGCGGCCATTAAGGTGCTGCAAGCCGTCGATGAAGGGGAAAAAGTGGATCAGGCTTTGGCCGCTACTACGGTCAGCGGCCCGGAGCGCGCCACATTGCAGTGGCTGGTGTTGGGAACCTTACGGGAATATTTGTTACTGCAGAAATTATCCGGATTACTGCTGCGCAAAAGCTGGCGGGAAGAAGACCAGAATCTGGGTTTTCTTCTGCATCTGGCGCTTTTTGAATTGCGGCACGGACAACGCCCCGCTTTTGCGGTGGTGAACGATTGGGTAGAGATGGTCGAAACACTCCAGAAAACCTGGGCTAAGGGTCTGATGAATGCGGTTTTGCGCCGTTTTCTGCGTGAACGTGAAGCCCTGGAAGCGCAAATAGCGGATCCTGATCTGGGTCATCCAGCCTGGCTGGCAGCGCGCCTAAGGGAAGCCTATCCCGAACAATGGCCAGCAATTGCCGCCGCCAATAATTGTCCCGCACCGCTGTGGCTGCGCGTCAATACGCAGCGGGTCAGCCCGGAAAACTACCGGGAGTTGCTGCTGGCGCAAGGATTGTCCTGTCATGGGGTAGATTGGAGTGACGCCGCCCTTTGTCTTCCTGAAAGCATTCCGGTCGCCACGCTTCCGGGTTGGGACGCGGGTTGGGTGGCCGTACAGGATGCGGCGGCCCAGATGGCTGCGCACATTCTGGCCCCCCAGGCCGAAGAACGCATACTGGATGCATGTGCCGCACCAGGAGGAAAAACCGCGCATCTTTGGGCATTGGGCGCACGCCGTCTGGATGCCTTGGACCGTTCTGCTGAACGTCTCCAGAAATTGCGGGAAGCTTTGTTTCGGCAGGGGGCCATTGCCCATCTGCAGGCTGCCGATGCCGGTGATCCGGAAAGCTGGTGGAATGGTGAACCGTATGACGCCATTCTCCTGGATGCGCCCTGTACGGGCGTTGGCGTTATTCGCCGGCATCCCGATATTCGCCTGCGCCGCCAGGCCGAGGATGTCCAGCAGGCCGTGGCTCAACAACAACGCCTTCTGGAGGCATTATGGGGTTGTTTGCGCCCCGGCGGTCGTCTGCTTTATGCGACCTGTTCGATTCTGCCCGAAGAAAATCTGTTGCAGATTCGGGGGTTTTTGGCGCGCCATGAGGATGCCCGCCAGCAGGCCCATCCCCTCACCGGACAACATTTGCCGGGCCAGAACGATATGGATGGGTTTTACTATGCCCTCCTGGTGAAAGCTGAATGACCCCTGTGCTGGTTTTTGCGCGGGCGGCTGGCATGACGCGCAAGCGCGGCGCGGTTTGGCTGGGTCTGATCCTGGGGTTGTGGTGTTTTGTGGGTTGTGGCGAGGCATGGGCAGGCACCGCGTTTCACGTGGAACAATTACAGGTCGCGCCAGAAATGAACCGGATAAAAATCAATGCTCAGGTGCAAATCACTAAAGAAGATCTGCTGCAGGAAATTCTCGATCAGGGCCAGACCCTGATCTGGGTCGTGAAAGCGGAATGGCGGGAACCCGAACCATTTGCCTTTATTACCGGTCTGGGCACCCATGCGCAAAAAGAAGTCCGCTGGCAAATTCACTATTATCCGCTGACCAACCAATACGCACTGAAAAATGCAGCAGGCACCATGCGCTTATTCAATCATTGGCAGGACGTTGTCAGCGTCCTGAAGCAGATTCATGATTTCGAGTTGCCTTTGCAACAGGGCGCGGCACGAGGACGGGTAGCGGTGCGGGTTTATGTGGATATACAGGCTTTGCCTGTCCCTCTGCGCCTGCGTGCATTGCTGGATCACTGGAAACTGGAGTCCCCATGGACCGTCAGCGCGCTCCTTTCAAACTGAGAAACTGGTTACGCGCCCTGAGTGCCGGCGCTGCACCGGAACGCCAGAAGGTTGGTCCTCGCTGGGGTGCCATTTTATTGCTTCTGGCCATTTTAGGCTTTCTCGCGATCAACTTTTTTACCAGCGCGGGCGGGCCCCTAAGCCGCTATTTTGTCCCTATGTTGGTCATTTCAGCGGGTATTGTCCTTTTTCTACTGGTTTTGGTGCTGGTTTCTGTAGTAGCACTATTGGTCCGGCTGCGCCGAGGAGAAGTAGGCAGTCAGCTCGCCACGCGTTTGGTGATCATCATCACCCTGTTGAGTTTTTTGCCTGCGGCTGTGGTTTTCGGATTTTCCTGGCAGTATTTGAATCGGGGGGTCGATTCCTGGTTTAGTTCGGCCGTGCAAAGTGCTCTGGATCAGGCTTTGAATGTAGCCAAGGCCGGCATTGACCGTTATCGCAATTCGACGCTGCTGGCTGCCGAGAGTATCGCCCAGGCTTTAGTGGGTGAATCAGATAGTAACGCCATCCTCACCGTCATTGCCTTGCGTGATCAGTACCATTTGAGCAGCGTCACCCTGTTTTCCAGTGATAACCGGATTATTGCCACCAGCAGTAATAATCTGGCCCTGGCACCGCGTCTGCCGCGTCAGGAAATTCTGTCTGATGAAGGGCATCCAACCGCAAATATTGAACCGGAAGCGGATGGCAGCCTGCTGGTCAAGGCGCTGATTCCCGTTCTGAGCCCGCATTTGGGTGAAAGTAACCGCATGCTTTATGTGGAGCAGCCCATTCCCGAACAGCTTACCAAGGCGGCAGAAGCCGTACAGGTGGCTTATACCCGCTACCATCAGCTCATGCTGATGCGTGAGCCCATGAAAACGGCTTTTCAGCTCAGTCTGGCCGTAGCGCTGCTCTTGGCGGTTTTGTCGGCCGTCTGGATGGGGCTGCACCTGGCCCGTCGTCTGACGGCCCCTATTGCCCGGCTGGCTGCCGGAACCCAGGCCGTAGCCCGAGGCGAATTTATCCCTCTGCAAACCATTGCCAGTCAGGATGAGTTAGGCGTTTTGCTGCACTCCTTCAACAATATGACGCGCCAGCTTGCCCGCGCCAAACAGCAGGCGGCAGCCGCTCAGGAGCAGGCAGAGCAGCGCCGGCTCTATTTGGAAACCATGTTGGGACAATTATCCAGCGGCATTCTCACCTTCGATGGCGAGCATTGTCTGGCTGAAATCAATGCAGCAGCTATCCAGATTCTGCAAGAAGATTTACCCAAGGGTCGGGCTTTGCAAGAACTCCAAGATGGGGCCATTCTCGAACCACTCTGGAAGCTGGTGACGGAGTGGGTGGAGCATCCCCGCATCGGTATGCAAAAAGAGCTGCAGCTGGAACGCAATGACGGACCGCAAACCCTGATTGTGCACGGAGCGCAATTTGCCGACGAAGCTGGCAGCAAGGGCTTTGTTCTGGTGTTTGATGACATCAGCACCCTGGTTTCCGCCCAGCGCAGCGCTGCCTGGAGCGAGGTAGCCCGCCGTCTGGCCCATGAAATCAAAAATCCGCTGACGCCCATCCAGCTTTCGGCCGAACGCCTGCGCCGCAAATATCTGGAGCGTCTGGGTGATGAAGGGGAAACTCTGGATCGGGCGACGCGAACCATTATTCATCAGGTGGACGCATTAAAAGTGCTGGTAGATGCTTTCTCCGAATATGCCCGGCAACCGCAAATTGAGCTTCGGCCGCTAGAGATCAATCCCTTGATTCTCGATGTTCTGGACCTCTATCGAGGCCAGGAAAGCGGCATTGAAATCCGCGTGGAACTGGCTGCGGATTTGCCCAGTATTCGCGCGGATGTGCATCGCCTGCGCCAGATTCTCAACAATTTGCTGCGTAACGCCATGGATGCCCTGCAAGGTACGGAACAAAGTCCTGCCGGAAAACATATTCTGATTCGCAGCGGCTTGACGGACAGCGGCTCGGCAAAGATGCTAGAGTTGAGCGTAATGGACGATGGTCCTGGTTTTCCGGCAGAACTCCTGGCCCGGGTATTTGAGCCCTATGTGACCAGCAAGGTCAAAGGCTCGGGCTTGGGTCTTGCCATTGTCCGCCGCATTGTGGAAGAACACGGCGGGGTGATTATTGCAGATAATCAGGGCATTAATGGTGGTGCGCGTATTGTAATGGATTTTCCCCTGGGTTGACCCGGATTTTCTGGAGGTGGCATGGAAGCGGCAAGATTGAAGATTCTGATCGTCGATGATGAACCCGATATCTGCCAGACCCTGGCGGATATTCTGGAAGATGAAGGCTATCAGGTACAAACGGCCGGCAGCGCAGCGGCGGCAGAGGAATTTCTGCGCGACCAGATGGTGGATCTGGTTCTGCTGGATATCTGGATGCCCGGTGAAGATGGCATCACCTTGTTGCGGCGCTGGGCGGATGCCGGTCTGGAGCAGCCCGTGGTGATGATGTCCGGCCACGCCACCATTGAAACCGCCGTCCAGGCGACCAAGCTGGGTGCTTATGATTTTGTCGAAAAGCCGCTGTCTTTGGACAAAACCCTGTTGACGGTTGCCCACGCCCTGGAGGCCAGCCGCCTGCAGCGCGAAAATCGCGACCTGCGTGCCCAAACCGGCTGGGTAGAACGGCCCAGTGGGGATAGTCCGGCCATTCGTCAGTTTCGGGAGCAGCTCACCCGGGTAGCCGCTGTAGACTCCTGGGCCCTGTTGCTCGGCGAAGCGGGAAGCGGCAAGGAAGTTGCGGCCCGTTATCTGCACCGGCAGAGCCGTCGGGCCCAGGGGCCTTTTGTGGACCTGCGTGCTGCCGCCATTGCCCGGCCCAATGTGGCTACCGAACTTTTTGGTAATGAAACCCAGGGCAAACTCATTCGTGGACGTCTGGAAGTCGCCCATGGCGGGACTCTGTTCATCGATGAAATAGCCGATATGGATCTGGAAACTCAGGCCCGTCTGTTTTCTGCCTTGCAGGAAAAACGCATCATTCGGGTGGGGGGCAGTACCCCCGTACCGGTCGATGTGCGCGTCATTGCCGGCAGTGCCCATGATTTATCTCAGGCGGTACAAAACGGCCAGTTTCGCAGTGACCTGTACTATCGGCTGAGTGCCTTGCCCTTGCGGGTTCCGCCCTTGGCAGCGCGGACGGCGGATATTCCGGTACTCATTGAAGAATTTGTGCGTTTTTATGGTGCCCGTGATGGTCTGCCCGGCCGTCGTTTTGCGCCGGACAGCATGGATGTTCTCAACCATTATCCCTGGCCGGGGAATGTTCGGGAACTGCAGAATCTGGTAGAACGCCTGCTGATTCTGGCTGAAGGCCCGGAAATCAGTGCGGCAGAAATCGAAGGGGCGCTGGGTCTGGATAACCGTATGGCTCTCGCCAACAGCAACTTCGACGAAGACGACTTCGGTGGCACCCTCAAACGGGCCCGCGAACGCTTTGAACGGGCTTTCCTTGAGTATCATCTGGCGCGCAATGACTGGAATATTGCCCGCACCGCTGAAGTCGTCGGGCTTGAACGTACCCATCTGTATCGTAAGCTGAAAAATCTCAGCATTGCCCTCAAGGGCGAAAGAAGAGTTGGCGAAGACGGCGAAGAAGAGGATTGAATTCAATACCAAAAACCCGCTCTATTGCGGATTCCTGTGATCCTGCTTAGAGTGGGCGCAATATTTATCGCTACAGGAAGGCCGTTATGACCCAGCAAAATACCTTGCCCACCAATGCCCCCGAGTTTTGCGCGGGAATGCTCTACTTTGGTGAGAACTGGCCGGATTTCGACGAATATGGCAAATCCTCTGCCATTGCTGCGGATCATAAGGCGATTGCGAACCCCCGGGCGCGGGAGGCGGTGTACCAGTCGTTGCTGCTGGCTGATGCCCTCCGTTATTGCACGCTGCAGGTCTGTACCGCCAAGTCGTCCGGTCATCCCGGGGGTTTTGCCTCCAGCGCGGAGGCCTATGCGGCCATGGTCATGCTTGGTCATACCAACATTGTCACAGAAGTGGGGCACCACGCGCCCGGCTTTTACAGTGCCATGTTTCTTGATCGCTCTCTGGAAGCCATGGGCATTCAGAACATGAATGACATGATGGCGCGCTTCCGCGAACAGCATGGTCTGCTGGGTCATCTCTCCGGCGCGATTCCCGGTTTGTTGGCGCCTGCCGGTCCACTGGGACAGGGGCAACATTTCGCCATGGCCGGAGCTCTGCTGCATCCCGGCACGCTGTTCCCGGTCACCATCGGCGATGGCGGCTTTGGTGAACCGTATGTACTGAGCTCCATGAAACATTTTCACTTTGCCTATCCCCAGGTGACCAACTATCTGCCGATCCTGGTCTGGAATGGTTTCAGCCAGGAACATCACTCCATGGTTTCGCTGATGAGCAACGAGGAAATGACGTCTTACTGGCGGGCGCATGATTTTGATGAGGTCATTCTGATTGATGCCAAGGATTATGATGATGCCGGACAGGAAGGCGCCTATGTGGATTCCACGCGCTTTTCTTTCGGGCAACGCATGGCTTTCATGGAAGCGGTCTTGAGTGCTGCCGCCAAGGCTGCGCAAAATGCTTTGAATGGTCGTCACACCGCATTCATCCTCAAACAGTTGAAGGGTGCCGGGGTGCATGTCTCCGGTGCAAAATCCCACAATTTGTATCCCAAGGACACATTTGAGTCACCGGAAATCAAAGCCGCTTTGCAAAAGCGCGCACTGAGCCCGGAGGCCTGGGCGCTGGTCCGCGACAATTTCTCCCGCGCCGGTGGTGGTCCTGCTGCCAAAACAGCGGTGACCGAGCATGTGCTGGAAATCGCCCATTTGGGCGAGTTTCCCCTGCAGGATTTTGCCGTCGGAGAACAGGCTGTGCCGGCTACCGCCATGGGCGCACTGGTTGCCTGGCTGGGACAGCAGGACCCACGCTTTGTAGTGACCAACGCCGATGGTAATGAAGCTTCGGCCATGAAGAACATTAACGATGCCCTGAAAATCCGCCATCCCACGGAAGATCCGCTTTACAACCAGCAGCCTGGAGGACAAGTTTACGAGCCCCTCAACGAAGACGCCTGCGCAGGTCTGGCAGCGGGTCTGGCCCTGTTTGGCAGTCGTTCCCTGTGGTTGTCCTATGAGTCCTTTGCCATCAACGGCTGGCCGATTATGCAGACAGTGGGGCAGGCGATGGCCGAACTGCGCCGCAAGGCTCCCTCGACGGTCTGTATGTTCACGGCGGGTGCCCTGGAGCAGGGCCGTAACGGTTGGACCCATCAACGTCCGGAAATCGAAAACTATTTCGCCGCGCAAATGCGGAATGGCAACGTGTTTCTGCTCTACCCCACGGATGCCAACGTCATCCAGGCCGCCTATGAATATGCCGTGAATAGCGTCAACAAGTCGATGATTATCATTGCCTCGAAAAGCCCGCTGTCCGTGCATCTGAGCATAGCCGAAGCGCGTATGGCAGTCCGTAAGGGCGCTGCAGTTCTTTATGAAGGGGCTAGTGGTACGCGCGGCACGGTCACTTTTGCCGTCACCGGAGACATGGTGTTGATGCCGGTGTTCGCAGCCCGCGAGATCCTGGAAAAAGAAGGGTACGGGGTGCGGATTGTTTCCGTCATCAATCCTCGTCAGTTGTATCGCCCCTCGGATGTGGCCGCGCATACCGTATCGGAGCCGGATACGGATTTTATGGCCGACGCGGAATTCCACCAGTTGTTTGCCGGCGACATCTTGCTGACCATTGGCGGTGGCGGTGCCGGAGCGCTGGAGCCGGTACTTTTGCGCAGTCGCGCGGCATATCGCGACACCCTGGCCTGGCAGCGCGGTGAAACCACCGCCAGCGCTGGTGAACTGATGGCTTTCAATGGGATGACGGCGGATGCCATTCTCAGCAAGGTGCGGAGTTTTGGTGGGCAGTAATCCCCAGGAAACCCGTACTAAAATCATCGTCATTGATGATGATCCTACCGGCTCGCAGACCGTCCATTCCTGCCTGCTGCTGACCCGCTGGGATCCTGAGACCTTACTGGAAGCCTTACAAGATGCTTCCCCGCTCTTTTTTGTTTTGAGTAATACCCGGGGTATGACCGCCGCCCGTGCAGAACAGGTCACCCGGGAAATCTGCCGGAACCTGCATGTTGCTCTGGAGCAGTTGGCCAATAACGGGCAGCTGATCCAACCGTTGCTGGTGAGTCGTTCGGATTCGACCTTGCGTGGCCATTATCCGGTCGAAACTGATGTGATGGCCGAAGAATTGGGACCTTTCGATGCGCATTTTCTGGTTCCGGCATTTTTTGAAGGGGGGCGCATTACCCGTGACAGCAGCCATTATGTCATCCAGAACGGGGTAGAAGTCCCTGCCCATGAAACTGAATTTGCCCGGGATTCGGTGTTCGCCTTTCAGCATAGTTATCTGCCCGATTATGTGGCCGAAAAAACCCACGGACGCATTCCGGCGGAGCAGGTACAACGCTTGCGGCTGACAGATTTGCGCGCCGGTTGCCTGCCGCAGCTTTTGGCTCTCAAAAACAATACCTGTGTGGTCGTAGACGCGGTGGAAGCGGCAGATCTGCACGCCTTTGCCCGGGATTTGCGGGCTGCTGCCGGGCAGGGCAAGCGTTTTCTGTTCCGCAGTGCGGCCAGCTTGCTGACCGCCCTGGCCGATCTGCCGCCCCAGCCGGTGCCTGCGGAAAACATGGCACAACTGGTACGCGGAGGCAAAGCCGGAGCCATTCTGGTCGGTTCTCATGTGCGTAAAGCTACCGAGCAGCTCAGCCACTTGCTGGAGGAATCGGGCCTGGAAGGACTGGAGGTAGAGGTGGATGCCTGCAGCGGAGAGGCGGGCAAAAAGCAGTTGACCCGTCTTCTCGATCAGGCTGCCAGGCTGCACGCCCAGGGCCTGGATCTGGTGATTTTTACCAGCCGCAGTGAACGCCAGTTTACCGATCAGGCGACACGCCTGGCTTTCGGTGAAACCGTATCGGCCTTTCTTATGGACGTGCTGCGTGGTCTGCCCGCAGATCTGGGTTTTCTTATCAGCAAGGGTGGTATCACGTCCAATGATGTTCTGAGTAGCGGGCTGGCGCTGCGTAAGGCGCGGGTTATGGGGCAGATTTTGCCCGGCTGCTCGGTGGTCCAGTGCCCGCATGATCATCCACGCTATCCTGATCTGCCGGTCGTGATTTTTCCTGGTAACGTCGGAGATGCCGAAAGTCTTGCCTTGGCACGGCGTCGCCTGCGCGGTCGGTGACGGGCGCAAGTCATGGCGGGCAGTCCTGATTCCGATTATGCCGCATTTCTCAGCGCCCTCCGCGCCGTATTGCCGGACGATGGCCTGCTGACGCAGAGTGAGGACCTGCATCCTTACGAATGTGATGGTTTGTCGGTGCTCAGGGAGCTGCCTCTGGCGGTGGTCCTCCCCCGTCATCGAAATGAGGTTCAAGCCGTTCTGAAAATCTGTCAGCAATATGGTGTGGCGGTGGTTCCCAGAGGGGCGGGCACCGGCTTATCCGGCGGCGCTCGTCCTAGCGCCGGGGCCATTGTGCTGTCTCTGGCGCGACTCAAACAGATTCGGGCGCTGGACACCAGCAACCGTACAGCCCAGGTGCAGCCGGGGGTGCGCAATCTGGCCATCAGTGAAGCAGCGCGGCCCATGGGCCTGTACTATGCGCCGGATCCTTCCTCCCAGATCGCCTGTACTATTGGCGGTAATGTGGCAGAAAATTCCGGTGGGGTACATTGTCTGAAATACGGCTTGACGGTCCACAATGTGCTGGCTCTGGAAGTGCTGGATGCATCGGGCGAACGTCTGGAGATTGGTAGTCAGGCGCCGGACAGTCCCGGCTATGATCTGCTGGCGCTGATGATGGGTTCGGAAGGATTGCTGGGTATTGTGACCGAATGTACGTTGCGGTTACTGCCGGTTCCCGAAAATACCCTGGTATTGCTGGCGGCTTTTGCCTCGGTTGTGGCGGCGGCAGACGCCGTGAGTGCCATTATTGCGGCAGGAATCATTCCGGCCGGACTGGAAATGATGGACCAACTCGCCATAGAAGCCGCCGAAGATTTTGTGCATGCCGGTTATCCCCGCGATGCTGCTGCCATTTTGCTCTGCGAACTGGATGGGACCGAGGCAGAACTTCAGGAACGCCTGCGCGCCGTGGAAAAGTTGTTACAGCGGCAAGGGGCCAGCAGCATCCGTATTGCCGCCGATGCCGAAACCCGGCTGTTACTCTGGAAAGGCCGTAAGGCCGCGTTTCCGGCGGTGGGTCGTCTGGCCCCGGACTATTATTGTATGGATGGGACCATCCCGCGCAGGCGTTTGGCGGAAGTGCTCGAACAAATCGCGATCTGGTCTGCCGAATATGGTTTGCGGGTAGCCAATGTGTTTCATGCTGGCGATGGCAACCTGCACCCGCTTATCCTCTATGACGCCAATGTGGAAGAGCAGTTGCATGCCGCAGAAGCCCTCGGTCAGCGCATTCTGGAACTGTGTGTGGCGGTCGGCGGAAGTATCACCGGCGAGCACGGTGTCGGCGTAGAAAAACTGGACAGCATGTGCGCCCAGTTTACGCCTGCCGAGCTGGCCCAATTGCACCGCATCAAGGCGGCATTTGATCCCGAAGGGCGACTGAATCCGGGCAAGGCGGTCCCCAGTTTGCATCGCTGCGCAGAACTGGGAGCCATGCATGTGCATCGTGGTCAATTACCTTTCCCGGAACTGGAGCGCTTTTAAGATGGATCAGCGCGAGCGTTTGCAGGAACAGATCCGCGAAGCCTGTCAGCAGTCGCGTCCCCTGCAGGTTCAGGGGGCCGGGACCAAGCGCTTTTACGGCAGAAAAACCGCTGATGCTGAACCCCTGCTGTTGCGGGAACATCAGGGTATTGTAGATTACGAACCCAGTGAACTGTTTGTGACTCTGCGGGCCGGGACGAGCTTGCAGACGTTGCAGGAACAGTTGGCCGAAGCCGGACAGATGCTGCCCTTCGAGCCGCCTTTTTTCGGGGCGGAGGCCACCATCGGTGGCACCTTGGCCTGTGGTTTTTCCGGACCACGGCGGCCTTATGCGGGTTCTGCCCGGGATTACGTGCTGGGTGTGCACATGCTCAATGGCCTGGGAGAATCTTTGCGCTTTGGCGGACGGGTCATGAAAAATGTGGCGGGCTATGATGTGTCCCGTTTACTGATAGGGTCTTTGGGCACTCTCGGCATTTTGCTGGAAGTGACGCTCAAAGTGTTGCCGCGCCCGGAACGGGAGTTGACCCTGGTACACGACACCGACATGGCTACGGCCATTGTCCGGATGAATCAATGGGCGGGCCTGCCCCTGCCCTTGTCAGCCAGTGCCTGGGATGGGAGCCATTTGTACCTGCGTCTGTCGGGGACGGAGAAAGCCGTAGCAGCGGCGCGCAGCAAAATCGGTGGGGCCGTGCTGGACGAAAACGACGGCATCTTTTTCTGGAAAAATCTGCGTGAACATCGCCATGTGTTTTTTCAGGGAAGTGCAGCACTCTGGCGGCTGGCCGTTGCGCCCGCCACGCCCCCCTTGTCCCTGCCCGGACAGACGCTTATTGAATGGGGCGGCGGACAACGCTGGCTGCGCGGTCAAAGGGATGCTAGCGCCCTGCAGGCACTGGCGGCTGAGCATGGCGGACACGCCACCCTGTTTCGCGGCGGAGACCATTCCAAAGAGGTGTTCCAGCCTTTGCCACCGGCCCTGTTCGCCCTGCATCAACGCCTGAAAAATGCGTTTGATCCGCACGGTATTTTGAATCCTGGTCGCCTGTACGCGACCCTTTAGAGAAGCCTATGCAAACCCGGATTGCTCCCCGTTTTGAGAATAACGCCGATATTGTCGAAGCGGACAGCATTTTGCGGAGTTGCGTCCATTGCGGTTTTTGCACAGCAACCTGTCCCACCTATCAGCTACTGGGTGACGAACTGGACGGTCCTCGTGGCCGTATTTATCTCATCAAGGAGTTCCTGGCCGGCACGCTCGCCAGCGCTGAAACCCTCAAACATCTGGATCGTTGCCTGACTTGCCGCGCTTGTGAAACGACTTGTCCTTCCGGGGTACGCTATGCCCGCCTGGCGGAAATTGGCCGTGAACATCTGGAAAACGAAATTCCGCGTCCGGCTCTGGAGCGCCTGAAGCGCAGTATGCTGCGTGCGGTGGTTCCTCATCCCGCGCGTTTTCGTTTGGCGCTGCAACTGGGGACTCTGTTCAAACCTTTTTTGCCGGAAGCCCTCGCCCGGAATATACCCGAATGGCCTGGCACAGCGCTTCCGGTACCGCATCCGCTGCAAGCCGCGACGCCCGTCCATAAGCCCACGGTGCTTGCCCTTGCGGGTTGTGTGCAAAGCGTCATGACGCCGCAAACCGAAACGGCCCTGGAGCAAATGGCTGACCGGCTCGGTTATCAAGTGGAAGTCCCCCCCGAGGCGGGGTGTTGTGGTGCCCTGAGTTTGCATCTCAACGCCCGCGCTGAAGCGCATGATTACATGCGTCGGAATATTGATGCCTGGTGGCCGCATATCGTAGCCGGTGCGGAGGCTATTCTGCTGAGCGCCAGTGGTTGTGGCAGCATGGTCAAGGAGTATGCCGAGGCCCTGCAGGATGACCCCGATTATGCCGAAAAAGCCCGGCAAGTAGCGGCGCTGGCACGGGATCCCAGCGAATGGCTGCTCGAACACCTGGAAGCCCTGCCGCTGGAGCATAAAAACCGTGGCCCTGTGGCCTTTCACGCGCCGTGTTCATTGCAACATGCGCAACGGGTGCAGGGTAAGGTCGAAGCCTTGCTGGAACGCGCAGGCTACCAATTGACGGCAGTTGCCGATGCGCATCTTTGTTGTGGTTCAGCCGGCACCTACTCCATTTTGCAGCCGGATTTATCCCGGCAACTCCGTCAGCAAAAGCTGGACGCCCTGCAACAGGGTCAACCCTGCGCTATTGCTACCGCCAATATCGGTTGCCAGTTGCATTTGCAGTCTGGCACGGAGCTGCCGGTCCGCCATTGGCTGGAATTGCTGGCGGAGGCGTTGCCCCCTGAAAAATCCTAATCCAGTCGCAACCAGCCCTTGCGGTAAAATATCCAGGCAGTAAGTGCTTCCACCAGTACCAGGCCGCCGGTGACGGCGACAAATCCATAACGCCAATGGGGTAGCGGCCCCAGAGGGACGTTCATGGCCGCCGCGCCCGGTATGAATAACGGAATGGTGACCAGAATAATCAGCGCTGCCATGAATTTGAACAAATGATTTACATTGTTGTGTACCACATAAGCGTAAGATTCCAGTAATTCATTGATGGTTTCCTGATCACTATCCACCTGATCACGGACCTGTGACAGCTCAATGCGCGTATCTTCATGAATTTCGATGAGATCATGGTCTTCCTTGGGCAGGAACAGACCAATTTCACTGACCACATACTCCAGCTGCAACAAGCCCAGATCCAGAGCCAGGAGGCGATCGTGAATATCCAGGCCCCGGTACACCACGTCATGGCGCTGGGCCTGCCGTAAATCCCGTTCGACCATGGCCATTTCCCGGGCCACAGCGCGCGCAGTGGGCAGGTACAGGCGGGTCACCTCGGCGATGATGCGCAGGACAAGTTCCCAGCGTTTACGCGGTTTCTGAGGATCAATCAGCTGGTTGAGGAAGGGGATTTCCTGATCCGCCAGTGTCACAAAAAAACCCGGCACAAAATAAACGCTGAGAGGCACCAGGGAAAACTGGCCGATGCGTCCATCTTCTGGTATCGGCACCTGAAATTGCAGGGAAATCAGTCGCTCTTCCTTGATCAGCGGCCGCGATGCTTCGCCTTCCAGGCGTTTGCGCAAGAAGCTTTCGGGAATATCCAGAGTCATGGCCGCCTGGTTCAGTTCGAGGGCCGAAGGATTGACCAACGCCATCCAGCTGCGCCGGTTGGCGTTGCCCGAAAGCAGGCAGTCTCGCGTAATGCGCAGCATGTCTTGTTTCTCCCTACATCGCAAAAAAGCCGTGTTTTCTGGCCCAGATGGCAAACATCAGGGTGGCTCCGAAAACATAGGCGAGCAGGCCGAACCACAGGTAGTGCCAGTGTTCCAGCGGGAGAATGGTCATCATGTGAAAAGGCATGATAAAGGCAATGGGCATCATCAGCAGCGCCAGCCATACGGTCATGACCTTCATGACCGTATGCGCATTATTCTGAATGATGCCGTTGTAGGCATTGGTGACGGTCAAATAACGCTCATAGACCAGATTGACCACATCTTCCATGCGCCGTTGTTCGCGCAGGGCGGCATCCAGCAAGGGATAAGTCGAAGCTTCGCCGGGCGTGGCCCGCAAGGCGTCGCGTAAAATCAGTCCGGTTTCGCGCAAGGCGATGACCAGCTCTCCTAGGTCCCGGTTTAAGACCACAATTTCGCGCAGCTCACTGTTACCCATGGCCGTTTTCAGGGCCATACGCAGCTCCTGGAGACGATCCACCAGCACGCGGGCAACCCGTTCATGACTGTAGATGATGTTGAGCAGAATTTTTTGCAGGATATCGCCACGGGCATTTTGCGGCAGGCTGCCGAGCCAATCCTGCTGCAGGGTTGCCAGCAGGGCGTCTTCAGCGATGATGACCAGGCGTTCGGGGCTGTCGTGCTGCACAATCAGGTGACTTACCCGTGCGACAGTGCCAAATTGAGCATCTTCTTCCAACAGGGCAACGGGTAGCCGCAAGATGATTTCTTCGCCTTCACAATACAGGCGCTGATCTTCACTATGGCGTAGCAGATTTCCCAGTCCGGTGCAGGAGGGGGCCTGTTCCGGGTTGAGCAGAAATAATCCGGGGCCCGTGCATGAAGCACTGGAGTTCCAGTCACCAAGCGTCATGTCGAAATGCCGGGCTGTCATCGCTGCCTCAGATCCAGTCTTTTTTGCGGAAAAATACAAAGAGCAGCCCGGAAATCAGAAACCCCCCGCCCATCAGTACCGGCCATGCATAAGTCCAATCCTGTAGGGGTAAAGGGACGTTCATGCCATAAATGCTGGCAACCGTAGCGGGGGAAGCCACCACCACAGTCCAGGCGGTAATGATTTTCAGGGTGTTGCTGATGTTGTTCTGGAGCACGCCCACATAAGCATCCATCATGTTGGTGATGGTGGAAGCATAAATTTCCGTCATATCCCGGGCCTGCTGCAAATCAATCAGGGCATCAGCAATGTCTTCCAGATCGTCCTCATCCTGAAGCAGCATGGGCAGGCGCAAGGTTTGCTGGGCCACGGAAATGTTTCCCTTGAGTGCAGCAGAAAACAGAATCAAACTTTTGTTCAGCGCCAGCAGCCGGAAAAACTCATTATTGTTTTGTGAATGACGGAGGATTTTTTCGGTCGCGGCAATTTCTGTGTTGATAATGCGTAATGCCCGCAGAAAATCCCGGGCAATAGCCTGGAAAATTTCGGCGAGCAGACCCCGGACATTCAGGATTTTGCCGCGCTGACGCTGGCTGCGTAATTCGTCCCATAATGCCAAGGGATGCGCGCTGGCGGTGACCATTTGCTGGGGTAGCAGCCAGAGTCCTACCGGCAGGGTCCGAAAGCGGAGCTCCGCGTCGTCCTGCATGGGGGCCGGCACTTTCAAAATGATCAGGGCCACATCCCCGTCGCGTTCCAGACGTGGGCGTTCGTCTTCATCGGAAACGTCCTGAAACAGATAGTCGGGTACCTGCAGATGCTTGGCGACAAATTCCAGTTCGGCCTGGCTGGGTGCAACCACCTGAACCCAGGTGGCACTGGGGGGCCACTGAAAATCACGGGTGATTTCCAGCTGGGCATCCGTTTTGTCGTCAAACCAGTGCAGCATCCTGCCTCTCCTTTATAGACTCCTGCCCGATCATATCCAGCCCTTGCGCTTGAAAAATGCGGCCAATCCCCCGGAAATACCCAGCCCCAAACACAGCACTACCCAAAAAATCCAATGGGTTTTCTGAAAGGGCAAGGTCGTGTTTACGCCATACAGGGTGGCCAGCATACTCGGTACATAAAATACCATAGCCAGAACGGTCACCACCTTGAGCCCGTGGTTGATGTTGTTTTGTACCATACCAGCGTAAGCATCCATCATCGACGTGCTGGTTCCGGCATAAACCCGGGCGCGTTCATGGGCCACCTGCAACTCCAGTAAGGCCGTGTCGACCTGGCGGGTCGCTGGCTGGTCATCGCGAATTTCTGCCAGGCGCGAAATCTTGAAGGCCGTGGCAATGTTGCCGACCAGAGCCACTTCAAAACGGGTCAGACTTTTACTGATTTCCAGCAAGGTGAAAAAGTCACCATTACTTTGCGTCCAATCCAGTTGCCGTTCATTTTCATGGATGGCCATGTTCAGTTGATGCAGGGCGTCTTCATAACTCTGGGCCAGTATTTTAAGAATCGCCGCAAGTATCTCGATGCTTTCCGGAGGGCTGGAAAGATGCTCCAACTGCACAAAAAAAGGCGAGAGCGAGGGCAGGTCTTCAGCCAGTAGTGTGGTCAGGCTTTGCTGGTGCAGAACCATTCCCAATGGGCGCAAAGTCCAGGCATCATCCACGATCCCCCGCACCGGAAACTGCAAGGTGAGAAACACCCGATTTTCTTCTCGCCGCAGCCAGGAGCGCTCATCGGGGTCCAGAATATCCTGGGCAAAATCCCAGTCATCAGCAAGCTGCCCGGCCTGTACCCAGTCGGCGGGTTTGGGCGCCGTCAGATGTTGCCAGCCCTTCACCTGATCCGGAATAATTGGCTCTTCCGAATGGACGGTTACGGGATGATCTGCTGGGGGAAATACATCCATGGATGTTCTCCAGATCAGAGGCGGGCGTTAGGGCACCAGTGTCTGGCTTGTTCCCGGTCATGGGTACTCAGCCGGCACAACTTGGAGCGCGGGACGGAGCCTTTTATACTGGACTTCCGTGTCGCCTGTAAAGGAAATTCCGCTGTGAGTAATGTGCATTCCGCAACTGATAGTAAAGCCTTTATCCCCCTTGCCCTCGCCATCCTCACGGTTTCCGATACCCGCACCCCGGAAACCGACAAATCCGGCGACAAAATTGCGGAGCTGGCCCAAGCTGCCGGACACCAGATAGCGGCGCGCTGCATCCTACCCGATACGGCCGAAACACTTCGCCAGCAGATGCAAAGCTGGATAAGCGACCCGGCTATTGACGTGATTGTCGCGACTGGTGGCACCGGGGTCACCGGACGGGATGTGACCCCGGAGGCCCTCGCACCCCTGATCAGCAAACCCATTCCGGGCTTTGGTGAATTATTCCGCATGTTGTCCTACGAAGAAATTGGCACCAGCACGATTCAGTCCCGGGCCGAAGCCGCCATTTGTTCGGGCACCATCGTCTTTTTGCTGCCCGGTTCTACTGGAGGTGTCCGGCTGGGTATGGAAGCCATCATCATTCCGCAACTGGATAACCGTCACCGCCCCTGCAATCTCAGTGAGTTATTACCGCGTATTCGGCATGAACACTGATCCCCGTCATGCCTGAAGACGCACAGGAGCGGCAGGCCCGCTGGAATAACTGCTACGCCGGGAGCGACACCCCGGCAGCAGCACCCCTGCCCCTGCTCAAGGCGCAGGCGGCTTTGCTACCTACACAGGGTGCGGCGCTGGATCTTGCCTGTGGTCGGGGGGCTAATGCCTTGTTCCTCGCCAGACAAGGCCTGGAAACCTGGGCCTGGGATTACGCCGACGCGGCCATTGCCGCCGTTCAGCAGGCTGCGGCGGGCCTGCCCCTGCATGCCCAATGCCGGGATGTGCTGGCGCAGCCACCAGAGCCGGACAGCTTCGACGTGATAGTAGTTGCCCATTTTTTGCACCGCCCGCTTTTCCCGATATTGGCGCGAGCCTTAAAAGCCCACGGTTTGCTGTTTTACGAAACCTGGGCGGGGCCTTATGCCGGGCGCGGACCGCAAAACCCGGATTTTCGCCTGCGTCCGGGTGAACTGAACCAGGCCTTCCCCGCGTTGCAGTTGCTGATGCTGGCGGAAGAAGCGGACCGCAGCAGTGCTATATGGAGAGCGCCTACCAGCCCTGTTACACTGGCGTAATTTACTGATCTATAAAGAGGAAGACCAGCAATGACCCGGAATGGCCGTTTACGCATGATTGTCTTCGCTATCATTTCCCTGAGTGCCTGCGCCAAGCTGCCCGCCAAGGTAGCCGAACCCGCTACGCCAGCCGCTAACCCAAATACCAAGGCCGCCGCGCCGGACATGCACAGCAGCCAGACGGCTCTCGACTGGGCCGGAACCTACGTGGGTACCCTGCCCTGTGCCGACTGTCCCGGAGTGCGCGAAACCCTGGTGCTGCACAAAGACCAAACCTATGCTCTGAGCACCCACTATGTAGACCGTCCGGGTTCGGCCTTTTCGCGTAGTAACAGCTTTACCTGGGTCAATGGTCAAACCATCCGGCTGGAAGGCATGCAACAACCCATGTACTTTCGGGTAGGAGAAAACCAGCTTATTCAGTTGGGGATGAATGGTCAGCCCATTACCGGTCCACTGGCGGCAAAAATGGTGTTGAAGAAAAAATAAACTCAACAACGAAAGTCTGAATATGGACTTGGCCGATATTCCTGCCGCCATCGAAAATAAGGAGACCCCGAATGATCTTGGAAAACAAGCTCCATATCACCGACCAAATTGAACTGGCCAAAGCCGAAGAAAAACTCAGCAAGCAAAAAGCCAAACAGTTGTTTGATTCTGGCGATATGCAAATGGTGGAAGTCGGCACCTTCGCGGGCCTGGCGTATATTCATGCCTATTTATTTGGCGAAATCTACGCTTTTGCGGGCAAAATCCGCGAAGTGAATATTGCCAAGGGTGATTTCCGCTTCGCCCCGCTGATGTATCTGGAAGCGTCGCTAAAACACATCGACGCCATGCCTCAAGGCACATTTGAGCAAATTATCGAAAAGTACGTTGAAATGAATGTGGCCCACCCCTTTCGTGAAGGTAATGGCCGCGCCACCCGCATCTGGCTGGACCTGATATTGAAAAAGAAAATCAGGCAGATGGTGGATTGGAACCGGGTCGATAAAGAACAATACCTTTCTGCCATGCAGCGCAGCCCGGTGAAAGACCTGGAAATTAAGCACCTGCTCAAACACGCACTCACTGACCAAATCAACGACCGCGTCCTGTTCATGAAAGGCATTGACGTGAGCTATTTTTATGAAGGTTATAGCCAATTCAAGACCGAGGAACTATAGGCATGAGCAATGTCATTTAGCAGTATGAAAATGAATGATCTGCTTCCTTCTGCGATCCAGGCAGATGGCCAATGGTAGATATTGCCATGTTGTGTCAAAATTGAAGCGTTTTAGCAAAAGGTAATCAATTTCTGCAAATGAAAAAGGCGAAGACATGAGTGGGTCTTCGCCACGCTAGCCACCGCATCGAGTCCGGGAGAGGACCAGTGGAAGAACATTGTTGACGACGCAGCAACCTTTGACGCCGCATCAAAGCCAGTACGTCGCGTGGCTACTCACCCGCCGCGCGGCAGGCGACACCGTGGAGTCGCTGGCCTCGACGCTGGTCGATTCCCAGGTCGATCTCAACCCGCATCAGGTCGATGCCGCCCTCTTCGCCTGCCGCAACCCGCTTTCGCGCGGTGTCATCCTTGCCGACGAAGTGGGCCTCGGCAAGACCATCGAGGCGGGCTTGGTGATCTCGCAACGCTGGGCGGAGCGGCGGCGCAGGGTTTTGATCATTGTTCCCGCGAACCTGCGCAAGCAATGGCATCAAGAGTTGCAGGACAAGTTCGGCCTGCAAGGGCTGATCCTCGAAGCCAAAAGTTACAACGCCCTCAAAAAATCAGCCCAAGGCACACAGGCGCGGCAGAACCCGTTCCTGTTCGCGTCCGGCCCGATCATCTGTTCCTATCAGTTCGCCAAGGCCAAGGCGGACGATGTCAAGGGGATCGATTGGGACTTGGTCGTTCTCGACGAAGCGCATCGCCTGCGCAACGTCTACAAGACCAGCAACGTCATCGCCAAGACCCTCAAGGAGGCGCTCTCAAGCGTTCACTCCAAGGCACTTCTGACGGCGACGCCGCTGCAGAACTCATTGCTCGAACTCTATGGCCTGGTCAGCTTCATCGATGACCGCGTGTTCGGAGACCTGGATAGCTTCCGCTCGCAGTTCACTGGCCGAGAGCAATCCTTCGGCAGCCTGCGTGACCGGCTGGCCCCCCTCTGCAAGCGCACCCTGCGCAAACAGGTGCAGCCCTACGTGTCGTACACGGCGCGCAGGGCCATCGTCGAGGAATTCACGCCGTCGAGCGAGGAGCAAGAACTATCCAGGCTCGTTGCCGACTACTTGCGCCGCCCCAACCTCAAGGCCCTGCCCGAGGGGCAGCGCCAACTGATTTCACTGGTGCTGTGGAAGTTGCTCGCCTCCAGCACGCACGCCATCGCGGGTGCGCTGGAGACGATGGCCAAGCGCCTCCAGGGCGTTCTCGACGAAGCACCTGTGGTTCCCGATCTGGCCGACGAACTTGACGAGGACTATGAGTCGCTCGACGCCGATCTTGATGAAAGCGGCGCCGATGAGTGGAGCGGCCAAGACTCAGACGTTGCAGCACCGAGCCACACGGAACGCGATGCCATCGCGCAGGAGATCGAAGAGCTGCGCCACTTCAAAGCTCTGGCAACCAATATCCGGGACAACGCCAAGGGCAAGGCGCTGCTTACCGCGCTTGATCGCGCCTTCGCCGAACTGGACCGGCTGGGTGCGTCCAGCAAGGCCATCATCTTCACCGAATCCAGGCGCACGCAGGAATATCTCCTCAACTTGCTGGCCGGCACGCCATACGGCGACGGCATCGTGCTCTTCAACGGCACCAATAGCGACCAACGTGCGCAGGCCATCTACAAGGATTGGCTGAAGCGCTTTGAGGGCACCGACCGCATCAGCGGCTCCAAAACCGCCGACACCCGCGCGGCACTGGTCGAGCACTTCAAGGAGCGCGGCAAGGTCATGATCGCCACCGAGGCCGGCGCCGAAGGCATCAACCTCCAGTTCTGCTCGCTGGTCATCAACTACGACCTGCCCTGGAACCCGCAGCGCATCGAGCAGCGCATCGGCCGTTGCCACCGCTACGGTCAGAAGCACGACGTGGTGGTGGTCAACTTTGTCGATCGCAGCAACGAGGCCGACGCCCGCGTGTACGAACTGCTGGCGCAGAAGTTCCAGCTTTTCGAGGGTGTGTTTGGGGCCAGTGACGAAGTGCTGGGCGCAATTGGTTCCGGCGTCGACTTCGAACGCCGCATCGCCGACATTTACCAGAACTGCCGAGAGCCTGCAGAAATCAAGTCCAGCTTCGAGCAACTCCAGCTCGACCTCTCGGGCGAGATCAACGAGGCGATGGTCAAGACGCGCCAGGTATTGCTTGAAAACTTTGATGAGGAAGTGCAGGAGAAGCTGCGCATGCGGGCCGACGACAGCCGCAATGTCCGCAGCCGCTTCGAGAAGATGCTGATGGAATTGAGCCAGGCTGAACTGGGCGACTGCGCCAGCTTCGACGGCGAGGGGCTCGATCTCCATCGGCATCCGGTTGACATGGAGAACAATGACGTGGCAGGCGTCGCACTTGGGCGCTATGAGCTGCCGCGCCGCTCTGGCGACGCGCATCTGTACCGGGTCAATCATCCGCTGGCGCTATGGATCACGCAGCAGGCCAAGACCCGCGTGCTCGACGGGGCCAAACTTGTGTTCGACTACGACGCCCACGGCACCAAGATCAGCACGCTGGAGCCCTATCGCGGCAAGGCCGGATGGCTTACCCTGAAACTGATATCCGTCGAGGCGTTGGGCAATCAGGAGCAGCACCTTCTGGTCGCCGCCAGTACCACCGACGGTGTCCCGTTGGCCGAAGAAGACCCAGAGAAGCTGCTGCGCCTGCCCGCGACCACGCAGCCAGCGGGACTGTTCAACGCGGCCGACGCCGACCTGCTGGCCGACGTGAAAGCCCGCAAGAACGTTCTCCTGCGCGAGATCAACCAGCGCAACCTCGGCTACTTCGAGCAGGAAGTGCAGAAGCTGGACGCCTGGGCGGACGACCTGAAGCTCGGTCTGGAGCAGGAAATCAAGGAGATCGACCGCGAGATCAAGGAGGTGCGCCGCACTGCCGCGACCTCGCCGACGCTGGAAGAGAAACTTTCATGGCAGAAGCAGCAGCGTGAGTTGGAAGGCAAGCGCAGCAAACTGCGCCGAGAGTTGTTTGCCCGGCAGGACGAAGTCGAAGCCCAGCGCAATGACCTCATCAGCCAGTTGGAGGCGCAGCTTCAGCAGCAGGTCGAAGAGCGCACGCTGTTTACCGTCGAATGGGAATTGTCATGAAAAACCGCATCACACCCGGAATGAGCAGGATTACATTTCACTGACGGATATGGTCCGAGGGTTCGACGGCGGTAGCGCCCTGATCGAACAATGGCTGAAAAACAAGGATACCGTGCTGTTTCTTGGTGTGTGGGAGCAGCTAAACAATCCTGCTTTCAATTCCCTCGAATTCGAGGGTAATTAGAGTCGAGGAGCGCACACTGTTTGCAGTCGAGTTGGAGTTGCTGTGATGATTTATCAAATATCTGGGTGCGGCTACTTGGTCAACTGCGCACACATTTTATGTGACAAAAATTCGGGGGATTGATATATGGCGAGCGGAAAATTACTGCGGCAACTAATCAAGTCAGGAACGCAAGGCGATGCTTTGGGGTTTCAGTCGGCATCTGCGGCGGTCATCAAGGAAGAGCGGGAGAAAAACCATCACCTGCTCGCCAATGATCTTGAGCGCCTGCTCTACGGCGGGCAGACCGCCACTGGGG